>CAXTFU010000038.1:0-21786 GCA_964243385.1 uncultured bacterium | reverse complement strand
CCCGAACCGTCCACCAGCGACTCGTACCGCTCGGTGTCCGGTGCTCCGGGTGCGAGAGAGGACAGTACGACGTCGAGCGGACGGCGTCAAACGCCTCGTCCCGCGGAGCCGCCGAACAGCGCCGGAGGACCCCCGTGCGCGGGCGCCGGCCCAGCGCCCACCCCCAAGCCCCGCCCTACAGCTGGAGGGACTTGACCTCGAGGAACTCCTCGAGCCCGTACTCCCCCAGCTCGCGCCCGTTCCCGCTCTGCCGGTACCCGCCGAACGGGGCGAGCGGGTTGAAGCGGCCCCCGTTGACGTCGACCATCCCCGTCCGCATGCGCCGGGCGAACCCGACCGCGCGCTCCTGGTCGGCGGAGAAGACCCCGCCCGCCAGGCCGTACGGCGTCCCGTTGGCGATCGCGACCGCCTCGTCCTCGGTCTCGTACGGCAGCACGGCGAGCACCGGCCCGAAGACCTCCTCCTGCTCCACCCGCGAACCGGGCGCGACGTCGGCGAGGACGGTCGGACGCACGTAGTACCCCTGCTCGTGCCCCTCGGGACGCTCCGGTCCTCCCGCCACGACGCGCGCGCCGTCGGCCACCGCCTGCTCGAGGAAGCCGACCACCTTGTCGTACTGCGCTGCGCTCGCGAGCGGACCCACGCGCGTCCCCTCCGCAGTGGGCGCTCCCACCGGGTACTTCGCCGCACCGGCGGCCAGCAGCTCGAGCGCCTGCTCGTACTGCGCGGCCGGCACCAGCATCCGCGTCCAGGCGGTGCAAGTCTGCCCGCCGTTGATGAAGCAGTTGGCGAGCCCCACCTTCACGGCCTTGGCGAGGTCGGCGTCGTCGAGCACCACGAACGCGCTCTTGCCCCCGAGCTCGAGCGAGACCTTCTTGACCGTCTCGGCGCCGACCGCCATCACCCGCTTGCCGGCCGCCGTCGACCCGGTGAACGAGACCATGTCGACGTCCTGGTGCGCCGCGAGGGCCTCGCCGACCACTTGCCCGAGGCCCGTCACGAGGTTGAAGGCGCCGGCCGGGAGCCCCACCTCGGCAAGCACGTCCGCCAGCGCGAACGCGGACAGCGGCGCGACCTCCGACGGCTTGAGCACCACGGTGCACCCGGCGGCCAGCGCGGCGGCCACCTTGGCGACCACCTGGTGCAGGGGGTAGTTCCACGGCGTGATCGCGGCGACGACGCCGATCGGCTCGCGCACGACCAGCGAGTTGGCGATCTGCTCCTCGAAGGCGTACGTCACGAGGATCTCGGCGTACGACCGCAGCACCCGCACCGGGTTGCCGACCTGCACCGCCCGGCTGAACGCGAGCGGCGTCCCCATCTCGCGGGAGATGAGCAGCGCGACCTCGTCCGTGCGGGCCTCGAGCGCGTCGGCGGCAGCAGACAGGACCGCTGCGCGGTCCGCCGGCGAACGGGACGCCCATCCTGCGAACGCGGCCCGGGCTGCGGCGACCGCCGCGTCGACGTCCTGCGCCGTCCCGGCCGGCACGGTGGCGAAGGGCTGCTCGGTGGCCGGGTCGACGACGGTCAGCGCGTCCCGCCCCTGGGCGCTCACCCACTGCCCGCCGACGAAGAAGGCGTCCTTCACCAGGACGTCCGGGACGTCCTGCACGGGCGTTCCCTGCACGGTCATGGCCGTCCTCTCGTCCGTCGTGGGCGGGTCAGTCGAACTCGGGGCCCTCGGTGCGGGTCCGCTTCAGCTCGTAGAAGTGCGGGAACGCGGCGAGCAGGCGCGCGCCGTCCCACACCGAACCGGCCTGCTCACCGCGCGGGATGCGGGAGAGCACGGGGCCGAAGAAGGCGACGCCCTCGACGTGCACGACGGGCGTGCCGACGTCCATGCCGACGGGGTCCATGCCCCGGTGGTGGCTTTCCTTCAACGCGGTGTCGAAGGAGGAGTCCGTCGCCGCCTGGGCCAGCTCGACCGGCAGGCCCGCGGCCTCGAGCGCCGAGGTGTGCAGCGAGGGGTCGCTCAGCTCCACCTTCTCGTGGTGGATGCGCTCGCCGTAGGCGGTGTACAGCGCGAGCAGGTCGTGGCCGGCCTGCTCGGCGGCGATGCACACGCGCACCGGGCCCCAGCCGAGCTTCATCATCTCGACGTACTGCTCAGGCAGCTCGCGGCCCTCGTTGAGGACGGCGAGGCTCATCACGTGCCAGGAGACCTGCACCGGACGCACCTGCTCGACCTCGAGCATCCACCGGGAGGTGATCCAAGCCCAGGGGCAGAGCGGGTCGAACCAGAAGTCGACTGCGGTCGTGTCGTCGGAAGCCATGCCGCCAGGCTCGCACGCGCCACCTCCCGGCGACAGCGGCGGTCCGTCCCTGTCGGTGCCGCGTGGGAGGATGACCGCCCTGATCGGCGAAGAAGGGTCTCCGCTCCGTGAGCCAGAACAACCTGCACCGCGACGAGGCCAGCGCCCGGGCGCGGCTGCTGACCGTGCAGTCGTACGACGTCGACCTCGACCTCACCGACGGCAGCGGTGCACCGGGTGCGGGCACGTTCCGGACCAGCACCGTCGTCCGCTTCACCTGCGCCGAGCCCGGTGCCGCGACCTACATCGACCTCACCGCTCCGGCCGTGTCGGAGCTCGTCCTGAACGGCCAGCCGCTCGACCCCGCCACCGCCTTCGACGGCAACCGCATCGCGCTGCCGGCCCTCGCGGCCGACAACGAGCTGCGGGTCGTCGCCGACGGCGCGTACATGCGCAGCGGCGAGGGGCTGCACCGCTTCGTCGACCCCGTCGACGGCTCGGTCTACCTCTACACGCAGTTCGAGACCTTCGACGCGCACCGCATGTTCGCCTGCTTCGACCAGCCCGACCTCAAGACGGTCTTCCGGTTCACGGTCGAGGCGCCCCGCGACTGGGTCGTGGTGAGCAACGGCGTCGCGCAGGAGCGGCCGGCCGAGGGCGAGGCCGGGCGGTGGCGCTTCGCGGAGACGCCGCGGATGTCGGCCTACATCACCGCCCTGATCGCCGGACCGTACGCGTCGGTGCACGACGAGCACGACGGCATCCCGCTGGGCATCTGGTGCCGCCGCTCGCTGGTGCAGCACCTCGACCCGGACGACCTGTTCACCGTCACCAAGCAGGGCTTCGACTTCTACCACCGGGTGTTCGGCTACCGGTACCCGTTCGGCAAGTACGACCAGCTGTTCGTGCCGGAGTTCAACGCCGGCGCGATGGAGAACGCCGGCGCGGTGACCTTCCTGGAGGACTACGTCTTCCGCTCCAAGGTCACGGACGCGGCGTACGAGCGGCGCGCCGAGACGGTGCTGCACGAGATGGCGCACATGTGGTTCGGCGACCTCGTGACCATGCGCTGGTGGGACGACCTGTGGCTCAACGAGAGCTTCGCGACGTACATGTCGGTGCTGTGCCAGGTCGAGGCGACCCGGTACACGCGCGGCTGGACGACCTTCGCGAGCACCGAGAAGACCTGGGCCTACCGGCAGGACCAGCTGCCGTCGACCCACCCGATCGCCGCGGACATCGCCGACATCGAGGCCGTGAAGGTGAACTTCGACGGCATCACGTACGCCAAGGGCGCCTCGGTGCTCAAGCAGCTCGTGGCCTGGGTCGGGCAGGACGCCTTCCTGTCGGCCCTGCAGACCTACTTCACCGCGCACGAGTACGGCAACACCGTGCTCGCCGACCTGCTCGGCGCGCTCGAGCGCTCCAGCGGCCGCGAGCTCACCGACTGGTCGGCGGAGTGGCTCGAGACGGCCGGCGTGAACACGCTCCGACCGAGCTTCGAGACCGACGGCGACGGCACCCTGACCGCCTTCTCCGTGCTGCAGGAGGCGCCCGAGCAGTGGCCGACGCTGCGCTCGCACCGCGTCGCCGTCGGCTTCTACGACCTGGTGGACGGACGGCTCGTGCGCACCGCCCGGGAGGAGCTCGACGTCGTGGGCGCCAAGACCGAGGTCCCCGGGCTCGTCGGCCGGGCGCAGCCCGACCTCGTCCTGGTCAACGACGACGACCTCACCTACGCCAAGATCCGCCTGGACGAGCGGTCGCTCGCAACGCTCGTGCAGCACGTCGGTGACTTCGCCGACCCGCTCCCCCGCACGCTGTGCTGGTCGGCCGCCTGGGACATGACGCGCGACGCCGAGATGCCGGCGCGCGACTACGTCGCCACGGTGCTGGCCGGCATCGGCGGCGAGAGCGACATCGGGGTCGTGCAGTCGCTCCTGCGCCAGGTGCAGGCGGCCATCACGCAGTTCGCCGACCCGGCGTGGGCGCCCACCGGACGCGCGCAGCTCGCCGAGGCCGCCTTGCAGGCGGTGCACGCCGCCGAGCCGGGCAGCGACTTCCAGCTGGCGTGGATGCGGACGCTCGGCTCGGTCGCCCGGTCGGACGAGCAGCTCGCGCTGCTCGGCGGCCTGCTCGACGGCTCCGCCGAGGTGCCCGGGCTCGCGGTCGACACCGACCTGCGCTGGCACCTGCTGTCGCGGCTGGTCTCGGTCGGCGCGGCCGACGACGCCGCGATCGCCGCCGAGCTGGAGCGCGACCCGACGTCGGCCGGCGAGCGCCACGCGGCGACGGCACGCGCCCTGCGACCGACGCCCGAGGCCAAGGCCGACGCCTGGCGGCTCGCCGTCGACGACGAGTCGCTGCCGAACGCCGTGCACGGGGCGGTCATCGCCGGCTTCGCCTCCCCGGAGCAGCTCGAGCTGCTCGAGCCCTACGTCGAGAAGTACTTCGCGTCGGTCGGTCGGGTGTGGGAGCAGCGGGCGGGAGAGTTCGCGCAGAACGTCGCGGTCGGGCTCTACCCGGCGCTGCTGGTGAGCCCGGACGTCGTCGAGCGCACCGACTCCTACCTGGCCTCCGGCGACGTCCCCCCGGCGCTGGCCAGGCTGCTGCTCGAGGGCCGCGACGGAGTGGCGCGCGCCTTGCGTGCCCGCGCGCGGGACGCCGCCGCGGACTGACGGACGTCGCTGCGGCTTGCGGGGCTCCGGTCGGCTGGGAGGCAGGCCGCGCCGCGCCGGTCGGCGCACCGGCGTGCGGGCACCGGCGGCTCGGCACCGGCGGCCTGCCCGGCATCCGGGTCCCGGCACCGGCGTGCGGGCACCGGCTTGCCGGCACCACCCGGGGTCCCGGCACCGGCGTGCGGGCACCGGCGGGCCCGGCACCACCCGGGGTCCCGCACCGGCGTGCACCGGCGGTCCGGCACCACCCGGAGGTCTCGGCACCGGCGTGCGGGCTTGCCGGCAGAGGTGGCTCGCACCGGTGTCCCGTCAGTGGCTTGATCACGTCCGAAACGCCGAGCGATTCGCGCGTGATCATGCCAATGGTCGACGGATACGGCAGATCCTGGGCGAGTCGGACGTGATCATGCCGATCGTCGTCGCGGCCGGCAGATGCTGCGCGAGTCGGACGTGATCATGCCGATCGTCGACGCGGCCGGCGGATGCCGAGCGATTCGGACGTGATCATGCCCGATCGTCGCCGGCAGGGTGCGGCTCGCCGAGCGGGCTCGATCGCAGCCAAGCCGCGCCGACCGGCCGAGGCGCAGCAGCAGCCACTCGGGTGCGATCGGCTACCGCGACGGCCGGCAGCAGGCGGCGGGCAGCAGCAGTCGGCGGCGGCAGTGGGCGGCGGGGCTAGTGGACGGCGCGGGCGCCGGGGTCGGCGTGGGAGCCGTGCAGGCTGTCGGCGCGACGGGCCATGACGCTGCGGCGGTCGTCGGCGGGGGCGGGGTTCTTGCGCCGACCGGCGGCGTCGGCGACCTGGCGGACCGCGTCGACGATGCCGCCGGTGAGGTCGCCGCCGCGGAAGGCGCTGGTCATCGACAGGACCGCGAGGGCGCTGACGCGGTCGGGGACCCGGCGCCGCACGGCGGGACCGGTCACGACCTCGACGCGCCGCTGGCCGGGCGCCACCACGACGAGCACGGCGCTGGGGCTGCGCTCGCCGAGGGCGGCGTGCAGCCGCTCGCACGCGGCACGGAACTGCGACAGGTCGTCGAGCTCGAGGTCACCGACGAGCACCGACAGGTCGAGGCCGTTCTGCTCCCGGGCGGTCTCGACGGCCTGCTCGATGCGCTCCTGCTGACGCGGGGTGAGCCCGTCACCAGTTGCCACTTGCGCCACCCCTCACCAGATCGCCGGTCTGCGCGGTCTCGACGGCGGCGGCCGGGTCGGCCGGTCCGCCGAACCACAGGGGGGCGGCGTTCCAGCCCTTCGTGGGCCGGTAGCGGCTGCTGCGCACCATGCCGGGCAGCCAGACGAGCGCGGCGACGCCGAGCAGGATCACGAGCGGGACGATGCTGTAGAGCAGGACCGCCTCGAGGGTGGTGAGGCCCTCGCTCGGCGGCGCTGCGCCGTCCTCGTAGCCGAGGTGGTTCGTGGCGGCGGTGTCGTTGCCGCCGCAGGCGGTGAGCAGGACCGCCGTGGCCGCCAGCACGAGACCCGCGTGCAGGCGGCTCGAGGTCGAGCGCGGACGGGCCACCGTCGCGCCGGGAGTGCTCTTCACGGTGCGCACGCTATCGGACCACCTTCGTCGTCTGGGGGACCCCCTGCCCGAGCAGGCTGGTGAGCCTGCGCACCCCGGGATGGTCGAGCAGCTCCTCCAGCCCGAGCGAGCGGCCGTCACTGTCTGCGACGGGCAACCGCCAGTTCGGGTACTCGTCGACCGTGCCGGGGAGGTTCGGCTGCCGCAGGTCACCGACGGCGTCGCCGAACGCCGCCAGGACGAGCAGGCTGGGCGCCGCGACGAGGGCCGCGTGCATGGCGAGCGGCACGTCACCGTCGCACTGCTCGAGCAGCCCCTCGTCCTCGAGCAGCTCGAGCAGCGCCGCCCGTTGGCGCCGGACCGTGGCGAGCTCCTCCTCGACCGGGACCCCGAGCTGGCCGAGCTCGTCGCGCACCCGGACCTGCTCCTCGGCCAGGAAGCCGGCCGCCGTCGGCAGGTCGTGGGTGGTGACGGTCGCGAGGGTAGCGGCGCGCCACTGGCGCGGCGGGACGTGCACGTCGTCCTCGGTCTCGAACCACAGGACGGCGCTGCCGAGCACACCGGTCGCGTCCAGCGCCTCCCGGACGCGGTCCTCGACGGTGCCCAGGTCCTCGCCAACGACGATCGCCCCGGCCCGCTGCGCCTCGAGCGCGAGCACGGCGAGCAGCGCGTCGGCGTCGTAGTGGACGTAGGTGCCGTTCGCGGCGGTCGAGCCCTGCGGCACCCACCACAGCCGGAACAGGCCCATGACGTGGTCGATGCGCAGCCCGCCGGCGTGCCGCAGGACGCCGCGCACGACGTCGCGGAACGGCCGGTACCCGGTGGCGTCCAGGCGGTCGGGCCGCCAGGGCGGCAGTCCCCAGTCCTGCCCCTGCTGGTTGAACGAGTCGGGCGGCGCGCCGACGGTCGTCGACAGCGCCAGCGCGTCCTGCAGGGCCCAGGCGTCGGCCCCGCCGGCGTCGACGCCGACCGCGAGGTCGTGCACGACACCGACCGCCAGGTCGCGGCCGAGGCCGGCGAGCTGCTCGTCGACCAGCAGCTGCACCCAGCACCAGAACGCGACCCGGTCGGCGGCGGTGCGGGCGGCCTCGCGCACCGCCGCGCCGTCCGGTCGCCGCAGCTCCTCCGGCCACGACTGCCACGGGACGCCGTGCTGCTCGGCGAGCGCGCAGAACAGGGCGAACTCCTCGAGCGCCGGTCCCTGCGCGTCGCGCCAGGCGGCGAGGTCCTGCTCGCGGTGCAGCGGCCAGAGCAGCTCGAGGGCCGCTCGCTTGGCCTCCCACGGTGCGTCGCGCGGGATCCGCTCGGGGTCGGCCTCGGGACGCAGGGCGTCGACCGCGGCGCGCACGTCGTCGGGCGCGGCGGCGTACTCGGGGACGTCCTCGACGTGCAGGTACAGCGCGGAGCGGAAGCGCCGGCTCGACGGCGAGTACGGCGACGGGTTGAGCGGCGGCACCGGCGTCTCGGCGTGCAGCGGGTTGAGCAGGACGACGCCCGCCCCGTCGGCGGCGCTGCGCTCCACGACCGTGCGCAGGTCGGCGTAGTCGCCGATGGCCCACGACCGGGCGCTGCGCAGGCTGTAGAGCTGCACCATCCAGCCCCAGGCCCGCTCGGCGGGCAGCGCCAGCCTGGTCGGCGCGCTGATGACGGTGGCCGTGTCGCTGCGGTCGCCGGCGCTCGCGCGCAGCTCGTGCCAGCCGAGCGGCAGGTCCTCGAGCGGCACCGCCCGGCGGACGAGCCCGTCGGACCGGGCGACGACGGGGCCGGCCAGCGGGACGGTCGTCCGGCTGCCGTCCTCGGTGACCAGATCGAGCGCGACCTCCCCGTCGGCGGGCAGGTGCACCTCGACGGTGCCGCGTCCGCCGCGGACGACGACCGTGTGCGGGACCAGGCGGCGCCAGGGCGCCTGCTCGGCCTCGTCCAGCGCCGCGGCGATCGCGTCGTCGGTGGCGGCCTGCACGCCGAGCGCCGCCAGGGCGGACACGACGGCGGCGTCCGACACCGGCGTCGACGCGCCGGACCAGTCCTCGTACGACGTGGCGACGCCGTGGGCAGCGGCGAGCTGGGCGAGGGTCACGCGCCGCTCCTGCCCCTGCGCAGCGGGCTCACGCGTCCGTCCGCAGCCGCGCCCAGCACTGCAGCGAGCGGTGCTCGCCGGCGCGCCACTGCGCCCCGCGCAGCACGCCCTCGCGCGAGAAGCCCGCGCGGCGCAGCGCCCCCTGCTCGGCCAGGTTCTCGACGTCCGTGGTCGCCTGCACCCGGTGCACACCCGTCGTCGCGAACAGGTGGTCGGCGAGCAGCCGCTGGGCGCGGGCGCCGTGCCCGAGCCCGCGTGCGGCGGGGCGCAGGGAGATGCCGATGTCGAAGCACTGCGAGCCGACCGACGGGCCCCAGGTGACGGGCCGCCAGGTGACGGTCCCGAGCGGCACGTCGAGCTCGTCGACGACCACGAGCTCGCCACCGCCGGGCTGCGGCGGCTCGGGCGCCACGCCCTCGAGGCCCGGCGGAGGCGGACCGCTCCAGTCCTCGAACGGCGACGCGGGCTCCGACCGCCAGCGGGCCAGCAGCACGGCCTCGTCCGGGCGGGGGGCGCGCAGGCCGGTCGCGGTCACCACAGGTCCGGGTGCCGGTCGCGCCAGGGCCGGGCCCGCTCGAGCTGCGCCGACAGCCGCAGCAGCGTCAGCTCGTCCGCGGGCCGGCCGACGAGCTGCACGCCGACGGGCAGGCCGGCCGGCGTCGCGTGCAGCGGCACGGTGACCGCCGGCTGCCCGCTGGTGTTGTAGACGGCGGTGAACGGCGTCCAGCCGATCATCCGGTCGAACTCGGCCCGGGGGTCGCCGGCGTCGCGGAACCAGCCGACGGGCGCGGGCAGCCCCGCCAGGGTCGGCGTCAGCACGACGTCGTAGGCCGCCGTCGCGGCGATCGCGCGGCGGCTGGCCTGCTGCAGCGCGACCACCGCAGCGACGACCTGCGGGGCGGTCGTCGAGCGGCCGCGCTCGCGCAGCCACCGGGTGAGCGGACGCAGCTCGTGCTCGCGCGCCGGGTCGACCACGGCGCCCGCCGCGCTGACCGACCAGACCGTCTCGAACGACGGCACGAGCGAGGACCCGAAGGGCGACGCGACGTCCTCGACGTCGTGGCCGAGCTCCTCGAGCAGCGCCGAGGCCTGCTCGTACGCCGCACGCACCTGCGGGTCGAGCCCGGCGGACAGCGGGCTCTCGCAGTACCGGCCGATGCGCAGGCGCCCGGGCTCCTCGTCGCAGGCCGACAGGAAGCTCTGCGCGGGCGGCGGCGCCCAGTGCGGGTCGCCCGGCACCGGACCCGCCATGGCGTCCAGCAGCGCGGCGGCGTCGCGGACGGTGCGCGCGAGCGGGCCGTTCGTCCCGAGCCCGGTCACGTCGCCGGTGACCGGACCGCTGCTGATCCGACCGCGGGCCGGCTTGAGACCGAACAACCCGCAGGCGCTCGCCGGGATGCGGACCGAGCCGCCGCCGTCGCTGCCCTGCGCGAAGGGCAGCAGCCCGGACGCCACCGCCGTGGCCGCGCCGCCGCTCGACCCGCCCGCCGAGCGGGTCAGGTCCCACGGGGTGCGGGCCGGCGGCGCGCCCTCCGGCTCGGTGTAGCAGGGCAGGCCGAGCTCGGGCGTGCTCGTCTTGCCGAGGCTGATCGTCCCGGCCTCGCGGAGCTTCACGACGACGGAGTCGGAGACGGTGGGCACGAGCTGCGCGAACACCGGCGAGCCGAACGAGGTGCGCACCCCCGCGGTGAGGTTGAGGTCCTTGATGCCGATGGGCACGCCGTGCAGCGGTGGCAGCGGGTCGCCCGCGCGGACCGCAGCGTCGGCGTCGTCCGCGTGGCGCCGGGCGGTGTCCAGCGTCAGCAGTGCGAAGGCGCCGACGGTCGCGTCGTGGGCGGCGATGCGCGCCTCGCAGTGCTCGACGAGCTCGGCGGACGACACCGTGCCGTCGCGGACGGCGGCGGCCTGCTCGAGCGCGGACAGGTCGTGCAGCGCGGTCATCGGCTCATCATGTCCGGGGACGCGACGCTGACGTGCGCGTCAGGCCGGCTCGTCGAGGACGTCGTCGTCGAGCGGCACGCCGTCGAGGTAGGGCCGCCAGCGCGGGTCGACGCGCCGCGCGCCGACGACCCGCCAGGCCGCACCGGTGGGGGCGGTCGGCGTGGCCCGCAGGCGCCAGCCGAGCTCGGCGATGCCGCGGTCGGCCTTGACGTGGTTGCAGCGGCTGCACGCCGACACGACGTTCTCCCACGTGTGCGGCCCGCCGCGGCTCTTGGGCACGACGTGGTCCAGGCTCGTCGCGGGCGCGCCGCAGTACAGGCACCGGCCGCCGTCGCGCGCGAACACGGCCTTGCGGGTGAGCGGGACAGTGGCGCGGTACGGCACCTTCACGAAGCGCGCGAGGCGCACGACGACCGGGACGGCCAGCGCCGTCCGCTCGCTGTGCAGCACGTGATCGCCGGCCGCGACGGGCACGGCCTTGGCGGTGAGGACCAGCACGGCAGCACGGCGTCCGGACACCACGCACAGGGGTTCGTAGCTCGCGTTCAGCACCAGAGCGGGGTCGTCGCTCGCCATGCGCGTCCTCCTCTCGTGCCCGCGCCAGCAGGGGAAGCATGACCGACGAGGCCGGGATGCGCCACGGACTGCGGCCCGGGAGGATCACCGCGTGTCGCTGCTGCTCGTCCACCTGACGGCGACGGCGGTGCTCGCCGGCGTCGGCTGGGTCGTGCAGCTCGTCGTCTACCCGTCGTTCCGGCTGGTCGGCGGCGGACCCGACGCCGCGACCTGGGGGCGCGTGCACGCGGCGCACACGCGGGCCATCACGGTCGTCGTCGCGCTGCCGTGGGCCGTCCAGGGGGCGAGCCTCGCGGCGCTGCTGCTGCGCGACGGGCTCTCGCCGCTGCGCGTGCTGACCGGCGCGCTCGCGCTGGTCGCCGTCGTCGTGACCGTCGCGGTGTCGGTCCCCCTGCACGCCCGGCTCGACCGGGGCTACGACGACGACGCCGCCGGCCGGCTGGTGCGGACGAACTGGCTGCGCACCGCGGCGTGGACCGCCGGCACGGCCTGCGCCGCGCTGCTCGTCGCCCGGGACGGGTGAGCGGACGGGACGGCGGGCTCGCGCAGGGCTCCGCGGGTCGGCGACCCCGCGGGTCGGCGGGCTCAACGGGGCGGGTTCAGCGGGTCGG
Source organism: uncultured bacterium (assembly GCA_964243385.1). GTDB lineage: Bacteria > Actinomycetota > Actinomycetes > Mycobacteriales > SCTD01 > SCTD01. The sequence goes on along the minus strand of CAXTFU010000038.1, from coordinate 10,126 downwards.
CGGGTTCAGCGGGTCGGCGGGGTCAGCGGGTCGGCGGGGTCAACGGGTCGGCGGGGTCAACGGGTCGGCGGGGTCAACGGGTCAACGGGTCAACGGGTCGGCGGGGTCCGCGGGTCGACGGGCTCCGTAGGGTCGACGGGATGGCCGTCCCCGCGCGCGACCCCGTCCTCCCCCGCCCCGAGCTGGCGCCACGGCTGGACCTCGTCGAGGTGCTGCACGGGCACGAGGTGGCCGACCCGTACCGGTGGCTCGAGGAGGCGGGCAGCCAGGCGACCGCGGCCTGGTCGGCCGACCAGGACCGGGTCGCGCGCGCGCACCTCGACGTCCTGCCCGGCCGCGAGCGGCTCGCCGCGCGGCTGGCCGAGCTGCTCGCGACCGGCGCGGTCGGGACGCCGGCCTGGCGCGCCGGCCGTCCGTTCTGGACGCGGCGCAGCCCTTGCGCCGAGCACGGCGTGCTGCTGACCCGCGACCCCGGCGGGCACGAGCGCGTGCTGCTCGACCCGATGGCGCTCGACCCGTCCGGCGCAACCACCCTCGACGCCTGGGCGCCGTCCGAGGAGGGCACCCGGCTGGCCTACCAGGTGTCGACCGGCGGCGACGAGGAGTCGCTGCTGCACGTCGTCGACGTCGAGACCGGCGCGCTGCTCGACGGACCGGTCGACCGGTGCCGGTACTCCCCGATCGCCTGGGTGCCCGGCGGGGAGGCCTTCTTCTACGTCCGCCGGCTCGCCCCCGGCGACGTGCCGGCCGGGGAGGAGCAGTTCCACCGGCGGGTGTGGCGGCACGTCGTCGGCACCTCGCCGGACGACGACGTCCTCGTCTGGGGCGAGGGGCTCGACCCGACGCACTACTACGGCTGCTCGGTCTCGCAGGACGCCCGGTGGCTGCTCGTCACGGCGAGCGCCGGCACCGCGCCGCGCGAGGACGTCTGGCTGTTCGACCTCGAGCGCGGCGGTCCGCCGGCCGAGGTGCAGGTCGGGGTGGACGCCCGCTGCTCGCCCTGGGTCTCGCGCGACGGCCGGCTGTGGCTGCTCACCGACCGGGACGCCCCGCGCGGGCGGCTCTGCGTCGCCGACCCGGCTGCGCCGCAGGACTGGACGACGGTGCTGCAGGAGGATCCCGAGGCGGTGCTCGAGGACGTCGCGCTGCTCGACGGTGACGTCGTCGCCGCGCTGCGCAGCCGGCACGCGCTGTCCGAGGTGGCGCTGCACGGCCCGGACGGCACCCGCGAGGTCGCCCTGCCGGCGCCGGGCACCGTGACGGGGCTGTCGTCCGAGCCCGAGGGCGGCACCCGCGTCTGGTTCGGCTTCACCGCGGCGACGACCCCGTCGCAGGTGCACGAGCTCGACGCGGCCGCGGGCACGACCGCGCCGTGGGCCGACTCGCCGGGCGGGGTCGTGCTCGGCCGGGTGCGGGCCACGCTGCACGAGACGACGTCGGCCGACGGCACGACCGTCCGCTTCTCGGTGCTGTCGCCGACGGGCGAGCCCGACCGCCCGCGCCCGACGGTGCTCTACGGCTACGGCGGCTTCGGCGTCGCGCTGACGCCGGCGTGGAACCCCGGCGCGCTGGCCTGGGTCGAGGCGGGCGGCACGTGGGTGGTCGCTCACCTGCGCGGCGGCAGCGAGGAGGGCGAGGCCTGGCACCGCGCCGGCATGCGCGAGCACAAGCAGTCCGTCTTCGACGACTTCGCCGCCGTGTCGGACGCGCTCGTCCGGGACGGCTGGACGACGCCGGACCGGCTCGGGATCTCGGGCGGGAGCAACGGCGGGCTGCTCGTCGGCGCGGCGCTCACCCAGCGGCCGAGCGCGTACGCGGCGGTCGTCTGCAGCGCTCCCCTGCTCGACATGGTCCGCTACGAGCGGTTCGGCCTGGGCCGGACCTGGAACGACGAGTACGGCAGCGCCGAGGTCGCCGAGGAGCTCGGCTGGTTGCTCGGCTACTCGCCGTACCACCGGGTCGAGGACGGCGCCGCCTACCCGGCGGTGCTGTTCACCGTCTTCGACGGCGACAGCCGCGTCGACCCGCTGCACGCCCGCAAGCTCTGCGCGGCGCTGCAGGCGGCGACGTCGTCCGGCGCGCCGGTGCTGCTGCGCGCCGAGGGCGACGTCGGGCACGGCGCCCGCGCGGTGAGCCGCACCCTCGCGCTGAGCGTCGACGTGCTGTCGTTCCTGGCCGCGCACACCGGTCTCGAGCTGCCCGGCGGCCGCTGAGCGCAGCGGCCGCCGCGGGGGCATGCTCGCGGACGTGACGGGTCCCGCGCACGTGCTGGTCACCGGGGCCACCGGCTACATCGGCGGCCGCCTGGTGCCGCGGCTGCTCGCGGACGGCCACGTCGTGCGCGCCATGACCCGCGACGCCGGCCGGCTGCGCGACGTGCCCTGGGCCGACGCCGTGCAGGTCGTCGAGGCGGACGCGCGCGGCGGCGCGGCGCTGGACCGGGCGCTCAAGGGCGTCGACGTCGCCTACTACCTGGTGCACTCGCTCGGCACGAGCCGGTCGTTCGAGGCCACCGACCGCGAGGCGGCGGCCGCCTTCGCTGCGGCGGCGAGGGCCGCCGGCGTGCGCCGGATCGTCTACCTGGGCGGGCTGGTGCCGGCCGCGCAGCGCCTGTCGCCGCACCTGGCCTCGCGCGCCGAGGTCGGCCAGGTGCTGCTCGACAGCGGCGTGCCGACCGCCGTGCTGCAGGCCGCGGTGATCATCGGGAGCGGGTCGGCGTCGTTCGAGATGCTCCGGTACCTCACCGAGCGGCTGCCCGCGATGGTCACGCCGAAGTGGGTCGGGACCCGCATCCAGCCGATCGCGGTGCGGGACGTCCTGCGGTACCTCGTCGGCGCTGCGACGCTGCCCGCGGACGTCTCGCGCCGCTTCGACATCGGCGGCCCGGACGTCCTGACCTACCGCGAGATGATGCAGCGGTACGCGGCGGTCGCCGGGCTGCGTCGGCGCGTCATCGTCCCGGTGCCGTTCCTGACGCCGCGGCTGTCGGCGCACTGGGTCAACGTCGTCACACCGGTCCCGGGGGCGCTGGCCAAGCCGCTGGTGCGCTCGCTCGTGAACGAGGTCGTCTGTGCCGAGGACGACCTGCGCGCGCACGTGCCGGACCCGCCCGGCGGGCTGCTCGGCTTCGACGACGCGGTGCGCCTCGCGCTGCTGCGCATCCGCGAGGCCGCGGTCGAGACGCGCTGGTCGTCGGCGAGCTGGCCCGGCGCGCCGTCGGACCCGCTGCCGAGCGACCCCGCGTGGGCCGGCGGCTCGCTGTACGAGGACGAGCGCACGCGCGAGGTCGCCGCCGACCCGCGGGACCTCTGGCGGGTCGTCGAGGGGATCGGCGGCGAGCACGGCTGGTACTCCTTCCCGCTGGCCTGGGCGGTCCGCGGGATGCTCGACCGGCTGGTGGGCGGCGTCGGGCTGCGTCGCGGGCGCCGCGACCCGGACGAGCTGTACGTCGGCGAGTCGGTGGACTTCTGGCGGGTGGAGGAGATCGTCGACGGCCGCCTGCTGCGCCTGCGGGCGGAGATGAAGCTGCCGGGCGCCGCCTGGCTCGAGCTCGCCGTCGAGGTGCAGGACGGCCGGACGCTGTTCCGCCAGCGCGCGCTGTTCCACCCGCGCGGGCTCGCCGGGCACGCCTACTGGTGGTCGGTCGCGCCGTTCCACGGGATCGTCTTCGGCGGGATGCACGCGAACGTGGCGAGCGCCGCCGAGCGCCGGTCCGCGGAGCGTCGCGCGGCAGCGCGCTGAAGGAGACAGCGCGGCAGCGCGCTGAAGGAGACAGCGCGGCAGCGCGCTGAGCAGGACAGCGCGGCAGCGCGCTGAGCAGGACGGCCCGGCAGCGCCGGCCGTCCCGCACGCGCGGCGACCCACCTAGAGTCGTGGAGGTGACCAGCCTCTACGACGCGGTGGGCGGCGAGCCGGTGTTCCGCCAGCTGGTGGCCGACTTCTACGCCGGCGTCTCCACGGACCCGGTCCTGCGCCCGCTGTACCCGGACGACCTCGGCCCCGCCGAGGACCGCCTGCGGATGTTCCTCGTGCAGTACTGGGGCGGTCCCGGCACGTACTCCGAGCAGCGGGGGCACCCACGGCTGCGCATGCGGCACGTCGCGTGGCAGGTCGGGGAGGCCGAGCGCGATGCCTGGCTGACGCACATGGGCGCCGCGGTGCGGCGGCTCGACGTCCCGGAGCCGGCCCGCGCGGCGATCTGGGAGCACCTCGAGCGCGCCGCGCACTCCCTCGTGAACCACCCGCCGGAGTCGGACAGCCTGCTCCGCTAGGACCCCGCGGCCGAGATCGCCAGCACCGCGAGGACCGCGAGCACCGGGGCGGGTGCGCCGTCGCGGTCCCGGCGCGGGTGCCCCAGACGTCGAGGGTGAGCAGCGCGGGCTCGCGGGTCGAGCCGCCGGGCGGCGTCTCAGCCGCGCCGGGCCGCCGGGCAGCGATCGGACGTTCGTCCGCCGGGCGGGGCGCCGGTCAGGCGGGCAGCCCGGCGGCCCGGACCGGCCCGAGCAGACCGTCGGCCACACCGGGCGGCAGGACGTCGCGCACGGCGAGCGCCTGCACGGCGCCCACCACGGACATGACGGCCCCCGGGGAGCAGGTGCGCGCCGCGTGCCCCGTGCCGGTGACGGCCCGCACGGCGGACAGCTGCCAGCGGGCGACGTCGGCGGTGCGGTCCGCGTCCAGGGCCGCGCAGGACGCCTCGTGCATCAGCTCGGACCAGCGCAGCCCGCGGTGCTGGGCCTCGTGGGCGCGGTCGAGCAGCGACCACGCGCCGGTCCCGGTGCGGGCGACGGCCTCGAGCAGGGCGAGCAGCGCGCGGACGTCGCCGGACGCGGGCGGCAGGGGCGGCAGCTCGCCGACGAGCTCGTGCCAGGGCGCGCACAGGCGGGCGAGGTCCGCCGGGTCGACGCCCTCGGCGGTCTGGGTCCAGGCGGCGACGGCGCGGTCGACGGCGACGTCGACGACCGGCGCCGGCAGCGCGCCGAGCTCACCGACGAGCAGCGCGACCAGGTCGTCGAGCCGGCCGACGAGCGCGGCGCGCAGCACCTGCAGCTCGGAGGTGGCGACGCCGGCGGCCAGCGACTGCGAGACCGAGCGGAGGGCCTGCTCGACGCGGGGGGCGCGGTCGGCGGTGGCGAGCAGCCGCGCGCGGGCAGCGGCGCGCTCGAGGTCGACCGTCCCGCCCCCGGCGGACCCGGTCGCCCCGTGCGCCGGGACCAGGGACTGCGCCGTGAGGGACAGCGCCGTGTCGACGACGTCCGCGACCGCCGCTCCGCTGGGGTGACGGGTCAGGTCGAGCGCCAGCACGCTGGCGCTCATCAGGGTGTACACGAGGTCCTCCGACGGGCCAGGGCGGGTGGTGGCTCGACCTGTGTACCCGCCCGGGAGCACCCCGGGTCCGACTGTCACCCGCCTCCGCCGCCGGACCACCCGAACGGCCCAGCGGCGGCGGCGGACGCCGCAGTCGCGGCGTCGTGCGGCTCAGACGAGGACGGCGCCCAGCTGCTCGGCGAACGTCTCGGCGGTGAACGGCTTGCCGATGAGGAACAGCGCGCCGGCCTGCTCGGCGGTGGCCCGCATCGCGTCGGTCGACTCGGAGGTGACGAAGCCGAAGCGGACCCCGTCGCCGGACGCGCGCAGCGCCCGCAGGAACTCGATGCCGGTGACCTCGGGCATGTTCCAGTCCGACAGGACGAGGTCGGGCGCCTCCGCGGCGCACTTGGCCAGGCCGTCGGCGCCGTCCACGGCCTCGACGAACACGTGGTCGCCGTAGCCCGCCTGGCGCAGCGTGCGGGTGACGATCATCCGCATGGCCTTACTGTCGTCGACGATGAGGATCTTCATCAGGGGTTGACCTTCCAGACGCTGATGTGCAGGGGACCCGAGGCGCACACGAGCGCGACCCGGTCGATCAGGCCCGCGCCCGGGACGCGGACGGAGTACGACTCGCCCTGCGCGATCGAGGGCACGGACAGGGTGCTGGGCGCCGGGAGCAGGGACTTGATGTTGCCGCCGACCATGTTGGTGAGCTCGCCGAGGGCGTCGCTGACCTCGTCGTCGGACAGGGTGCCGGGGTCGGCGGCGAACATCGCCTCGGCCGCCCCGCGGGCCAGCGAGAGCTCGCCCTGCAGGAAGATCGAGCCGTTCCACTCGCCGGAGACGTGGACGCAGCCGGTCATCGTCTGCCCGGTCAGCGGCGGCGCGTCCGCGCCGAGCGGGTGCTCCAGCAGGTCCATGGACAGGAACGACTGCCAGACCTCCTGCGCGATCTCGGTGATCTGACCGGCCGTGACGTCGACCGCCTCGTCCGTCCCGGTGGTGCTGGTCATGTCGGCTCCTGTCATGTCGGTGTCTCAGCCACGAAGCCGGTAGGCCGTGGCGCGGTCGAGGACGACGCGCTCGAACGCGTCGTCGATGCCGAGGGTGGTCTCCGCCCCGCCCAGGAACAGGTAGCCGTCAGGCCGCATGACCTGGCGGACCCGCTGGAGCACGGCCCGCTTCATGGGTGCGTCGAAGTAGATGAGGACGTTGCGCAGGAACACGACGTCGAACTGGCCGAGCGGCGGAAACGGCACGGCCAGGTTCAGCGGGCGGGTCCGCACCATCGCCCGCAGCTCGGGCTTGACCTGCCACTGCGTCCCGACCTTGTCGAAGTGCCGCACCAGCATGGCGACCGGCAGGCCGCGGTTGACCTCGAGCTGGCTGTAGATGCCGGCCTGCGTCCGGTCGAGCATCTGCTGGCTGATGTCGGTGGCCAGCAGGCTCGCCGACCAGCCGGGGTGCGCGGTCAGCGCGTCCTTGAGCAGCATGGTCAGGCTGTACGGCTCCTGGCCGCTGCTCGAGGCCCCGCACCAGATGGACAGGCGCCGCTCGGAACTGCGGGCCGCGACGAGCGCCGGCAGCACGTGGCGCTGCATGGCCTCGAAGGGGTGGTTGTCGCGGAAGAACGACGTCTCGTTGGTCGTCATCGCGTCGACGACCCGGCTGGTGACCTGCCCGGTCCGGTCGGCGCGCATCTTGCCCACGAGCGTCGCGATGGACGCCTCGCCCTCGGACCGGGCGAGCGGCACGAGGCGCGACTCGACCAGGTACTCCTTGCCGGGCTCGAGCACGATCGCCGAGTGCCGGCGGACGACGTCCCGGATGTAGTCGAAGTCGGCGGTGGTGAGGCTCATCGGTGGGCTCCTGCGAGGGGCTGCGGGGAGCGGCCGCGGGCGACGACCGTCAGGACGTCGCGTCCGACCTGGGCGAGCGGCACCACCCGGTGGGCGAGGCCGGCGGCGACGACGGCGCCGGGCATCCCCCAGACGACGGAGCTCGCCTCGTCCTGCACCACCACCTCGCCGCCCGCACGGCGCAGGACGTCGCAGCCGCGCGCGCCGTCGGAGCCCATGCCGGTGAGCACCACGCCGAGCACGCGGTCGCCGTAGGCCGCGGCGACGGAGCGGAGCATCACGTCGACGGCCGGGCGGCAGAAGTTCTCGGGCGGGGCCTGGGTCAGGTGGGCCACGACGCGGGTGCCGCGGCGCACGACCTCGAGGTGCCGGTCCCCCGGCGCGATGAGGATGCGGCCCGGCTCGACGACGTCGCCCTCCTCGGCCTCCTTGACGCTGAGCGGGCACTTGCCGTCCAGCCGCTGGGCGAACATGCGGGTGAACAGGGGCGGCATGTGCTGGGTGATGACGACCGGCACCGGGAACGACGCCGGCAGCTGCGGGAGCAGGGCGGTCAGCGCGTCCGGCCCGCCGGTCGACGAGCCGATGGCGAGGACGTCGACGCGCCCGGTCGGGGTCGAGCCGCTCGAGGGCTGCGGGACCAGCGGGGCGCGACGGGGCACGGCGGCGGAGGCAGCGCCCCGCGCCGGCGGGCACAGCGCCTTGATCTTCGGGACGAGCTGGTCGCGGACGCTCGCGATCGCCTCGGGGACGCTGCCGACGTTCGCCGGCTTGCACACGTAGTCGTTCGCGCCGAGGGCGAGCGCGTCGAGCGTCGCGCCCGCGCCGCGCTCGGTGAGCGTGCTGAACATGATCACCGGCAGCCGGGGGTGCGTCTTGCGCAGCTCGCGCAGCGTGCCGAGACCGTCGAGGTCCGGCATCTCCATGTCGAGCGTGACGCAGTCCGGTGCGACCTGCGAGAGCTTGTTGATGGCGATGCGGCCGGACGCGGCGGTGCCGCACACCGCGATGTCCGGGTCGCTCTCGAGGACGGTCGTGACGAGCCGGCGGATGACCACCGAGTCGTCGACGACCAGCACGTTGATGCGCGCCATCAGGCGGCCGGTGTGAGGCCGAGCAGGCTCAGCTTGTCGGTGATGGCCTCGGGGGTGAACGGCTTGAGGACGTACTCGTGCGCCCCGGCGGCGAGCGCGCGGACGATCTGCCCGTGCTCGCTCTCGGTGGTGACCATCATGAGCGTCATCGAGCGGTGGGCTCGGTTGGCGCGGACGGCCGTGACGAACTCCAGGCCGTTCATGACCGGCATGTTCCAGTCGATCAGCGCGATGTCCGGCAGCGGCCCGGCGTGCACCGCGTCCAGGGCCTGCTGGCCGTCGGCGGCCTCGACCACCTCGAAGCCGTGCGCGACGAGGATCCGCCGCAGGATCATCCGCATGGCGCGGGAGTCGTCGATCACCAGAGCGAGCACGGGACGGTCCTGTCTGTTCGTCGGCGGAGGTGCCGGTCGGTCGGCTGCCGGCCTGGCGCCGGCGGTCGCGCGGTTCGTGCGGTTCGAGGGCGGGAGGGCACGGTGGGCGACCTGTGCTCAGGTCGGTCCCCTGTGTCATCGGTCGGCGGGGCCGGAGCCTGAGCCCTGCGCGGCCCCCGACTTCGCCGTGAGCCCGTCCGCCCCGCGCGGCGGGGTGGCACGCTCTGCGGGTGCGCCCGCTCCGCAGACCTGCTCCGCCGTCCGCCGCCGCTCCCCCGCCGCCGGCGGTGCGCCCGCCGGCGGGCGGCGCCTCGGCGCCCGTTGAGGTGGTCGAGCGGGTCATCGGCGACTGCGCGGTCTACGAGCGCGGACGCCGCCGCCCCGGGCGCGTCCCGCTGGGCGTCGCGGGCGACACGGCCGCCGCGACCGACGGCTTCGTCTGGATCGGGCTGCAGCAGCCGTCCGCGCAGGACGTCGCCGCGGTGGCACAGGAGTTCGACCTCCCCGCGCTGGCGGTCGAGGACGCCGTCAAGGCCCACCAGCGGCCCAAGCTCGAGCTGTACGGCGACATCGTGTTCGTCGTGCTCAAGCCCGTCACCTACGTCGAGGACGAGGAGGTCATCGCGGTCAGCGAGATCGCGCTGTTCCTCGGCGAGCGCTTCGTCGTGACGGTCCGGCACGGCGCGACGACGGTCCTGCGGACGGTGCGCTCCGAGCTGGAGCACGGGCAGGTCGACGCTGCCGAGGTCGGGCCAGCGTGCGTGCTCTACTCGGCGGCCGACCACGTCGTCGACGAGTACGAGCGGGCGCTGCTGTCGATCGACGACGACATCGCCGAGATCGAGGCGCAGGTCTTCAGCACCGACGGCGGCGACCACGCCGAGCGGGTCTACAAGCTCAAGCGCGAGGTGCTGGAGTTCCGCCGGGCCCTGGCGCCGCTGGCCGCGCCGCTCGAACGGCTCGCCGCCGGCGGCGTGCGGGGCGTGCCGGCCGCGCTGTCGACGTACTTCCGCGACGTGCACGACCACCTGCTGCGCGCGGCCGACACGCTCGACGGCCAGGACCGGCTGCTGACCGACGTGCTGCAGGCGAACGTGGCCCGGGTCGGGGTGCAGCAGAGCGCCGTCGCGGTGCGCCAGAACGAGGACATGCGCAAGATCTCGGCCTGGGCGGCGATCGCCCTGGTGCCGACCGCGATCGCCGGCGTCTACGGCATGAACTTCGACCACATGCCCGAGCTGCACTGGCGGTACGGCTACTTCCTCGTGCTCGGCGTCATCTTCGCTGCGTGCGTCGCGCTGCACCGGCTGTTCACCCGCAACGGCTGGCTCTGAGCCGCCCGCTCCGGGACGCGCCTGCGGCGGAGGCGCCGGAGCGCCTCCGCCGCAGGGGCGTGCAGGTCGTGCAGGCAGGTCGTGCAGGTCGGGCGGTCGGTCAGACGCGGAAGCGGCCGACGAGCTCGGTGAGCTCGGTGCTCATCCGGGCC
>CAXTFU010000037.1:0-22036 GCA_964243385.1 uncultured bacterium | reverse complement strand
CCGCGGCCTGCCGGACGCTCGGCCTGCGCGCCCGCGTCCTGACCGCCGTCCCGACGGGGCCGGTCGGGGACGGTCCCGAGGCGCGGGCCCGGGCGCTGCGCTACGCGGCCCTCGCCGACGCCGCCGAGCAGGACGGGCTCGCCGCCGTCCTGCTCGGCCACACGCTCGACGACCAGGCCGAGACCGTGCTGCTCGGCCTGGCCCGGGGCAGCGGCACGCGGGCGCTCGCGGGCATGGCCCCGGTGCGCGGCCGCTACCGGCGCCCCCTGCTCGACGTGCCGCGGGCGACCACCGTGCGGGCGTGCGCCGAGGCCGGCCTGGACGCCTGGCAGGACCCGCACAACACCGACCCGGCGTACGCCCGGGTGCGCGTGCGGGCCCAGGCGCTCCCGGCCCTCGAGGCCGCCCTCGGCCCCGGCGTCGCCGTCGCGCTGGCCCGGACGGCCGCCCAGCTGCGCGAGGACGGCGACGCCCTCGACGCGCTCGCCCCCGACACCGACGACGTCGCGGTCCTCGCCGCGCTGCCGGCCGCGCTGCGCGCCCGGTCGGTCAAGCGCCTGGCCGAGCGGGTCTGCGGCGCGCCGGTCACCGCCGCCCACGTCGAGGCGCTGCGTGCGCTCGTCGAGGACTGGCGCGGCCAGGGGCCGGTGGCGCTGCCGGGAGGGGCCCGTGTGGCGCGCGTGGGCGCACGGCTAGCCTCGGCCCCGTGACCGCGGACGTGCCGAACGAGATCCAGTCCGTGCTGATGTCCCAGGACGACATCGCGACGAGGGTGCGCGAGCTGGCCGCCGAGGTCGACGCCGACTACGCCGGCCGCGAGATCCTGCTCGTCGGGGTCCTCAAGGGCGCCGTGATGTTCATGGCCGACCTCGCCCGCGCCCTGCAGACGCCGGTGTCGATGGAGTTCATGGCCGTCTCCTCCTACGGCTCGTCGACGTCCTCGAGCGGCGTGGTCCGGATCCTCAAGGACCTCGACCGCGAGATCGCCGACAAGCACGTGCTCGTCGTCGAGGACATCATCGACTCGGGCCTGACGCTGTCGTGGCTGCTGCGCAACATGCGCTCGCGCGGCCCGGCGTCGGTCGAGGTCGTCGCGCTGATGCGCAAGCCCGACGCCGCGAAGGTGAACGTCCCGGTGAAGTACATCGGCTTCGACATCGCCTCGGAGTTCGTCGTCGGCTACGGCCTGGACTACGCCGAGCGATACCGCGACCTGCCGTTCGTCGGGCTGCTCAAGCCCGAGGTCTACGCCGAGCCGCACTGAGCCTGCCGGCCCGTGCGGAAGGGCCGGGGACGGGGGCGCGGACCCCTGTCCACAGGGGGTGCACCGGGGCGCCGGAGGGCTCACACTGCGGGTGGAACACCGCTGATCCGGCGCCCGTTGAGACAGTCGACGGCGCTCCGGCCCGGTGTACCGTCGTGATCCACAGTCTCCCAGGAGGGACGGGGCTCCCCGCCTCGCATCGATGAACCTCAAGCGCTTCGCCCGCGGCCCGTTCCTCTACGTCCTGCTGGGCCTGATCGCCCTGCTCCTGCTGACCGGCGGCCTGCGCGGCGACGGCGAGTACAAGCAGGTCGACACGGCTGCGGTGCTGTCGGCCATCGAGTCGGGCAACGTCTCGGAGTCCGACCCGGTCCAGGTGCTGGACAAGGAGCAGGAGGTCCGCCTCACCCTGTCCGAGGGCCGCACCATCGAGGGCGAGTCGAAGGTCCGCACCTCCTTCCTGTTCGACCAGGGCCGCCAGTTCACCGACGCGCTGGCCCGCAACGACCTGCGCTACGACGTCCAGGTCAACAACCAGGGCCTGCTGGTGTCGCTGCTCATCAGCTTCCTGCCGATCCTGCTCATCCTGGGCCTGCTGTTCTTCTTCATGAACCAGATGCAGGGCGGCGGCAACCGCGTCATGCAGTTCGGCAAGAGCAAGGCCAAGCTCGTCAGCAAGGACATGCCCAAGACGACGTTCGCCGACGTCGCCGGCGCCGACGAGGCGCTCGAGGAGCTCGCCGAGATCAAGGAGTTCCTGCAGGAGCCGGCCAAGTTCCAGGCCGTCGGCGCGAAGATCCCCAAGGGCGTCCTGCTGTACGGCCCTCCCGGCACCGGCAAGACGCTGCTCGCGCGCGCCGTCGCCGGTGAGGCGGGCGTGCCGTTCTACTCGATCTCCGGCTCGGACTTCGTCGAGATGTTCGTCGGCGTCGGCGCCAGCCGCGTGCGCGACCTGTTCGAGCAGGCCAAGACGAACGCGCCGGCGATCATCTTCATCGACGAGATCGACGCCGTCGGCCGGCACCGCGGCGCGGGCATGGGCGGCGGGCACGACGAGCGCGAGCAGACGCTCAACCAGATGCTCGTCGAGATGGACGGCTTCGACGTCAAGGGCGGCGTGATCCTCATCGCCGCGACGAACCGCGCCGACAGCCTGGACCCCGCGCTGCTGCGCCCGGGCCGCTTCGACCGGCAGATCGCCGTCGACCGCCCCGACATGCAGGGCCGCCGCCAGATCCTCGAGGTGCACGCCAAGGGCAAGCCGGTCGCGCCCGGGCTCGACCTCGAGGTCATCGCGCGCCGCACCCCCGGCTTCACCGGCGCTGACCTCGCCAACGTGCTCAACGAGGCGGCGCTGCTGACCGCCCGCGGCGGCGAGAAGCTCATCACGATGCAGGTGCTCGAGGAGTCGATCGACCGCGTCATGGCCGGCCCGCAGCGACGGACCCGGCTCATGAGCGACAAGGAGAAGAAGGTGACGGCCTATCACGAGGCCGGGCACGCCCTCGTCGCGCACTCGCTGCCGAACACCGACCCCGTGCACAAGATCACGATCCTGCCGCGCGGCCGGGCCCTGGGCTACACGATGGTGCTGCCGACCGAGGACAAGTACTCGCAGAGCCGCGCCGAGCTGATGGACCAGCTCGCCTACGCCATGGGCGGCCGCGCAGCGGAGGAGCTCGTCTCCCACGACCCGACGACCGGTTCGAGCAACGACATCGAGAAGGCCACCGCCACGGCGCGCGCCATGGTCACGCAGTACGGCATGAGCGAGCGGCTCGGCGCGGTGAAGTTCGGCCAGGAGTCCGGCGAGGTCTTCATGGGCAAGGACATGGGCCACGGTCGTGACTACTCCGAGGAGATCGCCGCCCAGGTCGACGCCGAGGTGCGCGGGCTCGTCGAGAACGCCCACCACGAGGCGTGGGAGATCCTGGTCGAGTACCGCGACGTCCTGGACGACATGGTGCTGAAGCTGCTCGACAAGGAGACGCTCGGCAAGGAGGAGGTCGCGGAGATCTTCGCGCCGGTCGCCAAGCGCCCCGCGCGTCCGCACCCGACGGGCAACGGCCGCCGTCCGCTGTCGACCCGCCCGCCGGTGCTCACTCCGGCCGAGCTGGCCGTCATGGGTCCGGCCGACCTGCAGGAGCTCGAGGACCTCGCCCGCGGCCGCAAGGCCGACGGCGCCCCGACGCCGAGCTCGCGCCGCCGGGCGCCCGCGGCCCCGGACGCGTCCGCGGAGGCTCCCGCTGCGCCGTCGCGCTCGCGCGCCTCGGCCAACCGCACGGCGTCCGCTCCACGCAAGGCGACGGGCACCGCCCGGGCCGCGACGCCCCCGTCGGCGCCCGCGTCTCCGGCCCAGCAGGCACCGTCCCAGCCGGCCCCGGCGCAGCAGGCTCCGGCCCAGCAGGCTCCGTCCCAGCCGGCGCAGCCGCGCTCGGTGCAGTCGGCTGCGCCGCAGCCGCCCGTGCCGCCGCGTCCCACCCGGCGCCGTCGGGCGACCGGCACCGATCCGGCCTCCTGAGCCGGACGTTGCCGCCGTACGACAGCGCACGGGTCGAGGCTGCCGTCCGCGAGCTGCTGGTCGCGATCGGCGAGGACGTCGACCGCGACGGCCTGCGCGACACCCCGGGGCGGGTCGCGCGCATGTACGCCGAGGTCTTCGCCGGGCTGCATGCCGACCCCGACGAGCTGGTGCTGCCGATCTTCGACGAGCACCACGACGAGCTGATCATCGTCAAGGACATCCCGCTGTCGAGCTTCTGCGAGCACCACCTCGTCCCGTGGACCGGGACCGCGGCGGTCGGCTACCTGCCGGGCAAGGACGGGCGCATCACCGGCCTGTCCAAGCTCGCGCGCCTGGTCGACCTCTACGCACTGCGGCCGTCGGTGCAGGAGCGGCTCACCACCCAGGTCGCCGACGCGCTCGTCGACCGGCTCGAGCCGCGCGGCGTCATCGTCGTCGTCGAGGCCGAGCACATGTGCATGACGGTCCGTGGCGTGAAGAAGCCGGGCGCGCGCACGGTCACCTCGGCCGTCCGCGGCGTGCTGCAGACGAGCCCCGTCACCCGAGCCGAGGCGATGAGCCTCATCCTCGGGCGCTAGCCGTGCCGGTCGACGGGCGCACCCGAGTCATGGGCGTCGTGAACGTCACGCCCGACTCGTTCAGCGACGGCGGGCTGCACGCCGACACCGGCAGCGCCGTCCGGCACGGGCTGCGGCTGCTGGAGCAGGGCGCCGACCTCGTCGACGTCGGCGGCGAGTCGACCCGGCCGGGCGCCGGCCGGGTCCCCGAGGCGCTCGAGCGCGAGCGGGTGCTGCCGGTCGTGCAGGCCCTGGTCGCGGCGGGTGCGGCCGTCTCGGTCGACACCATGCGCGCCCCGCTCGCGGCCGCGGCGCTCGACGCCGGCGCGCAGGTCGTGAACGACGTGTCCGGCGGGCTCGCCGACCCCGCGATGCTGCCGCTCGTCGCCGAGCGCGCGTGCACCTACGTGCTCATGCACTGGCGCGGGCACAGCACCGACATGCAGTCGCGGGCGGTGTACGGCGACGTCGTGGCCGAGGTGACCGCTGAGCTGACGGCCCGTCGCGACGCCGCGCTCGCGGCCGGGATCGCGGCCGACCGGCTGGTGCTCGACCCGGGGCTCGGCTTCGCCAAGGACGCCGGGCACAGCTGGGCGCTGCTGGCCGCGCTGCCGCGGCTCGCGCGCCTCGGGCCGCTGCTGGTCGGCGCGTCCCGCAAGGGCTTCCTGGGTGCCCTGCTGGCCGGGCCGTCCGGCGTGCCGCGGCCGCCTGCCCAGCGCGACGCGGCGTCGGCGGCCGTCACGGTGCTGGCGGCGCAGGCAGGGGCGTGGGCGGTGCGCGTCCACGATGCCGCCGCGAGCGCCGACGCGGTGCGGGTCGTCGAGGCCGTCGCCCGGGCCGGGACCGCCTCGAGGACAGCCCGTGGCAGGACGGCGGCGGCCGGGCTGGGGACCGCGCCGTCGGGGGGCGCCGCGTGAGCGACGTCGAGGACGCCGTCGCGGTCAACGCCGCCCTGTACGAGGCGCTCGAGACCGCGGACGTCGACAAGATGGCCCGGATCTGGGACGACGTGGCGCCGGACGCGCTGGTCTGCGTCCACCCGGGCTGGCCGATGCTGCGCGGCCGCGACACGATCCTGCGCTCGTGGTCGGCGGCGATGGCCGGCACCGACTACATCCAGTTCTTCCTCACCGACGTGCGCGTGCACGTGCGCGGCGACATCGCCATCGTGACGTGCACCGAGAACGTCCTCACCGAGGTGACCGAGGCCGCGCACGCCGGCGCGACCGTGGTGGCCACCAACGTGCTGGTCCGGCGTCCGGACGGCTGGCGGGTGCAGGTGCGCCACGGCTCGCCGGTGCTCGGCGAGCTGCTCGACGACCCCACCGACCTGCTCGAGGAGCCCGATGACCGGTGAGCCCGGTCGTGGGTGACGCCGACCGCATCGCGCTGACCGGGCTGCGGGTGCGCGGCCGGCACGGGGTGCTCCCGCAGGAGCGCCGCGACGGGCAGGACTTCGTCGTCGACGTCGTGCTGCACCTCGACCTCGCGCCCGCCGGGCGCTCGGACGACCTGGCCCGCACGGTGCACTACGGCGAGCTCGCCGAGGCGCTCGCCGCGGTCGTCGAGGGCGAGCCGGTCGACCTCGTCGAGGCGCTGGCCGAGCGGCTGGCCGACGTCTGCCTCGCGGACGGGCGCGTGCGGCAGGTCGAGGTGACCGTGCACAAGCCGCAGGCCCCGATCGCGCGCGAGTTCGCCGACGTCAGCGTCGCGCTGGTGCGGCCGTGACGGCGGTGCTGTCGGTCGGCAGCAACCTGGGCGACCGGCTCGGCTGGCTGCGCCTGGCCGTCCGGGTGCTGGACCCGACGGCGGTGTCGTCGGTCTGGGAGACCGCGCCGGTGGGCGGCGTGCCGCAGGACCACTACCTCAACGCCGTGCTGCTGTGCCCCCTCGACGCGACGCAGGCCTGGACGCGCGCGCAGCAGGCCGAGCAGGCGGCCGGCCGCGAGCGGTCGGTGCGCTGGGGGCCGCGCACGCTCGACGTCGACGTCGTCGCCGCCCCCGGCCCCGTGCCGCCGGGGCTGCTCGTGCCGCACCCGCGGGCGGGCGAGCGGGCGTTCGTGCTCGCGCCGTGGCTGGAGCTCGACCCGTCGGCGCAGCTCCCCGGCGCCGGGTCCGTCGCGGACCTGCTCGACGCCCTCGGCACGTCCGGGGTGCACCGCCGCGCCGACCTGCGACTGACCGCGTGACGCCCACCCGTCCCGGGCCGCTCGCCGCGCTCGTGGTGCTGTTCGCCGCGCTGGCGTACGGCCTGGCGGTCACGGCGTACGGCTCGCTGCCCGGCCTGCCCGTCGCAGCCCCCGTCACGATGGTCCTGCTCGCGGTCACCGAGGCCGGCATGGCCAAGGTCGTCTCGGACCGGCTGGCGCACCGGGTCGACGCGCGAGGCCGGCCGAAGGGCCGTCCGCTGCACCCGATCTCGGTGGCCCGCGCCGCGGTGCTCGCCAAGGCCAGCAGCACCACCGGCGCGGTGCTGCTCGGCGCCTACGCCGGCCTGTTCGCCTGGACGCTGCCCCGGCGCGACGCGCTCGCCGTCGCCGCGTCCGACGCGCTGCTGTCCGGCCTGTCGGCGCTCGCCGCGCTGGGGCTGCTCATCGCGGCGCTGCTGCTCGAGCGGGCCTGCCGCACGCCGCCCGGCCCCGACCTCGACCGCCGCCCTGCCTCGCCCGCCTGACCGCCCGTGCCCACCGCCGCCGGACCGGCGCCTGCTGACCGGCGCCTGCTGACCGGCGCCTGCTGACCGGCGCCGCCTAGAGTTCCGACCGTGACCGACGACCTCCTCGCGCTGTCCACCGACGAGCTGCGCGCCCGCGCGTTCGACAAGGCCGAGCAGGCCCGCGACGTGCGCTTCGTCTGGGACGTGGTGCGCCACATGCGCGGTGCGCGCGCCATCGCCGGCGAGGACGGCTCGTCCGGCGCGATCACGGGCTCGGTCGCCGAGGCCGTCCACGTCGTGCGCGAGCTGCTCGGCCGCGAGCCGCTCGGCGAGGACGAGCCGCTGCTGCGCGCGCGCTTCGTCGAGTACCTGCGCGACCAGCCCGCCACCTGACCTGACCTGACCCTGACCTGACCTGACCGGGCGCCGGCGGGCTACTTGTCGATGTCGCCGATGACGAAGAAGAACGAGCGCAGCGCCGTCGTCAGGTCCGCCAGGCGGGTGCCGGGGAGCACCGCCGGCAGCGCCGAGACGTTGTTGAACGACGCCGTCCGCATCGCGAGCCGCCACGGGACCCGGTCGCCGCGCGACACCAGGTAGTAGCCCTGCAGCCCGAGCGGGTTCTCGGTCCAGGCGTAGGTCGCGCCCTCCGGCGCCTTGACCGTCTTGGGCAGGCGCAGCGCCACCGGGCCCGCGGGCAGCCGGCCGAGGCAGGCGTCGACGAGGTCGAGCGAGACCGCCACCTGGTCGAGCACGCAGGCGAAGCGCGCGGCGGCGTCCCCGTCGGCGCGGACGACGACCGGCACGTCGAGCTCGCCGTAGGCCAGGTACGGCTCGTCGCGGCGCAGGTCAAGGTCGACCCCGGACGCCCGCGCGAGCGGCCCCGACACCCCGTGCCCGAGCACGACGTCCGGGGTCAGCACGGCCACCCCCTCCCCGACGCCGTCGTGCGCCGCCCGCAGGACGGGGAGCGCGCCGCGGACGCCGGCGACGGCCGTGGCGACGCGGCCGGTCCAGCCGAGCGGGACGTCCTCGTGCAGCCCGCCGACGCGGTTGGCCTGGTAGTGGACCCGCCCCCCGGTGGCCTCCTCCATGACGGCCTGCAGCGCCTCGCGCTGGGGAAAGGCGTGCTGCACCGACGGGTCCGCCGCGCCGAGGAAGAGCAGGTGGTTGAGCACCCGGTTCAGCTCGGCCAGCAGGGTGCGCAGCCACACCGCCCGGTCGGGCACCTGCATGCCGAGCATCCGCTCGACGGCCAGCACGATGCCGAGCTCGTTGCTGAACGCCGACAGCCAGTCGTGCCGGTTCGCGAGCATCACCAGCTGGCGGTAGTCGCGGACCTCGAACAGCTTCTCGGCGCCGCGGTGCAGGAAGCCGACGACCGGGTCGGCCGAGACGACGACGTCGCCGTCGAGCACGAGCGACAGCTGCAGCACGCCGTGCGAGGACGGGTGGTGCGGCCCGAGCACGAGGACGGCGTCGGACGCGGCGTGCGCGGCCGCCCCGATGCCCACCACCTGCTCGCGGAGCGCCACCGGGCGAGCCTAGGTGGACGTGGCCGGGACCTCGAGGGCCGGCGCCGCGAGCGGGTCGGCGATGCCGACGGGCCGCACCAACCAGCCGTACGACCCGAGGCCGCGGCGGTCGAGCAGCTCGGCCGCGCCGTTGGCGGCCTGCAGCAGCGCCAGGTAGCCGCGGGGGTCGGTCGTCGCGAGCGCGCGCGGTGGCGGGGTCGGGTCGACGCCGAGCAGCGGCAGCACCGCGCGCTGCGTGAGCAGCCGCCCGCCGCTGGCCGCCAGGCAGGCGTCGAGCGCCACGTGGGCGGTGACGTCGCAGCTGCCGTCGGGCACCGGGTGGACGTGCCGGCCGTCGCGGTAGCCGGTGAGCGTCGGCCGCCGGTCGCCGAAGTCGGAGCGGTCGCCCAGGCGGTGCCCGTAGTCGACGGCGACCGCGAGCCCCCGGCGGACCTGGCCGACCGCAGCGGCCCAGGCGCGGTCGCGGGTGAGCCCGACCTCCGCCCGCCGGCCCTGCGGCCACCAGCGCTCGACCCAGGCGAGCAGCTCGGCCGGCGCCGGGTCGCCGAGCCGCTCGGTGCCGTCCGGGGCCACCTCCACGAGCCGGCCGTCGAACACGACGTCGAGCGGGACGTCGTCCAGCCACTCGTTGGCGAACAGCAGCCCCTCGAGCTCGGGCACGCGGCGCGACCAGTGCGGCACGGTCCCCGGGTCGGGCGCGAGGTCGACGCCGGTCAGCCGCCAGCGGGCGGGCACGTCCGGCAGCGCCTGCAGCAGCTCGCCGCCGGCCGCGCCGACGTCGACGACGTCGAACGGGTCGGGGCGCCCCAGCGCGTCGTCGACCCGGCCGGCCAGCTCGCGCACCGCGGCGGCGAACACCGGGGTGGCGCCGACCGACGTCCGGAAGTGCCGCCCCGCCGCCTCGCGCGAGAAGAACCCGTCCGGCCCGTAGAGCGCGCGGTCGAGGGCCTGGCGCCACGGCTCGTAGGTCATCCCCGCAGCCTGCCAGGCGGTGATCCCGCGCACATGCGCTGGACGTCGTGCCCGGGCGGGTACACGCTTGCAACGCACGTCCGGTACCCCTCGCAGGACTGGAACGCCCCATGCACCCCCTCCCGCTCGACTCCGCACGTCCCGGCCGCCTCCGCGTCGGGGTGGTCGGCACCGGCCGCGTCGGCGCGGTCCTCGGTGCTGCCCTCGCGCGCGCCGGCCACCAGGTCGTCGCCGTGTCCGCGGTGTCGGACGCCTCCCGCGCCCGGGCCGCCGCGCTGCTGCCCGGCGTGCCCGTGCTGCCGGTCGACGACGTCGTCGGGCGCGCCGACCTCGTCCTGCTGACCGTGCCGGACGACGCGCTCGCCGAGCTCGTGCAGGGACTCGTGACGACGGGAGCGCTGCGCCGCGGGTCGCTCGTGGCGCACACCTCCGGCCGGCACGGGCTGGCCGTCCTCGAGCCGGCGCAGCGGGCGGGCGTCCTGCCGCTGGCGCTGCACCCGGCGCTGCCGTTCTCCGGGACGCCGGTCGACCTCGAGCGGCTGGCCGGCTCGGCGTTCGGCGTGACCGCCCCCGAGCCGCTGCTGCCCGTCGCCGAGGCGCTGGTGCTCGAGATGGACGCCGAGCCCGTCCGGCTGACCGAGGAGCAGCGCCCGCTGTGGCACGCCGCCCTCGCGCACGGGGCGAACCACCTCACGACGCTCGTGGCCAGCTCGGCCGACCTGCTGCGCGCCGCCGGCGTCGCCTCGCCGGGGCTGGTCCTCGCGCCGCTGCTCGGGGCGGCCCTCGACGGCGCGCTGCGATCCGGTGACGCGGCCCTGACCGGTCCGGTCGCGCGCGGCGACGCCGGCACGGTCGCCGCCCACGTCGAGGCGCTGGCCGCCGCGGCGCCCGAGGTGCTGCCGTCGTACGTGGCGCTGGCCCGGCTCACCGCCGACCGGGCGCTCGCCGCGGGCCGGCTCGACGCAGGACGGGCGGGGGCGCTGCTCGGCGTGCTCGCCACCGCACCGCACGGGGGAGTCACGCCATGACGTACGAGCTGACGCACGAGCTGACGCACGAGCTGACGCACGAGCTGACGCACGAGCTGAGGGTCGTCGACAAGCGCTCCGACCTCGCTGCGGTGCGCGACGGCCTGCGCGGTCGCGTCGCGGTCGTCATGACGATGGGCGCGCTGCACGAGGGCCACGCCGAGCTGCTGCGCGCCGCCCGCCGCACCGCCGACCACGTGCTCGTCACGATCTTCGTCAACCCGCTGCAGTTCGGCGCCGGCGAGGACCTCGACCGCTACCCGCGCACGCTCGAGGCCGACCTCGAGGTGTGCGCCCGCGAGGGCGCCGACCTCGTCTTCACGCCGACGCCCGACGTCGTCTACCCCGACGGCGACCCGCTGGTGCGGGTGAGCGCCGGGCCGCTCGGCGCGGTCCTCGAGGGCGCGAGCCGCCCCGGGCACTTCGACGGCGTGCTGACCGTGGTGTGCAAGCTGCTGCACCTCACCCGCCCGGACGTCGCGCTGTTCGGGCAGAAGGACGCCCAGCAGCTGGCCGGCATCCGCCGCATGGTGCGGGACCTCGACCTGCCCGTGGAGGTCGTCGGCGTGCCGACGGTCCGCGAGCCCGACGGCCTGGCGCTGTCGAGCCGCAACCGGTACCTGTCCGCGACCGAGCGGACGTCGGCGCGAGTGCTGTCCCGGGCGCTCGCCACGGGCGACGCCGACGCCGGCCGGCGCCTCGTCGCGGCCGAGCCGGGCGTCGAGCTCGACTACCTCGAGCGGGTCGACAGCCGCACCTTCGCGGCCGACCCGCTCGGTGACCTGCTGGTGGTCGCCGCGCGCGTCGGCACCACCCGTCTGATCGACAACGCGCTGCTCACGACAGGAGCCTGACGGTGTATCGCACCATGCTGATCAGCAAGATCCACCGAGCCACGGTGACCCAGGCCGACCTGCACTACGTCGGCTCGGTGACCGTCGACGAGGACCTGCTCGACGCGGCCGACCTGCTGCCCGGCGAGAAGGTGGCGATCGTCGACGTCACGAACGGCGCCCGTCTGGAGACCTACACGATCGCCGGCGAGCGCGGCTCGGGGGTGGTCGGCATCAACGGCGCGGCCGCGCGGCTCGTGCAGCCCGGCGACGTCGTCATCCTCATCGCCTACGGGCTGCTCGACGACGCCGAGGCCCGCGAGCGGCAGCCGCGCGTCGTGCACGTCGACGGGCGCAACCGCATCGTCGAGCTCGGCACCGACCCGGCCGCTCCGGTGCCCGGCAGCGACCTCGTGCGCGGCGACCGCGCGGTCGTCCCGGGCAGTGCGCCCGTCCCGGCGCAGGCCGGGTGATCGGCGCCCGGCGGCTGCTCGCCCCCGAACCCGGCTGGACGACCGCGGCGGACGTCGTCGTCGTCGGCTCCGGCATCGCCGGGCTGACCGCGGCGCTGCACGCGGCGGACGCGGTCGACCGGGTGCTGCTCGTCACCAAGGTGCACGTCGACGACGGCTCGACCCGGTGGGCGCAGGGCGGCGTCGCGGCCGCGCTGTCGCCCGAGGACAGCCCCGAGGAGCACCTCGCGGACACCCTCGTCGCCGGCGTCGGCCTGTGCGACGTCGACGCCGTCCGGGTGCTGTGCACCGAGGGGCCGGGCCGGCTGCGCGAGCTCGTCGCGCTCGGCGCGGCCTTCGACCGCGACCCGTCCGGCGAGCTGTCGCTCACCCGCGAGGGCGGGCACCACCGCGACCGCATCGTGCACGCGGGCGGTGACGCGACCGGCGCGGAGGTGCAGCGCGCGCTCGTCGCGGCCGTGAGGGCCTCGCCGCGCATCCGCCTGGTCGAGCACGCCCTCGTGCTCGACCTGCTGCGCACGGCCGACGGGCGCGCCGCCGGCCTCACGCTGCACGTGCTCGGCGAGGGCACGTCGGACGGCGTCGGCGCCGTCCACGCCCGCGCCGTCGTGCTCGCCACCGGCGGCATGGGGCAGGTCTTCTCGAGCACCACGAACCCGTCGGTCTCGACCGGGGACGGCGTCGCGCTCGCGCTGCGCGCCGGCGCCGCCGTGGCCGACCTCGAGTTCGTGCAGTTCCACCCGACGGCGCTCTACCTCGGTCCGGGTTCGACGGGGCAGCAGCCGCTCGTCTCGGAGGCCATGCGCGGCGAGGGCGCCGTCCTGCTCGACCTCGACGACAAGCGCGTGATCACCGTCGACGACCACCCGCTCGCCGACCTCGCGCCGCGCGACGTCGTCGCAAAGGCCATCCACCGGCGCATGCTCGAGCGCGGCGACGACCACGTCCTGCTCGACGCCCGGCACCTCGGCGAGCAGGTCCTGCTGCGCCGGTTCCCGACGATCGTCGCCCGCTGCCGCGAGGCGGGCGTCGACCCGGTCGTCGAGCCGATCCCCGTCGCGCCGGCGGCGCACTACGCGAGCGGCGGCGTCCGCACCGACCTCGACGGGCGCACCGACGTGCCGGGCCTGTACGCCTGCGGCGAGGTGGCCTGCACCGGCGTGCACGGCGCGAACCGGCTGGCGAGCAACAGCCTGCTCGAGGGGCTCGTCTTCGCCGGGCGCATCGGCGCCGACCTCGCCCGGTCGGTGCCGCCGCAGGGCGAGCCCGCGCCGCCGTCCGGCGAGGCCGTCCTGCTCGACCCGTCCGTCCGGGCCGAGCTGGGCATCGCGATGACGCTCGGCGCGGGCGTCGTCCGCAGCGCCGCCTCGCTCGGCGCGGCGTCCGCCCGGCTGGACGAGCTCGGCGCCCGCCGGTCCGACGCGCCGTCGCCGGCGGCGTGGGAGGCCACCGACCTGCACACCGTCGCGACCGCGCTGGTCGCTGCGGCCGCCCGCCGCGAGGAGACCCGCGGCGCGCACTGGCGCGAGGACCACCCCGACGCCGAGCCGGCCTGGCGCGGGCACCTCGTCACCACGCTCGACGGCACCGCGTACGAACCCCTCGTCGACCCGTCCCTGGAGCGCACGTGACCCTCGGTCCCGCCACCTCGGCCGCGCTCGCGCGGGCCGGGCTCGACCCCGCCGCCGTCCTCGAGCTGGCGTCCCGCGCCGTCGCCGAGGACCTCGACGGCGGCGAGGACGTCACCAGCGTCGCGACCGTGCCGGCCGAGCTGCAGGGCGTCGCGAGCTTCGTCCCGCGGCAGTCCGGGACGCTGGCCGGTCTCGGCGTCGCGATGGCCGTGCTCGACGTCGTCGTGCCGGACGCCGAGCTGCGCCGGCTCGCCGAGGACGGCGACGCGGCGGTCGCCGGCACGCCGGTGCTGGAGGCGCAGGGCCCGGTGCGGTCGCTGCTCACCGCCGAGCGGACGGCGCTCAACCTGCTCTGCCACCTGTCCGGCATCGCGACGCTCACGCGGGCCTGGGTCGACGCGGTCGACGGCACCGGCGCCCGCATCCGCGACACCCGCAAGACGACGCCCGGGCTGCGCGCGCTCGAGAAGCACGCGGTGCGCTGCGGCGGCGGCACGAACCACCGGATGTCGCTGTCGGACGCCGCGCTCGTGAAGGACAACCACGTCGTCGCGGCCGGCGGGGTCGCCGCCGCCTTCGACGCGGTGCGCGCGCGCTTCCCCGGCCTCGCCGTCGAGGTCGAGTGCGACACCCCCGAGCAGGTGCAGGAGGTGCTCGCGGCCGGCGCCGACCTCGTGCTGCTCGACAACATGGGGCTGGACGACCTGCGCGCGTGCGTCGCGCTGTGCCGGGCGCAGGGCGTGCTCACCGAGGCGTCCGGCGGGCTGTCGCTCGCCGGTGCCCGCGCCGTGGCGGAGACCGGCGTCGACTTCCTGGCCGTCGGGGCGCTGACGCACTCGGCGCCGGTGCTCGACCTCGGCGTCGACCTGCGGGCGCGCTGATGCTGCTCACCGTCGACGTCGGCAACACCAACACCGTGCTCGGGCTGTTCGACGGCGACGAGCTGTTCGAGAGCTACCGCATCAAGACCGACCCGCGCGTGACCGCCGACGAGCTCGCGCTCATGTTCCGCGGGCTGCTGTCCGGCCACCCGGCGCCGGACGGCGTCGCCGTCTGCTCGACCGTCCCCAGCGTGCTCGACGAGCTGCGCCGCATGTTCGGCAAGTACTTCGCCGACGTGCCCGCCGTCGTCGTCGGCCCCGGCGTGAAGACCGGCGTCCCGCTGCTCTACGACAACCCGCGCGAGGTCGGCCCCGACCGCATCGTGAACACCCTCGCCGCCCACACGCTGTACGGCGGACCGGCCGTCGTCGTCGACTTCGGGACCTCGACGAACTTCGACGTCGTGAGCGCCCGCGGCGAGTTCCTCGGCGGCGCGCTCGCGCCGGGCATCGAGATCTCCGTGGACGCGCTCGCCGCGCGCGCCGCCCGGCTGTTCAAGGTCGAGCTCGTCGAGCCGCGCTCGGTGATCGGCAAGACGACCGTCGAGGCGCTGCAGTCCGGGCTGCTCTACGGCTTCGCCGGCCAGGTCGACGGGATGGTCCGCCGCATCGGCGCCGAGCTCGGGGAGCGGCCCGTCGTGCTGGCGACCGGCGGGCTGTCGCACCTGATGTTCCGGGTCTGCGAGACGCTCGACCACCACGAGCCCGACCTCACCCTGCAGGGCCTGCGCCTGGTGTACGAGCGCAACCACTAGCGACGGACCGAGCGCCAGGCCTCCGTCCGGTACGGCAGGACGAAGGCGTCGGCCGGGGCGAGGGCGCGCACGCGCTCGAGCACCCGGGCGCGGTCGTCGTCCGGCAGCACGATGACCGCCGAGCGCGACGCGACGAGGTCGGCCAGCAGCTCGCGGGTCATCGGCTGCTCGAGCGAGAACGAGCGCCGCTCGGGCGTCGCGAGGCCCGCGACCGCCCTGAACGGCACGTCGGTGACGGACCGCTCGGGCTCGCCGCCGAACAGCGCCCAGACCTCGCGGACCCACGCGACCGTCTCGTCGCGGTCGTTCCACAGCAGGCCCAGCACGCCGCCCGGCCGCAGCACGCGGGCGATCTCGGGCAGCGCCGCCGCCGCGTCGAACCAGTGGAACGCCTGCCCGACGATCACGGCGTCGCAGGACGCGTCCGGCAGCGGCAGGTCCTCCGCCGACCCGGCCAGCGCCTGCGCGGGCGCGGGGACGAGCGCGCGCAGCTGCTCGCTCGGTTCGACCGCGACGACGTCGAGCCCCTCCGCGAGCAGCTGACGGGTGAGCTTGCCCGTCCCGGCGCCGAGGTCGAGGACCCGCCGCGCGCCGACCGGGAGCAGCCAGCGCACGGCGTCCGCCGGGTAGCCCGGCCGCGACCGCTCGTAGACCTCCGCCGCCTGGCCGGCGGACCCGGCGCGCTGCCGCCACCGCTGCTCGTCCACGACAGGTGCTCCTCGCTCCGGGGTCCTGCCGGCGGAACCTAGGCTGGTCCGGTGAGCGACGCCGCACCGACCCCGCCCGACGACCTCCCCGAGCAGGTCCGCGTCCGGCGCGAGAAGTACGACCGGCTGGTCGCCGCGGGGACGCCGCCCTACCCGCTCGGGGCGCCGCGCACGGCGACCCTCGCCGAGGTGCGCGAGCGGCACGCCGACCGGCCGACCGACACCGCCA
This sequence comes from uncultured bacterium, assembly GCA_964243385.1. Taxonomy (GTDB): domain Bacteria; phylum Actinomycetota; class Actinomycetes; order Mycobacteriales; family SCTD01; genus SCTD01. Next base: position 5,991 of record CAXTFU010000037.1, on the reverse strand, counting down.
GCGGCGAGGTCGTCAGCGTGACCGGGCGCGTGGTGCTCAGCCGCACCGGAGGCAAGCTGTGCTTCGCGACGCTGCAGGAGGGTGACGCCCAGCTGCAGGTGATGGTCAGCCTGGACGGCGTGGGCGAGCAGCGGCTCGCCGCCTGGAAGTCCGACGTCGACCTCGGCGACCACGTCGGCGTGACCGGCGAGGTCATCAGCAGCCGCCGCGGCGAGCTCAGCGTCCTCGCGAGCGAGTGGGTGCTGACGAGCAAGGCGCTGCGGCCGCTGCCGGACAAGCACCACGGCCTCACCGATCCCGAGCTGCGCATCCGCCAGCGCTACGTCGACCTCGTCGTGAACCCCGACAGCCGCCGGATGGTGGCCGACCGCGCGGCCGTCGTCCGGGCGGTGCGCGACGTGCTGCACGGGCACGGGTTCGTCGAGGTCGAGACGCCGGTGCTGCAGACGGTGCACGGCGGGGCGGCCGCGCGCCCGTTCGCGACGCACCTCAACGCGCTCGACCTCGACATGACCCTGCGCATCGCGCTCGAGCTGTACCTCAAGCGCCTCGTCGTCGGTGGGATCGACCGGGTCTTCGAGATCGGGCGCATCTTCCGCAACGAGGGCGTCGACTCGACGCACTCGCCCGAGTTCACGATGCTCGAGTGCTACGAGGCCTACGGCGACTACGACACCGTCGCCGACCTGACCCGCGAGCTGGTGCTCGAGGCCGCGCGCCGCACCGGCCGCACCGTCGTGCCGGACGGGCAGGGCGGCGAGCTCGACCTCGAGCAGCCCTGGCGCAGCGCCACGCTGCACGGCCTGGTGTCGGAGGCGGTCGGCGAGCCGGTCGACGCCGGCACGCCGCTCGAGGACGTCGTCGCGCTCGCCGCGAAGCACGACGTCGCCCTGCAGGAGGGCTGGGACGCCGGCGAGGTCGTCCTCGAGCTCTACGAGAAGCTCGTCGAGCACACGCTGCTGCAGCCGACGTTCGTCCGCGACTACCCGGTGAGCGCCCGGCCGCTCGCCCGCGACCACCGCGACGACCCGCGGCTGGCCGAGGCCTGGGACCTCGTCGTCGCCGGCACCGAGCTCGCCACCGGCTACTCCGAGCTCGTCGACCCCGTCGAGCAGCGTCGACGGCTCACCGAGCAGAGCATCAAGGCCGCCGGCGGCGACCCCGAGGCGATGCAGCTCGACGAGGACTTCCTTCGGGCGCTCGAGCACGGCGCCCCGCCGATGGGCGGCCAGGGGATGGGCATCGACCGGCTCGTCATGCTGCTCACCGGCGCGCCGATCCGGGAGACGATCCTGTTCCCGCTCGTCCGGCCGCTGGTCGAGGTGCGTGGGAAGGACGCGCTCGGCGCGGGGACCGCTGAGTCCTCGGCTGTCGAGCCCTCGCAGCCGCAGCCGCAGCCGACGGCCTAGGGGTCGAGCAGGTCGCGCGGCACGACGCGCACGGCGAACGGCTCCTCGAGCTCCAGCGCTCGGTCGCCCTCCGCGGTCCCGACCTCGACGTACGCCCCGTCGACGAGCCGCAGCGCCCGCACGGACGGCACCGACGGGTCGACCAGCCAGTACGCGGCGACGCCGCTCTCGGCGTAGACCCCGCGCTTGAGCAGCAGGTCGACCGAGCGCGTCGACGGTGACAGCACCTCGACGGCGAGCAGCAGCGGCGCGCTGATCGGGGCGTCCCCGACGTCCGTGCGCCGGGCGACGAGCAGGTCGGGCTGCAGCGACCTGCGGTCCGTCGGCTGGTAGTCGGTCGGCGCCAGCATCACGCGGAGGTCGGGCGGGCAGGCCGCCCGCAGCAGCAGGTACAGCTCGCCGACGACGATCTGGTGCCGGTTCGTCGGCGCGGGGCTCACGAGCAGCACCCCGTCGACGAGCTCGTAGCGCAGGCCGTCGTCCGGCGTCCCGGCCAGGTCGGCCACGGTCCACTGGTGGTCACGGGGCATCACGGACACGACGTGCTCCCTTCGCTGGGGTCATGGTCGCACGCTGCCGTCGCAGGACGCCGGTGGCGAGGGCCCGGCGGAGGTCTGTGGACAGCCGGGTGCCCTGCGGACCGTCGAGCTGCGTCGAGCGGCCCACGTCGTCCGCTCGTCTGCCCGTGAGGACACGGACCGGCGCTGATCGCGTCGCTGCGGACAGACACGAGCCGTCGCTGCGGGCAGGCGAGCCCATCCGGCCCGGTGCGCACCAGCCATCCCGCAGGCGCAGGGTGCAAGATCCGGGGGTGACCGACGCCGACCGCACGACCTTCCTGCTCACCGCCCTCGCCGAGGCCTCCGCGGGCCTGCTCGAGGCCGACCCCGTCGCGTTCCGCCGCAAGTACCGGACGATGGCGGCCGACCCGTTCGCGTTCTACCGCGGCTCGGCGGCCGTGTTCTACGCCGACATGCGCGGTCGCGAGGACCCGTGGGCCGACGAGCGCACGTCGCGGGTGTGGATCCAGGGCGACCTGCACGCGCAGAACTTCGGCACCTACATGGACGGCGAGGGGCGCCTCGTGTTCGACGTGAACGACTTCGACGAGGCCTACCTGGGCCACTTCACCTGGGACCTGCAGCGGCTGGTGGCGAGCGTCGCGCTCATGGGCTGGACCAAGGCGCTGTCCGACGACGACATCAGGGTGCTGTGCGAGACCTACCTGCGCGCCTACCTCGACCAGGCCGAGCAGTTCGTCGACAGCGACCGCGACCACGAGTGGTCGCTGCGGCTGGGCACGGCGACGGGCGCGGTCGAGCAGGCGCTGCTCGAGGCGCAGCTGTCGACGCGCATCGACCTGCTCGACCGCGTCACGGTCGTGGAGGACTGGTCCCGGCGCTTCCGCAACGCCTCCGGGGTGCGCCGGCTCGAGGACGACGAGCGCGGACGCGTCGAGCGCGCCTACAGCGCCTACCTCGACACCATCCCGTCGTCCAAGCGCCTGGGCAGCGTCACGTACGCGCTCAAGGACGTCGTCGGCAAGACCGGGTTCGGCATCGGCAGCGCTGGGCTGCCGGCGTACAACCTGCTCGTCGAGGGGCACACCGAGGCGCTCGAGAACGACGTGGTGCTCACGATGAAGCAGGGCAACGTCGCGGCGGCGAGCCGCATCGTCGACGACGAGGCGTGCCGCGCGCAGTTCCGGCACCACGGCCACCGCACCGCCGTCAGCCAGCGGGCGCTGCAGGCGCACGCCGACCCGTGGCTCGGCTGGACCGAGCTCGAGGGCACCGGCTTCGTCGTCGCCGAGTACAGCCCCTACGAGAACGACCTCGACTGGAGCGGGCTGTCGGAGGTCGACGAGCTCGCCGAGGTCCTCGGCCAGCTCGGTCGCGCGACGGCCAAGGTGCACTGCGTGTCCGACGTGGACGACCCGTCCACGCCGCTGGTCGACTTCCAGGTCGAGGACGCGCTGGTCGGCGTCGTCCGCGGCCGCGAGGACGAGCTGGTCGCCGACCTGACGGCCTTCGCCCTCGAGTACGCGGTCCGCGCCCGCAAGGACCACGCCCTGTTCGTGGACGCGTTCCGCAACGACCAGATCGCCGGGCTGGGCGCCTAGCCCGCACTTCCTGGACTGCTCGCAAGAAGGGCGATGGAAGAGCCGGGAGTTGCACGCAGGAACGGCGAGTGCTTTCCTGGGGACGTTCTCGAGAAGTGCGCCGGAGTGCATTCACGACACGTGCGCCGACGTGCTGACCGTCCGCATCGGAAGCGAAGGACGACAGATGGCCAGGTCGACCCAGGTCGTCGTCACGTGCGACCTGCACGAGGGCGAGAAGACGGGCGAGGACGTCGAGACGATCGCCTTCTCGCTGGACGGCGAGGCCTACGAGCTGGATGCCTGCGCGGAGCACGCGGCGCAGCTGCGCGACTCCTTCGCCACCTACGTCGGGCACGCCCGCAGCGCCGAGCGGGCGGGCGGCGGCCGGTCCTCCGCAGGACGGTCGTCGGCCGGGACCGGGCCGCGGCGCGCCTCGCGCGGGTCGTCGCGCCCCTCCGCCAGCGGCTCGGACCGCGCCCAGGTGCAGGCCGTGCGCGAGTGGGCCCGCAGCAACGGCCAGCAGGTCAGCGAGCGGGGCCGGCTGTCGGCCGCCGTCCTCGACGCCTACCGCCAGGCGCACCCGGAGCAGTAGGCCTTCCGGCCGGCGTCCCGGAGCCCGTCCCCGCCGGGGACGGGCTCCGCGGTGCGTGAGCGCGGGGAAGCACAGTGTGACGGGGAGGTGACTGTTCGCTCCCGGCGTACGGGGCCGGGGAACGGGCACCCGGGAGGGGCGGTTGGACCTGTCGTACGCCTGACAAGACCGCCCGCCGGCACCGCCGGCGGTCCCCACCGCGCACCAGCGTCACCCGACGCGACGGCGTGGGCGGGGCTAGTGTGCGAAGGACGACGGAGACGACGTCCTCCGCCCCGTGAGGAGCGACAGCATGTTCGAGCGCTTTACCGACCGAGCCCGCCGCGTGGTCGTCCTGGCCCAAGAAGAGGCCAGGATGCTCAACCACAACTACATCGGCACCGAGCACATCCTGCTCGGGCTGATCCACGAGGGCGAAGGAGTCGCCGCCAAGGCGCTCGAGTCGCTCGGGATCTCGCTCGAGGGAGTGCGCAACCAGGTCGAGGAGATCATCGGCCAGGGGCAGCAGGCGCCGTCGGGGCACATCCCCTTCACGCCGCGCGCCAAGAAGGTGCTCGAGCTGAGCCTGCGCGAGGCGCTGCAGCTCGGCCACAACTACATCGGCACCGAGCACATCCTGCTCGGGCTCATCCGCGAGGGCGAGGGCGTCGCCGCCCAGGTCCTCGTCAAGCTGGGCGCCGACCTCAACCGCGTCCGCCAGCAGGTCATCCAGCTGCTGAGCGGCTACCAGGGCAAGGAGCCGGCGGCCGCCGGCGGCCCCGCCGAGGGCACGCCGTCGACCTCGCTCGTGCTCGACCAGTTCGGCCGCAACCTCACCCAGGCGGCGCGCGAGTCCAAGCTCGACCCGGTCATCGGGCGCGAGAAGGAGATCGAGCGCGTCATGCAGGTGCTGTCGCGCCGCACCAAGAACAACCCGGTCCTCATCGGCGAGCCCGGCGTCGGCAAGACGGCCGTCGTCGAGGGCCTGGCCCAGGCGATCGTCAAGGGCGAGGTGCCCGAGACGCTCAAGGACAAGCAGCTCTACACCCTCGACCTCGGCGCGCTGGTGGCCGGCAGCCGCTACCGCGGTGACTTCGAGGAGCGGCTGAAGAAGGTCCTCAAGGAGATCCGCACCCGCGGCGACATCATCCTGTTCATCGACGAGATCCACACCCTCGTCGGGGCGGGTGCCGCCGAGGGCGCGATCGACGCGGCGTCCATCCTCAAGCCGATGCTCGCCCGCGGTGAGCTGCAGACCATCGGCGCCACGACGCTGGACGAGTACCGCAAGCACTTCGAGAAGGACGCGGCGCTCGAGCGCCGGTTCCAGCCGATCCAGGTCGCCGAGCCCTCCATCGCCAACACGATCGAGATGCTCAAGGGCCTGCGCGACCGCTACGAGGCGCACCACCGCGTGTCGATCACCGACGGCGCCCTCGTCGCGGCGGCCACGCTGGCCGACCGCTACATCTCCGACCGGTTCCTGCCGGACAAGGCGATCGACCTCATCGACGAGGCCGGCTCGCGCATGCGCATCCGCCGCATGACCGCGCCGCCGGACCTGCGCGAGTTCGACGAGCGCATCGCCAACGTCCGTCGCGACAAGGAGTCGGCGATCGACGCGCAGGACTTCGAGAAGGCCGCGTCGCTGCGCGACAAGGAGAAGACGCTGCTCGGCGAGAAGGCCCAGCGCGAGAAGGAGTGGAAGGCCGGCGACATGGACGTCGTCGCCGAGGTCGACGACGAGCAGATCGCCGAGGTCCTCGCCATCTGGACCGGCATCCCGGTGTTCAAGCTCACCGAGGAGGAGACCGCCCGCCTGCTGCGCATGGAGGACGAGCTCCACAAGCGGGTCATCGGCCAGGAGCAGGCCATCAAGGCCGTCTCCCAGGCGATCCGGCGCACCC
>CAXTFU010000036.1:1158-22395 GCA_964243385.1 uncultured bacterium | reverse complement strand
GCGTGACGTCGTGCGGGCGATGAGCAGCGCCAGGGTGGTCTTGCCGGTGCCGGGCGGCCCCCACAGGACGACCGACAGCGGGGCGTCGCCCTCGACCAGCCGCCGCAGCGGGGCCCCCGTCGCGAGCAGGTGGCGCTGGCCGACGACCTCGTCGAGCGTCCGCGGCCGCATCCGCACCGCCAGCGGGGCGACGCGCGCGGCCGCCTCCTGCTCGGCGGCGTCGAACAGCGAGTCACCGGCCACGACGGCGACCCTACGGCGTCCGCAGCCGCGGCCGGGGTAGGCGACGGCCGTGACGACCCTCCTGCACCCTGCCCCCGTCCCGGCGCCGCCCGACCTCGAGCGCGTCGTCCTGGCCCGCGTCGTCCTGCCGGTCGACGGGCTGGCCCTGCCGCTGCACGTCGACGGCGCCGACCCGGACACCCCGACGTCGGCGCAGGTGCTCGACCGGCGCCGGGTGCGGGTGCCGGCCGGGGCACGGGCGTCCTTCGCGACCTGGTCGTCGGCGTTCCCGGCCGGCTGGTGGGCGCGCTCGACCGACGTCCGGACGGTGCACCTCGACGTCGAGCTCACCGGTCCGGGCCGGGTCGAGCTGTTCCGCTCCGACGCCGCGGGCCGGGTCACCGCCCTGCCCGGCCGCTCGGCGGGGCTCGACGACCCGGCGGGCGGCTGGGTCTGGTTCGACGTGGTGGCCGGCGCCGCCGACGTCGTGCTCGAGCGGGCGCAGTGGTGCGCCGACCTGCCGCCGCTGCCGCAGGGGCCGGGCACGGTGACGCTCGCGATCACGACGTTCGACCGGCCCGCGTCGGCGCTGGACGTGCTGCGCCGGCTCGCCGACGAGCCGGACGCGCTGGCGATCGTCGACGAGGTGCTCGTCGTCGACCAGGGCCGCGACCGGATGAGCGCGCAGGCCGGCTTCGCGCAGGTCGCCCAGCGGCTGGACGGGCGGCTGCGCGTGCTCGAGCAGGCCAACCTCGGCGGCTCCGGGGGCTTCGCCCGCGGGATGCTCGAGGCGCTGCGGGCAGGTCGCAGCCGCCACGTGCTGCTGCTCGACGACGACATCCGCCTCGAGCCGGAGGGCGTGCTGCGGGCGGTGGCCTTCGCCGACCGGTGCCGCACGCCGACGCTCGTCGCCGGTGCCATGCTCGACCTGCACGCCCCGACCGTGCTGCACACGCCCGGCGAGCGGATCGACCGTCGGCGCTGGCTGTGGGAGACCGTGCCGCCCGGTGAGCCCGACCACGACCTGGCCCGCGCCGGGCTGCGCTCCACGCCGTGGCTGCACACCGTGCTGGACGTCGACTACGGCGGCTGGTGGTCCTGCCTCGTGCCGACCGAGGCGCTGCGCCGAGTGGGGCTCGCCCTGCCGCTGTTCCTGAAGTGGGACGACGTCGAGCACGCGCTGCGGGCGGGCCGCGCCGGCTTCCCGACCGTCGCGCTCCCGGGGGCCGGCGTCTGGCACGAGCCGTGGACCGGCAAGGCCGACACGCTGGACTGGCAGGCCTACTACCACCACCGCAACCGGCTGGTCGCCGCACTGCTGCACGCGCCGTCGCGGCGGCCGCTGGCGCTGCTCGCGGAGTCGCTCGAGTTCACCCTCGTGCCGCTGGTGAGCATGCGCTACGCCGTCGTCGCGCTCCGGCTGCGGGCGATGGAGGACCTGCTGCGCGGGCCGCACGACCTGCACGCCTCGCTCGGCACGCGCCTGGCCGAGGTCCGCGCGCTGCGCGCCTCGCACGCCGACGGCCGCCCGGCGACACCGACCGGGCCGACCTCTCCGCCCACGCCCGTCCTGCGCCCCCGCAGCCGTCGCCGGGCCGTGTCGCGGCTCGGCTGGGAGGTGCTGCGCACGACCGTCCGCACGGCGCCGGACGGTCCACCGCGCACCGCCTTCCCCGCCGTGCAGGCCACGCTCTGGCCGCTGTCGCGGGTGGACAGCGCCTGGGTCAGCACCGTCGCCGGGACGACCTCGGAGCACCGGCGCGACGCCCGCACCGCCACCGGGCTGCTCGCCCGCACCCTCGTCCTGCACGCGCGCACCGTGCTGCGGTGGCCCCGGTTGCGGACCGCCTACCGCGCGGCGCTGCCCGACCTGGTCAGCCACGTCACCTGGTCGCGGACGCTGGGCCTGACCGGCGACACCCCGCAACGGGGCTGACGTCCGGCGCCCTGGCTGACAGGCTGGGCTCCCCCCTCGCAAGGAGCCCCGGTGCGCCCACTCGGACCCCTCGTCGTCCGCCGACGCCGTCTCGTGCTGGTCGCCTGGCTGCTGCTGGTCGCCGTCGGGTTCACCGTCGGCAGCGCCGTCTTCGGCCGGATGACCTCGGTCGGCGGCTCGTCCTCGAGCGAGTCGGCACGCGGCTGGGACCGGCTCGCCGACGCCTCGACCGTCGGCGCGCGCGTGCTGGCCGTGGTCGACGGCGTGCGACCCGCCGACCCCGAGGTGCGCGCGGCGGTGTCGGCCGCCACGGGCAGGCTCGCCGACCTGCCCGGCGTCGAGCGCGTCGCCGACCCCTACCTCGTCCCCGGGCCGCTGCTCGTGGCGCGCGACGGACGGGCGCTCGTCGTCGCCGTCGACCTCGAGCGCGACCTGGAGGGCGAGCAGTTCGACCGGGCCCTCGACGCGGCGGTCGCCGGCCTGCGGTCGATCGAGGTCGGCGAGGTGGCCGTCGGCGGGGACGAGCTGCTGTACGAGGAGATCAACGGCGCGGTCGAGCGCGACCTGCAGCGCGGCGAGCTCATCAGCCTGCCGGTCGCGCTCGTCGTCATGGTCTTCGTCTTCGGCGGGGTGCTCGCCGCCGGGCTGCCGCTGGTCGGCGCCCTCTCGACGATCGCCGGCGCCCTGCTGGTCCTGCTCGGCGCCTCCTACCTGCTCGACCTGTCGTCGGACGTCGTCAGCGTCGTGACCGTCCTCGGGCTGGGCCTGGCGATCGACTACGGCCTGCTCATGGTGAGCCGGTTCCGCGAGGAGCGGACGGCCGGCCTCGAGGTCGAGGCGGCGGTCGTCCGCACGTGCGCGACCGCCGGGCGGACGGTCGCCTTCTCGGGCGTCACCGTCGCGGTGTCGCTGTGCGGGCTGCTCGTCCTGGACGACCCGACCTTCAAGGCGATGGGCGCCGCCGGCGTGTCGGTCGTCTTGGTCGCGGTGGCCGCCGCGCTCACGCTCACGCCGGCGCTGCTGGCCGTGCTCGGCCGACGCCTGGCCGTGCCCCCGGCCGCGGTGCAGGACGACGGCCGATTCGCACGGCTGGCCCGGCGGGTGCAGCGGCGTCCGGCCGTCGTCGCGGTGTACACCGCCGTGCTGCTCGCGTTCCTCGCCGTCCCGTTCCTCGGTGCGCGCTTCATCGACGGCGGCGCCGAGCTCATCCCGCGCAGCTTCGAGACCCGCCAGGTCGCCGACGCGCTGGCCGAGCGCTTCGCCGGCGAGCAGGCCGACCCGGTCGAGGTCGTCACCGACCTGCCCGCCGGCAGTCCGGCCCTCACCGCCTGGACCGAGCGGGTCGACCGGCTGCCCGGCGTCCGGTCGGTCGCCCTCGACGACAGCGTCCGCGAGGGCCTCACCGTGGTCGAGGTCGTGCCCGAGGGCGAGAGCCAGGCGCCCGCCGCCCTGGACCTCGTCGAGTCGCTGCGCGACGACCGGCCCGAGCCGGACGCGCTCGTGACCGGGTCGGCGGCGGCGCTGCTCGACTTCAACGCGAGCCTCGGGCAGCGGCTGCCGTGGGCGTTCGGCCTGGTCGCGCTCGCCACCTTCGTGCTGCTGTTCCTCATGACCGGCTCGCTGCTGGTGCCGGCCAAGGCGCTCGTCATGAACGTGCTCTCGCTCGGCGCGTCGTTCGGCGCGCTCGTGCTGGTCTTCCAGCACGGCTGGCTGGCCGGGCCGCTCGGCGTCGAGCCGGCCGAGGGGCTGCAGACCTGGGTGCCGGTGCTCGTGTTCGTGTTCGCCTTCGGCCTGTCGATGGACTACGAGGTGTTCCTGCTCTCGCGCATCAAGGAGCTCGTCGACCAGGGGCACGACAACGACACCGCCGTGGCGCTCGGCCTGCAGCGCAGCGGGCGCATCATCACCTCCGCCGCCCTGCTGCTCATCATCGTGTTCGCCGGTTTCGCGGCGGGCGAGATGGCGGCCATCACCCAGCTCGGGCTGGCGATGGCGGTCGCCATCGCCGTCGACGCCACCCTCGTGCGGTGCCTGCTCGTGCCGGCCACCATGACGCTGCTCGGTGCGCGCAACTGGTGGGCGCCCGGGCCGCTGCGCCGCCTGCACGCCCGCATCGGCGTCAGCGAGGGCGGCGCGGCGGGCGTACCCGCGTCGCGCACCCCCGCCGACCAGGAGCCCGCCCTCGCGCCGCGCTGACCGGTGCTGCGCTGACGGGTGCCGCGCTGACGGGGCCGCGCTGACCGGGTGCGGGGTCCGTAGCCTGGAGGCCGTGCGCCCCTCCGTCCTGACGACCGCGGCCGAGGTCCTCGTGGCCACCGGCCACGACCCGTTCGCCCGCGGCTCGCTGCGGCGCCCTCTCTCGCACGGCTGGGCCGGCGACGGGGCGACCGCCTGGCTGGGCGTCGACGCCGAGGAGCGGGTGCCCTACCTGTCCGCGCTCGGGGCGCCGTCGGCCGTGGCGGCCCTGCTCGCCGAGCTGCTGCCCGAGCTGCGTCCCCGGCAGCGCGTCACGGTCCCGCGCGGCACGGGGCCGCACCTGCCGGCGTGGGTCGGGCTGGACGGCACCGACTGGGACTTCCGCTGGCTGACCGCTCCCCCGCCCGAGCAGCCCGGTGAGGACCGGGTCGAGCCCGTCGACGACGAGACGGCGGTCAAGGCGCTGCTCACGGCGTCGTCGCCCACTGCCTCGGCGCACCCGGGCGACCAGGCCGTGCGCCGGTGGGTCGGCGTCCGCGACGCCCGCGGCGAGCTCGTCGCCTGTGCCGCTGACACGAGCGGCGCCACCCAGGTGGGCCACCTGTCGTCGATCGCCGTCGCCCCCTCGGTGCGCGGCCAGGGGATCGGCAGGGCGGTGACGGCGGCCCTCGTCCGGCGCATGTTCGACGAGGGCGACGACCTCGTGACGCTCGGCATGTACGCGGTGAACACCGCCGGGCGCGCCCTCTACGACGCGCTCGGCTTCGCCGACGACCACCCCTTCACGAGCGGTCCCCTGCTCGTCCGGGACCGCTGGTAGCGCCTGCGGTCAGGCTGGCCCTGCCGTCAGGCGGACGGGGCCGCGTCGATCCCGGCGTCCCTGCGCTGCTCGGCGGTGATCGGCGTCGGCGCGCCGGTGAGCGGGTCGCCGCCGCCGCCGGTCTTGGGGAACGCGATGACCTCGCGGATCGAGTCCGACCCGGTGAGCATCGCCGCGATCCGGTCGATGCCGAACGCGATGCCGCCGTGCGGCGGCGGGCCGAACGAGAACGCCTCGAGCAGGAAGCCGAACTGCTCGCTCGCCTGCTCCGGCGTCAGGCCGATGACGTCGAAGACCCGCTTCTGCACCTCGCTGGAGTGGATGCGGATCGAGCCGCCGCCGAGCTCGGTGCCGTTGAGGATGAGGTCGTACGCGCGGGCCGGCACGTCGGCGGGGTCGGTGGCGAAGGTGTCGACGTGCGACTGCGCCGGGGCGGTGAAGGGGTGGTGGACGGCCGTCCAGCCGGTCGGCGCCCCGCTGGTGTCCAGGACGGGCTCGAACATCGGGAAGTCCGTGACCCACAGGAACTCCCAGCGGCTGTCGTCCATGAGGCCGAGCCGCCGGCCGATCTCGAGCCGCGTCGCGCCGAGCAGCGCGAGCGCGTCGGTGCGGGTGCCCGCGGCGAAGAAGGCGCAGTCGCCGACCTCGGCGCCGACGGCCTCGCGCAGTCCCTCGCGCTCGGTCTCGGACAGGTTCTTGGCGACCGGACCGCCGAGCGTGCCGTCCTCGAGGAACGTCACGTAAGCCAGGCCGCGGGCCCCGCGCTGCTTGGCGAACTCCTGCCAGGCGTCGAACACCTTGCGCGGCTGGGTCGCGCCGCCGGGCATGACGACCGCCCCGACGTGCGGCGACTGGAACACGCGGAACGGCGTCTCGGCGAAGTACGGCGTCAGGTCGACCAGCTCGACGCCGAAGCGGACGTCCGGCCGGTCGACGCCGAAGCGGCGCATCGCCTCGTCGTAGGTCATGCGCGGGAACGGCGCCGGGACCTCGAGCCCGAGCACCTCGCGCCAGATGCGCGTCATGACGGCCTCGGTCAGCTCGTAGAGGTCCTCCTCGTCGGGGAAGCTCATCTCGATGTCGAGCTGGGTGAACTCGGGCTGGCGGTCGGCGCGGAAGTCCTCGTCGCGGTAGCAGCGGGCGATCTGGTAGTAGCGCTCCATCCCGGCGACCATGAGCAGCTGCTTGAACAGCTGCGGCGACTGCGGCAGCGCGTACCAGGAGCCGGGCTGCAGGCGCACCGGGACGAGGAAGTCGCGGGCACCCTCGGGCGTCGAGCGGGTGAGCGTCGGCGTCTCGATGTCGAGGAAGTCGCGCTCGTCCATGACCCGGCGGATCGCCCGGGTGATCGCCGAGCGGGTGCGCAGGGCCTGTGCGGGGCCGGAGCGGCGCAGGTCGAGGTAGCGGTACTTCAGGCGCACCTCGTCGCCGACCGGGGCGTCGTCGTCGAGCGGGAAGGGCAGCGGCGCGGCGGCCGAGAGCACCTCGACCTCGCGGGCGGCCACCTCGACCGACCCGGTCGGCAGGGCGTCGTTGCGGTTGCCCTCGGGCCGCACGCGCACCTCCCCGACGACGCGGACGCAGTACTCCGCGCGCAGGTCGTGCGCGAGGTCGTTCTCGCGGACGACCACCTGGACGATGCCCGAGCCGTCGCGCAGGTCCAGGAAGGCGACGCCGCCGTGGTCGCGGCGGCGGGCCACCCAGCCGGCGAGGACGACGTCCTGCCCGGCGTGCTCCTCGCGCAACGTGCCAGCTTCGTGCGTGCGGATCACAGCATGCCCTTCATCTGGCGGTCTCCAACAGGTGGTCGACGAGGCTCGCGAGGGGGACCGCGGTCTGCGCGTGGGCGCGCAGGTCCTTGAGCTGGGCCTCGCCAGCCTCCAGCTCGCGGTCGCCGAGCACGACGGCGTACGCCGCGCCCGACCGGTCGGCGGCCTTCATGGCGCCCTTCATGCCGCGGTCGCCGTAGGCGAGGTCGGTCGCCACGCCGGCGCGCCGCAGGTCGCCGGCGAGGCGGACGGCGTGCCGCTTGGCCGCCGCACCCAGCGGCACGAGGAACACCCGGACCCCCGTCGCCTCGGGCGCCGGCACGCCCTCGGCCCGGAGCGCGAGCAGCGTCCGCTCGACGCCGAGGGCCCAGCCGACGCCGGGCAGCGCCGGTCCGCCGATGGCCTGGGCGAGCCCGTCGTAGCGCCCGCCGCCGCCGACCGCCGACTGCGCGCCGAGCCCGTCGTGGACGAACTCGAAGGTGGTGCGCATGTAGTAGTCGAGCCCGCGCACGAGCCGCGGCGCGGCCTCGTGCGGCACGCCGAGGGCGTCGAGCCCCTCGCGGACGGCGTCCAGGTGCGCGCGGCACGGGTCGCACAGCGCGTCCGGCATGAGCGGTGCGCCGGCGAGCTGCGCCTGCACCGCGGGGCGGTTGTCGTCGAGCACGCGCAGCGGGTTGATGCGGGCGCGGCGGCGGGTGTCGTCGTCGAGGTCGAGCCCCTCGAGGAACGCCGTCAGCCGGTCGCGGTAGGCCGGACGGCAGGCCGGGTCGCCCAGCGAGGTGAGCAGCAGCCGCACCGAGCGCAGGCCCAGGTCGGCGTAGGCCTGCCAGGCCAGCGCGACCACCTCGGCGTCCAGCGCCGGGTCGTCGACGCCCAGCGCCTCGACGCCCACCTGCTGGAACTGCCGGTAGCGCCCGGCCTGCGGGCGCTCGGCGCGGAACATCGGCCCGGCGTAGCGCAGCTTCACCGGCAGCTGGCCCTTGTGCAGGCCGGCGTCCAGGGCTGCCCGCAGCACGCCGACCGTGCCCTCGGGGCGCAGCGTCAGCGAGCGGTCCGCCCGGTCGGAGAAGGTGAACATCTCCTTGGACACGACGTCGGTGCTCTCGCCGACGCCGCGGGCGAACAGGTCGGTGTGCTCGAACACGGGCGGCTCGGCGTAGGAGTAGCCGGCCAGGACGGCGGGGGCGAGCAGCGCGTCGCGCACGGTCGCGGTCGCGCCGAACTCGCTGCCCGGGACGACGTCGTAGGTGCCCTTGGGACCGGGCACTACAGCCCCCGCGCCGGCGGGGCCGACGGCAGGTCCTGCAGGTACGGGTTGTCCGCCCGCTCGCGGCCGATGGTCGTGGAGGGGCCGTGCCCGGGCAGGACCACCGTCTCGTCGGCCATCGGCAGGATCACCGTGGCGAGCGAGTGCTGCATCTGCTCCCAGCTGCCGCCGGGCAGGTCGGTGCGGCCGATCGAGCCCGCGAACAGCACGTCGCCGGACAGCAGCAGCGGAGGCACCGACTCGCCCTCCTCGTGACCGGGCAGCCGGAACACGACCGAGCCGGCGGTGTGCCCGGGCGCGACGTCGACGCCGATGCGCAGGCCGGCCAGCTCGAGCGGCTCGGCCGGGTCGAGCAGCCGCACGTCGTCGGGCTCGGTCCAGGTCAGGCGGCCGCCGAACAGCTGGCCCATCTGCGGCGAGAGGTACCTGGCGGGGTCGGCCAGCTGGTCTCGGTCGTCGGGGTGGACGAAGGCGGGGATGCCCTTCGCGCCGCAGACCGGGGTCACCGAGAAGGTGTGGTCGAGGTGCCCGTGCGTCAGCAGGACCGCGACGGGCTGCAGGCCGTGCTCGCGCAGCACCTCGTCGAGCTGGTCCGCGACGCCGATGCCGGGGTCGACCACCACGCACTGCTCGCCCGGCCCGGGTGCCACGACGTAGCAGTTGGTGTCGAAGGCCTGAGCCGGGAACCCGCGGACGAGCACGGACGTCCTCTCCATCAGGGTCGGCCGGCAGGGAGCCGGTCGTCGGGCAGGTCGGTCGGTCGTCCACGCTCGGAACTGGACGCCGGAGGCGTGGCGGCCTGTCGGGCTCGACCCTACCGGCGAGGTCCCGCGTCCTCGAAAGCCCTTAGCCTGGGCTCGAGATCGACGCGGGACAGCCCGGCGAACGCCGCGGCAGCACTCCCGGCGGCACCCCAGCAGCGGCACCCCAGCAGCGGAGCGAGCGAGAGGAACGGCGTGGCGAGCACGAAGCGCGAGAAGGAGCTCGCCCGGCAGCGGGCCGAGCGTCAGGCCGCCCGCCGGCAGGCCGCCGAGCGGCAGCGCAAGCAGCGCCGGACCGTGCTCGCCAGCACCGTCGCGGTCGTCCTGCTCGTCGCGGTCGCCGTCGCCAGCGCGCTGGCCCTGCGCGGCGGTGACGACGACGACACCGACTCGGTGGCGTCGGCGACCGCCTCGTCGGCGCCGAGCGCGGACGCCAGCGCCGCGCCCGCCGGCACCTGCGCCTACCCGAAGTCGGCCGAGCCGGCGGCGAAGCAGGCTCCCGTGCCGCCGACCAGCGACGTCGACACCACGGGCACCTACGACGTCACGCTGGCCACGAACCGCGGCGACATCGTCTTCGAGATGGACAGCGCGGCGGCGCCCTGCACGGCGAACAGCCTGCGCTCGCTGGCCTCGGCGAAGTACTTCGACGGCACGAGCTGCCACCGGCTGACGACCGAGGGCATCGAGGTGCTCCAGTGCGGCGACCCGACCGGGACGGGCTCGGGCGGCCCGGGTTACTCCTTCGCCGACGAGAACCTCGAGGGCGCCACCTACCCGCGCGGCACGGTCGCGATGGCGAACTCCGGCCCCGGCACGAACGGCAGCCAGTTCTTCCTCGTCTACGGCGACAGCACCCTGCCGCCGGACTACACGCCCTTCGGCCGCATCACGAAGGGCCTCGAGGTGCTCGACGAGGTCGCCGCCGCGGGCAGCGAGCCGGCCGGTGACGGCAAGCCCAAGAGCCCGGTCCAGCTCGAGACCGTCCGCGCCGCCGCCCGGGCGGCGTGACGCGGGACGTCCTCGTCCGCCTGGTCCTGCGCCTGGTCGCCGCCGCGCTCGTCGCCGTGGTCGCCCTGCGCCTGAGCGGGTGGAGCTCGGGCCCGTGGGCCGCGCTGCTGCTCGTGGGGCTGCCGGTGGTGCTGCTGCCGGCCTGGCTGCTGCTCGCCGCCGCCCTGCTGCGGCGCGAGCGCGGGCTCGCCGTCGTCGGCGCCGGGCTCGTCGTCGCGCACCTGCTGGTCGTCGCGCCGGGCCTCGGCGCCGCCGACGTGCCGCGGGCAGCGGGCGGGGCGCCCCGGCTGCGGGTCGTCACGGCGAACGTCCTGTCGGCGAACCCCGACCTCGAACGCCTCGCGGCCGCGCTGCGGGCGCTGCGGCCCGACGTCCTCGTCGTCGTCGAGCTCCGGCCACGGGTGCTCGAGGCGCTGCGCCGCGGCGGGGTGCTGGCCGACCTGCCGCACACGACGACGTCCGGCCGTCCGGGCGACGTCGAGCTGTTCAGCCGCCGACCGCTGCGCGAGGTCGGGCACACCGAGGCGGTCCCCGGCCAGCCGCAGCCCCGCGCGGTCGTCGAGGTCGGCGGCGTCGAGGTGCGGGTGCGGGGCGCCCACCCGCTGCCGCCGGTGCACGGCTCCGAGGACGAGGGCCGCGCGTCGCTCGAGGGGCTGCGCGAGGAGGTCCGCGCCGAGCAGCTGCCGCTCGTGGTCGCCGGCGACCTGAACGGCGACCGCGACTTCCCGCTGTTCCGTGCGCTGCTGGACGAGAGCCTGCGCGACGCTGCCGAGGAGCGCGGTCGCGGCCTGTCCCGCACCTGGCCGCAGCGGCTCCCGCTGCTCACCCTCGACCACGTGCTCGTGCGCGACGGGCGCGGCGGGCGCCTCGTCGTGCTGGCGCAGCGCGAGGCGGCGCTGCCCGGCAGCGACCACCGCGCCGTCGTCGCCGACCTGGCCGTCCTCCCCGGCCGCTGAGGCCGGCGCACCCGAGCGCCGGGGATCAGGGCGGCGTGCTGCCCTCGCGGATGTTGTCGAGCCCGGACGACGGCGGCGGAGGCGGCGCGTTCCAGCGCTGTCGGGGTGAGCCGCTGCACGGCTCCAGCACCACGATCCCGACGTTGTAGATCAGCTCGGTGAGGCTGATCGACAGGCAGGTCGAGCGCGCGAGGTTCACCAGGTGGAACGAGCGCGCCGGGTCACCGGGATCGTCACCGGTCGCCCGCCAGCGCTGGACGGCAGGCGTGTCGGCCGCGACCGGCGCGCACGGCCGCACGACCGGCTTGTCCCCCGTGTCGGGCGCCATGAGGCAGTAGTCGGTGTTGTTCGTGTGCGTCCGCAACGTCCCGACGTCACCCTCGATCGGCACGAACGTCCAGACCTGGTTCCAGGTCAGCTCGGCGCTGTCGGGCGCCTGCTTGCAGGGGTAGGCGATCATGAACTCCCGGTCGACGTTCGTGTCGGTGACGTCGAGGCAGCGACCGAACTGGGCGTAGTTGACCAGCTGGTTCGTCGGGCTGCCCGGTCGTCCGGTGGTGTTGCCGCCGGCCTTGCCCGCGCCGACGCTCGGGTCCGGGTCGAAGGCCTGCCAGTCCGAGACGCTGCCCTGACAGGGCTGGAGGAGCAGGGCCGACCCGGCCGACGGGGTCGAGGGCTGCAGGCACGTGCTGTCGACGCCGCCGTCGGGTCGGGCGGCCGCGAAGTGGGCCACGTCGTCCAGGCTCCACAGCTGGTCCTGCTGCCCGGGTTCGTAGACGTACGTCGTGCCGGACGTCCGCGTGCCGGTCGGCCCCGACCCGGTGCCGGTGCACGGCCGCAGCTGCGGCTGGCGGACGCTGCTCGCCGTCAGGCACAGGTTGAGCGACGGGTCGCCGCCGTAGAACAGCGTCAGGTCGCTGCGGTACTCCCAGTTCTGCCGCGGCGTGCCCTGGGCCAGGCACGGCTCGATGGTGAGCAGGCTCCCGGCCTCCGGGGCGCCACCGGCGTCGACGCACAGGTCCGTGCCGAACGTCCGCAGGCGGCCGCCGGCCACGTTGCCGCCCTCCACGCTGAAACGGTACACGGCGGTCTGCACGCGGTCGCCGGCCGGCCCGGTCGTGCCGCCGACGGCGTCGCCCGTCCCGTACGACTGGAGGAACGCGAACGACGGGGTCGACGCGAGCGGGCAGGGCAGGGCGTTGGCGCTCAGCCAGCTCGGCGGCATGTCCGTGGGGTCCGCGCCCTGCGGGAAGTAGGCCACGTGCACGGCGAAGCGGGGCTTGCCCACGAGCAGCGCGGCCTTCGCGGACAGCACCGCGCCCGGCGCGGGGGCGGTCGTGACGCCGTCGGTGAACGACGTGGTGTCGACAGCACCGGCGACGCACGGCAGCCGCCACCGCGCGCCGGCCCCCTGCTCGTCGAGCGAGCTGCGCAGCTGCGACAGGGCTGCTTGCAGGCCGGACGACGCGGCGTTCACCGACGACAGGTCCTTGCGGGCCTGCGCACCGGGACGGAGCTGGCCGATGTAGACGTGCAGCATGACGAGCATGAGGCTCGAGACCAGCCCGAGGAAAGCCATGGCCATGACGAGCGCGACGCCGTCCTCGCCCGCAGGACGGCGTCCCAGCACGAGCCGCCGCGGCCGCGCGGGCTGCCGCCGGTCGGTGCTCACGGGCGCAGCAGCCCGTCGACGGAGCTGCACACCGCAGGCACGGGAGGCGTCGTCGACCGGGTGTTCAGGCCGGTGATGACGAGCTCGGCGGGCGTGCTCGCGACCGGGGACCCGTGCTCGGTGGCGAAGGACACCGACAGCTGCTGACGGCGGGCGTCCGGCGTCGGCGGGACGAGCGAGAACACCTGCTCGAGGGAGGCTCCGGCGGGCGGACGGACCTCCTGGCCGACGGTCTCCCACGCGCTCGGCACCGGCTGGACGGTGCCGGTGAGCGGCGGTCGCCAGGACCGCCGCTCGAGGCGGCCCTGTGCCGTGACACGCCACTGGTGGCAGGTCTGCTGCAGGCCGCTGCTCGTCGTGCTGCCCGACTGCCACTCGACGTACGCGCTGCCGTGCTCGACGACGGGCACGTTGATGCCGTTGGCGTAGCGCAGGTCGCGGTCGAGCAGCGTGAGGGCGAGGCGGTTGACGTCGAGGTTGCTCGAGCGGGCCTGCTGGGCCCGGGACGTCGTGAACATGCTGGCGAGCGCGGGCAGGAAGATCGCGAAGAAGGTCGACGTGATCGTCATGGTGACGAGCAGCTCGACGAGTGACACGCCGGCGTCGTCGCCAGCCCCCCGCTGGTGCCGGATCAGCACGGCGCCCCTCCGGTGCGGATCGTGACGGTCGCCGGGAGCGACACGAGGTCGTCGAAGGCGAGCACGTAGCGGGCCTGGGTGTTGCCGTTCGGGAGGGTCGTGCGGCTGCCGTCCACCTCGGTGAGGGTGCCGCCGGCGCGGGGCATGTCGTTGTCCTGCACCGGGTACGGCGGCGGGCCGGCCGGCAGGCAGTCGTCGCGGGCGGCGGGTCGCACGATCAGCGGTGACGTACGGGCCAGCCCCGAGTCGGGGTTGGACAGGGTGAGCTCGTAGCGGCCGGGTCCGGTCGCCCCGCTCCACTGCGCCGTGAGGCGGCGCCCCTCGTCCGAGCGGGTGACGGCGCTGAAGGTCCCGGCGGCGGCGCCGACCGACAGGGTCGCGCCGGAGACGAAGCCCGAGCCGGTCAGCGTGAGCTGCGTGGTGGCCCCGACCGTGATCAGCGCCGTCGCCGGGCCGCCCTCGTCGGTGGCCGAGGTGCTGATGACCGGCCGCGACGTCGACGAGGGGAACATCGGGTCGTCCTGCCGGTCGAGCAAGCCGCTGGTGGAGGCCGCGCACCGGTTGCACGAGGGGGCACCCCAGGTCACGCGGACGAGGACGCGCAGGACCGAGACGCCGTCGCCGGTGGTGTCGAGGGCGTCGCGCGGCGGGTTCGTGCGGTTGCACGTGCGCTGTGCCGGGCTCAGCCAGCACCTGTTGATCGCGGTGCGGACGGTGTAGGTGGTGCCGCCGACCGTCCGCGTCGCCGTGAGCGGCACGACCGGCGTGCTGCCCGCGGTCGCCGCCGGGTCGTAGTTGTCGCCGGCCGACGCCGCCTGCACGACGTCGTCGGTGAGGTGCGCGGCCAGCTGCGCGTTGAGGGCGGTGACGGCAGCATGGCTGCGTCCGGCGAGGACCTGCCTGCGGTCGAGCGCCGTGACGGCCTCCAGTCCCTCGACGGCGATCGCCTGCGCGGTCTGCTGCCGGGTCTGCTCAGCGGTCCCGGCCAGCATGCGGACGAACTGCGTCCCCGCCGTCACCGAGACGGTGGTGAGGACGAACAGGGCCGTGACGACCTCGACCAGGGACATGCCGGCGTCGCCCCGGCGCAGCCTGCTGCGCGCACGGACGGCGGTCGACCGCATCTCCACCTCGACGTCTCCCAGGCGACCCAGCCGGTTCCGGGCGCTGGAGATCGTCTCGGCCGCTGCTGGCCGACCTGAAGCGCCGAGCGCCCGCTGTCACCCCATCGGCGGCCCCGGACACGCAGGTCTCACCCGGCCGCCACGGCCCCGGCGGAGCAGTCAGTCCAGCCCGCGCGCGCGGGCGTCGTCGCGCCGGCCGCCGGCGCGCCGCCGCGCGACCCGGCTCACGGCGTCGTCGTGGCTGTCCGAGCGCGCGAGCCACCGCGCGGCGAGCAGGCAGGCGACCGAGATGCCGACCATGACCGCCAGCACGGCGAGGGACGCCAGGACGTCGGCCACCCCGCACCCCTCCTCGCGCGGCACCGCCTGCCGCTCGCCCGAGGACGCTACGCGCCGGCGGGCACCGGTGGGAAGGACCGGCGCTAGGAGGTGACGCGGTAGGCGTCGTAGACGCCCTGCACCGAACGCACCTGGCCGAGCACGTGCCCGAGGTGCTTGGGGTCGCCCATCTCGAAGGAGAACCGGGACACCGCCACGCGGTCGCGCGTGGTCGTCACGGACGCCGACAGGATGTTCACGTGCGCGTCGGACAGCACGCGCGTGACGTCGGACAGCAGGCGGGTGCGGTCGAGCGCCTCGACCTGGATGTTCACGAGGAACACCGAGCCGGCGGTGGGGGCCCACTCGACCTCGACGACGCGCTCCTGCGCCTCGACGAGCGGACCGGCGTTGACGCAGTCGGCCCGGTGCACCGAGACGCCGCGGCCGCGGGTGACGAAGCCGACGACGGCGTCGCCCGGCACGGGCGTGCAGCACTTGGCGAGCTTGACCCAGATGTCGGACAGGCCGCGCACGACGATGCCGGGGTCGCTGTGCGAGCTGCCGCCCGTGCGCCGCGACGGACGGGTCGGGCTGGCGGTCTCGGCGAGGTCCTCGACGGCGCCCTCGGCGCCGCCCATCCCGGCCATGATCTTCTGCACGACGCTCTGCGCCGACAGGCGTCCCTCGCCGATCTCGACGTAGAGCGCGGTCACGTCGGGCAGGCGCAGGTCGTGCGCGAGGGTCGGCAGGGCCTCGCCGCCGAGCAGGCGCTGCAGCGGCAGGCCCTGCTTGCGCACGGCGCGGGTCAGGGCCTCCTTGCCGGCGTCGACCGCGTCCTCGCGCCGCTCCTTGGCGAACCACTGCTTGATCTTGTTGCGGGCGCGGGGGCTCTTGACGAACTGCAGCCAGTCCTGCGACGGGTGCGCGCTCTCGGCCTTGCTGGTGAAGATCTCGACGACGTCACCGTTGTCGAGCGGCGACTCCAGCGGGACGAGCCGGCCGTTGACGCGCGCGCCGATGCAGCGGTGTCCGACCTCGGTGTGCACGGCGTAGGCGAAGTCGACCGGCGTCGCCCCGGCCGGCAGCGACAGCACGTCGCCCTTGGGCGTGAAGACGAAGACCTCGGTCGAGTGCAGGTCGAAACGCAGCGAGTCCATGAACTCGCCGGGGTCGGCCGACTCGCGCTGCCAGTCGAGCAGCTGGCGCAGCCAGGCCATGTCGTCGCCCTTGACCGGCGTCGGGCTGCCGCCCTCCTTGTACTTCCAGTGCGCGGCGATGCCGTAGTCGGCCCGGCGGTGCATCTCCTCGGTGCGGATCTGCAGCTCGACCGGCTTGCCCTGCGGACCGATGACGGTCGTGTGCAGCGACTGGTACATGTTGAACTTGGGCATCGCGATGTAGTCCTTGAACCGGCCGGGCACCGGTGACCACAGGGCGTGCACGGTGCCGAGGGCGGCGTAGCAGTCGGCCACGTCGTCGACCAGCACGCGGATGCCGACCAGGTCGTAGATGTCGGCGAAGTCGCGGCCGCGCACGATCATCTTCTGGTAGATCGAGTAGTAGTGCTTCGGCCGGCCGGTGACGGTCGCGCGGATCTTCGCGGCGCGCAGGTCCTGGTCGATGCGGTCGACGACCTCGGCGAGCTGGGTGTCGCGCGAGGGGGCGCGCTCGGCGACCAGGCGCACGATCTCGTCGTAGCGCTTCGGGTAGAGCGTCGCGAAGGCGAGGTCCTCGAGCTCCCACTTCAGCGTGTTCATGCCGAGCCGGTGCGCCAGCGGCGCGAAGATCTCGAGCGTCTGGCGGGCGATGCGCTCCTGCTTCTCCGGCTTGAGCCAGCGCAGCGTGCGCATGTTGTGCAGCCGGTCGGCCAGCTTGATGACGAGCACCCGCGGGTCGCGGGCCATCGCGACGACCATCTTGCGGATCGTCTCGGCCTCGGCGGCGTCACCGAACTGGACCTTGTCGAGCTTGGTCACGCCGTCGACGAGGTGGCCGACGTCGACGCCGAAGTCGCGGCGGACGTCGTCGAGCGTGTAGCGGGTGTCCTCGACGGTGTCGTGCAGCAGCGCGGCGACGAGCGTGGTGGTGTCCATGCCGAGCTCGGCGAGGATCGTCGTGACGGCGAGCGGGTGGGTGATGTACGGGTCACCGCTGCGGCGGCGCTGGCCGTCGTGGCACTGCTCGGCCACCTCGTACGCCCGGATGATCGGGCGCAGGTCGGCCTTGGGGTGGTTCGCCCGCACCGTGCGCGTCAGCGGCTCGAGCACCGGCGGCGTGCCGCCCGCCTTGGCCGCGGTGAACCGGGCCAGGCGCGCCCGGACCCGCCGTCCCGAGGGAGGTCCGGAGGCCTCCGTCGCGGCGGGCTCCGCCGGCGGCGCGGGCGCTGCGGTCGTCGTCGCGCTCGCCGGGAGGTCGTGCTCGGCAGGCGCGGGCGACGTGGTCGCACCCGGGCGGACGTCCTGGGCCACGGGCGGCTCCCTGCGACGAGGAGAAGGCGGACCGCCAGTGTAAGGACGTGCCGCGACCGACGTGGGAGCGGGACGATCAGTACGTCAGCAGCGCGTGCACCGGCAGGCCGGGGTGCGCCTGCGCCAGGGCGGCGCGACCCCCCAGCGACTCGAGCTCGAGCAGCACCGACAGCCCGACGACCGAGCCCCCCGCGGTCTCGACCAGCCGGCAGGCGGCCGCGGCCGTGCCGCCCGTCGCGAGCACGTCGTCGACGACGAGCACCCGGTCGCCCGGGCGGAAGGCGTCGCGGTGCACCTGCAGCACGTTCGCGCCGTACTCCAGCTCGTACGACGTCTCGAACGTCGGCCCGGGCAGCTTGCCGGGCTTGCGGACCGGGACGAAGCCGGCGCGCAGGTGGTAGGCCGCCGGCGCCGCGAGCAGGAAGCCGCGGGCCTCGATGCCGACGACCGCGTCGATCCCGTCCGCGTCGTGCGCCCCGACCATCGCGTCGACCGCGGCGGCGAAGGCCTCCGCGTCGGCGAGCAGCGGGCTGATGTCCTTGAAGACCACGCCCGGCGTCGGGAAGTCCGGGACGTCGACGATGCGTGAGCGCAGCAGGTCGGTGGTGCTCACGGTCGGTCGCCGCCGATCGGGCCGTCCGCGACGCGGGACGGCGGGTCGTCCGGCAGCACGCGGACCACCGCGGCGTCGGCGAAGCGGACGCGCACGCCGGGGGCGACCTCGAGCACGACCACGTCGTCCTCGACGGCGTGCACGACCGCGTGGATGCCGGCCGTGGTGAGGACGCGGCTGCCGGGTTGGAGCGACGCGCGCACCGCGGCGAGCGCACGGGCGCGGGCGCGCTGCGGACGGACCGCCAGCAGGTAGAAGCCGAGCACGAGCACGGCGAAGAAGAGGAGCTGCTGCAGGACCTGCCCGTCGTTCACGCGCGCCTCCGGGGCTGGGGAGCGGCCAGTGTAGGAAGCCCCGTCCGCCCGCGGCCCGCTCGGCTCAGCCGGCGTCGCCGAGGTCGAGCGGCAGCACGTCGACACCGGCCGGGCGGGCGGCGGGCGGGCGCAGCCCGAGGTGCGCCCAGGCGGCCGGCGTGGCCATCCGGCCGCGCGGGGTGCGCACGACCAGCCCCGAGCGGACGAGGAACGGCTCGGCCACCTCCTCGACGGTCTCCGGCTCCTCGCTGACGGCCACGGCGAGCGTCGACAGCCCGACCGGACCGCCGCCGAAGCGGCGCACCAGCGCGCCGAGGACCTCGCGGTCGAGCCGGTCCAGGCCCAGCTCGTCGACGTCGTAGACCTCCAGCGCGGCGCGGGCGACGGCCCGGTCGACGACGCCGTCGGCACGCACCTCGGCGTAGTCGCGCACGCGGCGCAGCAGCCGGTTCGCGATGCGGGGCGTGCCGCGCGAGCGCCCGGCGATCTCGGCCGCGCCCTCGGGCCGCAGCGGCACCTCGAGCAGCCCGGCGCTGCGGACGAGCACCTGCTCGAGCTCGGCCGGCGAGTACGGCTCCATGTGCGCGGTGAAGCCGAAGCGGTCGCGCAGCGGACCGGTGAGCAGGCCGGAGCGGGTGGTCGCGCCGACGAGGGTGAACGGCGCGACCTCGAGCGGGATGGCGGTCGACCCGGGGCCCTTGCCGACGACGACGTCGACCCGGAAGTCCTCCATCGCGACGTAGAGCAGCTCCTCGGCGGGCCGGGCGATGCGGTGGATCTCGTCGATGAACAGCACCTCGCCCTCGGCCAGGCTGCTCACCAGCGCCGCCAGGTCACCGGCCCGCTCGAGCGCCGGGCCGCTGGTGATGCGGATGCCGGTGCCGAGCTCGGCCGCGATGATCATCGCCAGCGACGTCTTGCCGAGGCCGGGGGCCCCGGACAGCAGGACGTGGTCGGGCGGACGGCCCCGCCGGCGGGCGCTCTCGAGCACCAGGCCGACCTGCTCGCGCACCCGGTGCTGCCCGACGAACTCGTCGAGCCGCCGGGGCCGCAGCGCCGACTCGACGACGCGCTCCTGGTCGCCGGCGCCGGGCGCGACGAGGCCGGGCTCGCCTCGGGCGGCCAGCTCGGCCAGCTCGCGGGCGACCAGCTCGTCCTCGCTCACGGGCGGCTCACCGGGCCCGGCCGAGCTGGGCGAGGGCCGCGCGCAGCAGGACGGGCACGTCCTCGTCGGAGGCGTCCGGGTGCGTGGCGGCCAGGCCCTGCACGACCTCGTCGGACTGCGCGGCCGTCCAGCCGAGGCCGACCAGCGCCTGCGCCAGGGTGTCGCGCCAGCCTGGCGCGGCCGCGGGACCGGGGGCCGGTGCGCTCGCGCCCGGCAGCAGCGCCTTGTCCTTGAGCTCGAGCACCAGCCGCTGCGCGCCCTTGCGGCCGATGCCGGGCACGAGGCACAGCGCGACGAGGTCCTCCGTGACCAGGGCCCGGCGCACGGCGTCGGGCGCGTGCACGGTGAGCACCGCCTGGGCGAGGCGCGGGCCGACGCCGGAGGCCGTCTGCAGCAGCTCGAACAGGACGCGCTCGTCGTCGTCGGCGAAGCCGTAGAGCGTCAGGCTGTCCTCGCGGACGACGAGCGAGGTGGCGAGCGCCGCCTCCTCCCCCACCCGCAGCCGTGCGCGGGTGCCGGCCGTGGTGTGCAGGGCCAGGCCCACGCCGCCGACGCGCACGACGACGCCGTCGGCGGTGAGGGCCGTGACGGTGCCCTCGACGCTGGCGATCACCGGCGGGCCCCGGCGACCGCCGCCGCCAGCCGGGCCTGCGCGGGCGCGCGCCACAGGTGGCAGATGGCGAGCGCGAGAGCGTCGGCGGCGTCGGCCGGCCGCGGCGGGCCGTCCAGGCGCAGCAGCCGGGCCACCATCGTCCCGACCTGGTCCTTGTCGGCGCGTCCGCTGCCGGTGACCGCCGCCTTGACCTCCGACGGCGTGTGCAGCGCGACGGGCAGGCCGCGCCGCGCGGCGCAGACGATCGCGACGGCGCCGGCCTGTGCGGTGCCCATGACGGTGCGGACGTTGGCCTGGGCGAAGACGCGCTCGACCGCGACCGCGTCGGGCCGCAGCCGGTCGAGCCAGTCCTCGACGGCGGCCTCGAGGGCGACCAGCCGGGGCCCGAGCTCGTCGCCGGCAGGGGTGCGCACGACGCCGACGGCCACCAGCGCGACGCGCCCGGGCACGCCCTCGACGACGCCCATCCCGCAGCGGGTCAGGCCCGGGTCGACCCCCAGCACCCGCACAGCGTCCCCTCCCCCTCGTCCGAGCAGCTCGTCCGCGCACGTCGTCCGAACAGGCGTTCGGGTCGCGAGCGTACGGTGCGGCCGCAACGGCGGTCGGGAGGCGCGCCTGTCAGCCGACGCGCTCGAGCACCTCGTCGCTGATGTCGAAGTTCGCCCAGACGTTCTGCACGTCGTCGAGGTCCTCGAGCGCCTCGACCAGGCGCAGCACCTTCACCGCGACCTCGTCCTCGAGCGGCACGTTGAGGGTCGGCATCCAGGCGATGTCGGCGCTCTGCACGTCGAGGCCGGCGGCCTCGCAGGCCAGGCGGACGGCGTGCGTGTCGGTCGCCTCGCAGACGACCTCGAAGGCATCGTCGAGGTCGTTCACGTCCTCGGCGCCGGCGTCGAGCACGGCCAGCAGGACGTCGTCCTCGGTCAGGCCGCCCGTCTTCACCACGGTGACGACGCCCTTGCGGCCGAACAGGTAGGAGACCGAGCCGGGGTCGGCGGGCGTGCCGCCGTTGCGGGTGATCGCCGTGCGCACCTCGGCGGCCGCGCGGTTGCGGTTGTCGGTCAGGCACTCGACGAGGATCGCGACGCCGCCCTGGCCGTACGCCTCGTACATGATCTCCTCGTAGTTCGCCGCGTCGCCGAGCTCGCCGCTGCCGCGCTTGACCGCGCGGTCGATGTTGTCGGCGGGCACGGACAGCCGCTTGGCGCCGGAGATCGCGTCGGCGAGGCGGGGGTTCCCGGACGGGTCACCGCCGCCGGTCTTCGCGGCGACCTCGATCGTCTTGATGAGCTTGGCGAAGAGCTTGCCGCGCTTGGCGTCGATCGCACCCTTCTTGTGCTTGGTCGTCGCCCACTTGGAATGGCCGCTCAT
>CAXTFU010000036.1:0-1058 GCA_964243385.1 uncultured bacterium | reverse complement strand
CCGGTCAGCTCCGGGTGGAAGGCCGTGGCGAGGACGCTGCCCTGACGGACGGCGACGACCCTACCCGCGGCCGGACCACCGTCGTCGGGCACGCGGGCAAGCACCTCGGCCGCCGGACCGGTCCGCTCGACCCACGGCGCGCGGATGAACACCGCGTGCACCTGCCCAACCCCGGTCAGCGGCAGGTCGGTCTCGAAGCTGTCGACCTGGCGGCCGAAGGCGTTGCGCCGCACCACGACGTCGAGCCCGCCGACGCCCTGCGAGTCGGGGCGACCGTCGAGCACCTCGTCGGCGAGCAGGACCATGCCGGCGCACGAGCCGTACACCGGCAGGCCCGCGGCGACGCGGTCGCGCAGCGGCTCGAGCAGGTCGAAGACCTGCAGCAGCCGGCTCATCGTCGTCGACTCGCCGCCCGGCAGGACGAGCCCGTCGACGGCGGCGAGCTCGCCCGCGGTGCGCACCGGCACGGCCTCCGCGCCGACGGCGCGCAGCGAGCGCTCGTGCTCGCGGACGTCGCCCTGCAGCGCCAGCACGCCGATGCGCACGGCGGACCGGGTCACGACGGGCAGGACGGGCGCGGGAGCGCCGGCTACCAACCCCGGGTCGCGAGCAGCTCGCCGGCGCCGAGCGAGTCGGCGGAGATGCCGACCATCGCCTCGCCCAGCCCGCGGCTGACCTTGGCGATGCGGTCGGCGTCGCGGAAGAACGCGGTCGCCTCGACGCAGGCGCGGGCGCGGGTCGCCGGGTCGCCGCTCTTGAAGATGCCGGAGCCGATGAACACGCCGTCGGCGCCGAGCTGCATCATCATCGCCGCGTCGGCCGGGGTCGCGACGCCGCCGGCGGTGAACAGCACGACGGGCAGCCGGCCGAGCGCGGCGGTCTCGCGGACGAGCTCGACCGGCGCCGCCATGAGCTTGGCGGCCTCGAACAGCTCGGTCTCGTCCATCACGGTGAGCCGCTTGATCTCGCCGAGGATCGTGCGGATGTGGGTCGTCGCCTGGCTGACGTCGCCGGTGCCGGCCTCGCCCTTGGAGCGGATCATCGCCGCGCCCTCGCTG
>CAXTFU010000035.1:0-22433 GCA_964243385.1 uncultured bacterium | reverse complement strand
GGCTGCAGCCGGCGGCGGCCTGCTTCGGGCGGCGGGCTGCAGCCGGCGGCGGCGGGCGGCGGGCGGCTACAGGGCGCCGGGACCGCCGCTGCCGGTGTCACCGGCCACCCGGTACAGCAGGTAGGCGGCGGTCTCGCGAGCGATGTAGCGCACCTGCACGTCGCGCGTGCGCACGGACGGACCGGCGCGGGTGGGCGACGAGGCCGCGTGCAGCCCCTGGTCGCGCGCCATCCGCCGGGCGCGCAGCGAGTGCCACGGGTCGGTCACCAGCACGGCCGAGTCCCAGCCCTGCTCGTGCATGAAGTCCTCGGCCGCGACCAGGCTGCGCAGCGTGTTCGACCCCTCCGGCACGGCGACGGCCTCGACGCCACGCTCGCGCAGGAACGCCGCACCGGCCTCCGCCTCGGTGGTCCGGTCCCCCGGCTGGCCGCCGCCGACGGTGATGACGCGGGGCGCGATCCCGTCCTCGTACAGCGCGCGGGCGTGCTGCAGCCGCGCCTTGAACACCGAGCTCGGACGCCCGTCGAACTGCGCCGCGCCGAGCACGATGATCGCGTCGCTGCGCGGGTGCTCGTCCTGGCGCGCCACCCACCAGATGCTCACGGCCGTGCCGAGCACAACCGTGAGCGCCGCGACGACGGCGACTGCCACGCCCCGGCGCACGAGCGTCGCCAGCGCCACGCGGTCGCGCCCGCTCGTCCGGCCCGTCCCGGCTGCCCGCGTGGTGCCGGGTGCTCGCCGCGTCGTGCCGGGCGCTCGCCGCGTCGTGCCGGGCGCTCGCCGGTTCGTCCGGCCTGCTCCTCCGGTCGTCCCGTCCGCGCCCCCGGTCGTCCCGCCTGCTCCTCCGGTCGTCCCGTCTGCTCCTGCGGTCGTCCCGGCCGGGCCGGCTCCCGGGCGGCGTTCCTCGGGCGACCTGCTAGCCACGGCCGCGCCGGCTCCTGCGCCGCCTCGAACCGGCCAGCAGCGCGGCGATGAGCACGACGCCCGCTCCGGCGGCCAGCTGCGGGCGCTGGTCGGCCCCCCAGCGCCGCAGCGGCGACGACCCGGCCGGTGCCTCGTCCGCGGTCGCGTCCCGGGCAGCGTCGGGCGCCTCGTCGTCCGGGGCGCCGTCCGACGGGGCGGGCAGCACGACGCGGTCGACGGCGCTCCCGGCGCCCTCCGAGCTGACCAGCACCGAAGCGCCGTCCGCCGCGTACCCCAGTCCCTCGCCCTGCTCCGCCGGGGGCAGCGGCGTGACCGTCGGCTCGCGGTCGAACGCCGCGGCGACGTCGTCCCCGGGGATCGTCCACTCGTAGACGTCGGTGTAGGTCCGCAGCGCGAGGCGGCTGCCGTCCGGCGCGATGTCCCCGGCGGTGAACAGCCAGTTCGCGAGCATGCCGATCCCGGGCCCGCCGGCCGTCCCGGTCGACTGCGCTGGCGCCTCGGCCACCAGCTCGAGCACGTTCGGACCGTCCGCGTCGAGCACCTCGGGCGCGGCGTAGACCTGCGCCGTGCCGGCCAGCGGCTTGGTCACCAGGTACAGCCGCCCCGTGCGCGGGTGGACGAGCAGCGTCTCGGCGTCGACCGGCCGGTCGGGGTAGCGCAGCCGGAAGTCGGTCGGCGCCTCGGTCGTCACCTGCTCGCGGTCGGTCGGGGCCGGCTCGGCGATGCGGTGGATCAGCACGCCGTTGTTACGCACGCCGTCGTTGTCGCCGATGTCGCCCAGCCACAGGCTGCTGCGGCCCTGCTCGTCCGGCCCGCGGGCGAGGTCCTCCCAGTCGCGCGCCTGCACGTCGGGCAGGACGTAGGTCGTGCGGGTGCGCCCGTCGAGCCCGACCGCGAAGAACCGCGCCTCGTCGCCGCTGTCGTTGTGCGTGAACACCAGCTCACCGGTCGAGGCCGCGACCAGCCCGCTCGACTCGGCGATGCGCGGGTCGGCGAAGCGGAACGCCACGGTCGGCGGCGGCACGGAGGCGGACGTGACGGCGAGCGACAGCAGGACGGCGGCGACGTGCGGGAGCACTCAGACGACGCCGTACAGCCGGTCGCCGGCGTCGCCGAGCCCGGGCGTGATGTAGCCCTTCTCGTTCAGCCGCTCGTCGACGCCGGCGGTGACGACGGTGATCGGGCAGCCCGAGTCGTCGCGGAACGCCTCGTCGACCTTGGCGATGCCCTCTGGCGCCGCGAGCAGGCAGATGGCGGTGATCTTGGCGGCGCCGCGCGCCACCAGCAGCTCGAAGGTGGTCACGAGCGTCCCGCCGGTGGCGAGCATCGGGTCGAGCACGAACACCTCGCGGCCGGACAGGTCGTCCGGCAGCCGGTTGGCGTAGGCGGTCGCGAGCAGCGACTCCTCGTCGCGCACCATGCCGAGGAAGCCCACCTCGGCCGTCGGCAGCAGCCGCGTCATGCCGTCGAGCATCCCGAGGCCCGCGCGCAGCACCGGCACCACGAGCGGCACCGGACGGCTCAGCCGGCAGCCGGTGGCCGTCGCGACCGGCGTCTGCACCTCGACCGGCTCGACCCGCACGTCGCGCGTGGCCTCGTACGCCAGCAGCGTGACGAGCTCGTCGGCGAGCCGCCGGAACGTCGGCGAGTCGGTGCGCTCGTCCCGCAGCGCGGTCAGCTTGTGGGCGACGAGCGGGTGGTCCACGACGAGGGTGCGCACACCGGCCACGCTACCGACGACGCCGCCGTGCCCTGTGCCGCGCTGCGTCGATGCCGCTTCCCCTGCGATCGCACCCCCGCGCTTGTCTGTCACCAGCGACGTCGCGCAACGCCGCGAGCGTCGCTGCCGGCAGACAAGCCCCCGGCGGCCGGTCATGCGGCGGCTCGTGCGAAGGCGCGCAGCGCGCGCTGCTCCAGCACGGCGGGACGTCGCACGGCCTCGTCCCAGGTGAACCGGAAGACGGCGAAGCCGGCGTCACGCAGCGCGTCCTCCCGCAGCTTCTCAGCACGGAGCACCGAGAAGTCGGGGACGCCGTCAGTCGTCCGGTACTTGGTGAAGCCGTCCGCCTCACCGACTGTCCGGAGCGCACGCCAGCAGAAGTCGACCCTGCCGATCGGTCCGTCAGTGCCGCCGAGGGTCACCTGAAGGTCTGGCGGCGGGAGCTCCGCCTCGGCGAAGCGCCACCGTCCGATCGACTCGAGCGGCGACTCCGCCCGGCCGTCGGCGAAGGCGAGCCACGAGCGGGCGCGGGCGCTGCCCGGCCAGCCCCGGCAGTCGTCGAGGACGGCAGCGACCTCGGCTCGACCGACCTGCGCTCGCAGCACCGCGTCCAGCACGACGACCGCGGACAGCGGCCTCCCCCGCCGGGCGAGATCTGCGGCCGTGCGGGCCAGCGTCGTCACGGGTGCTCCGTGGGCCACGGTCCGGTGGTGCTCCGGCACCTGCGAGACGAGGCGAGCCGCACGGACCGCGTCCGGACGTACCCCGCGGCGCGGCCGGGCCCGGCTCAGGACGGGCGGTCCCGTGTGCGCTCGCAGCATCGGCAGCTCGTGCACGACGGCGGCCGACTCGTGGCTGCCGACGGCGTCCGAACCGGTGACCAGGACCGCAGCCGCGACCTCGATCGCATGGCGCTGCGCCGCCGAGCGCGGGGCGGTCCCCTCCACTGTGTAGACAGCCGCGCCGGACGGCGGTCCAGCGGCCGCTGCGGACCTCCGCGTCGACGACACGCGGGTCCCATCCGGCGGCCAGCGCCATCGAGCGGGTGAAGACCAGGGGGAGCTCCATGCGACACAGCGTGAGGCGGCGCAGGTCGTCGAGACGGCATGCGCTCGCCGTGCACAGATCCGCCCCACGTCGAGCCGCGCACGTCAGCCACGTGGTCGCCGACCGCTCAGCCGGCGGCTTGTCTGCCCGCAGCGACGTCCCACGGCCCGGATGACGTCGCTGCCGACAGACAAGCGGGCACTGGTCGGAGGTCAGCTGCCTCAACCGGCGGCTTGTCTGTCCGCAGCGACGTCCCACGGCCCGGATGACGTCGCTGCCGACAGACAAGCGCTGAGGCCGGCAGCCGGCAGCTACAGGGGGCCGAGCTTGTCGTGCAGGTAGCGCGGGACGGCGTCCAGGGAGATGCGCTCCTGGGTCATGGCGTCGCGCTCGCGGACGGTCACGGCCTGGTCGTCGAGGGTGTCGAAGTCGACGGTGACGCAGTAGGGGGTGCCGACCTCGTCCTGGCGGCGGTAGCGGCGGCCGATGGCGCCGGCGTCGTCGAAGTCGACGTTCCACTCGCGGCGCAGGCGGGCGGCCAGGTCGCGGGCGACCGGGGACAACGAGGCGTTGCGCGACAGCGGCAGGACGGCCGCCTTGAGCGGGGCGAGCCGCGGGTCGAGCTTGAGCACGACGCGCTTGTCGACGCCGCCCTTGGCGTTGGGAGCCTCGTCCTCCGTGTACGCATCGAGCAGGAACGTCAGCGCGCAGCGGTCGACGCCCGCTGCCGGCTCGATGACGTACGGGGTCCAGCGCTCGCCGGACTCCTGGTCGAAGAAGTCGAGCGCCACGCCGGACGCCTTGGAGTGCACGGTGAGGTCGTAGTCGCCGCGGTTCGCGATGCCCTCGAGCTCGCCCCACTGCGCGCCGGTGAAGCCGAACTCGTACTCGATGTCGACGGTGCGCTTGGAGTAGTGGGAGAGCTTCTCCTTCGGGTGCTCGAACTGGCGCAGCTTCGCCGGGTCGATGCCGAGGTCGACGTACCAGGCGAAGCGCTCGTCGATCCAGCGCTGGTGCCACTCCTCGTCCGTCCCGGGCTGGACGAAGAACTCCATCTCCATCTGCTCGAACTCGCGGGTGCGGAAGATGAAGTTGCCGGGCGTGATCTCGTTGCGGAAGCTCTTGCCGATCTGGCCGATGCCGAACGGCGGCTTCTTGCGGGCGCTCTGCTGCACGTTCGCGTAGTTGATGAAGATGCCCTGCGCCGTCTCCGGGCGCAGGTAGGCCAGGCCGCTGTCGTCCTCGACGACGCCGAGGTGCGTCCTCAGCAGGCCGTTGAACATCTTCGGCTCGGTCCACACGTCGCGGTTGCCGCAGTTCGGGCAGGCGGTGTCCTTGAGGGCCTTGCCCGACCCCTCCTCGAGGTGGTCGGCGCGGAAGCGCTTGTGGCACGAGGGGCACTCGACGAGCGGGTCGACGAACGCCTGCACGTGGCCGGAGGTCTCCCAGACCTCGCGCGCCAGGATCACGCACGAGTCGAGCCCGACGACGTCGTCCCGGCCCTGGACGACGGCCTTCCACCACTGGCGCTTGACGTTGTTCTTGAGCTCGACGCCGAGCGGCCCGTAGTCCCAGGACGCGCGGAGGCCGCCGTAGATCTCGCTGCTCGGGAAGACCAGTCCGCGTCGCTTCGAGAGGCTGACGATGGTGTCCATGCGGTCGTTCTTCGACACGGGGAGGCGCTCCAGTCCGGCTGGCGGTCGGCGGTGAGCGGCCAGGCTAGCCGTACGAGGTGCGCTCAGAGATCGCTGACGGACGGGCCGGACGCCTCGCCGACACCCACCTGGCCGGCGTCGACGGCTCGGCGGCTCGAGCCGGACGACTGCCCCTCCGCGTCGCTGCTGTGCAGCACCTCGAAGGCGCTCGGCTCGTCGCGGCCCAGTGAGAGCAGCGGCGCAGCGTCGACCTTCACGTCGTAGGACGACAGGCTGCGGCGGTAGGCGCCGACGCCGGTCCACTCGGTGGTGACGACCCACTGCGTCGGGTCGTCGGCGGCCCGGCCGATGCGGCCTCGCACGTACCCCGGCCGCGCGGCGAAGGCGGCGAGCGCCGCCTCGGCCCGCGGGAGGAACGCGGCGGAGTCCTGCTCAGGCACGTCGAACCGCGTCACGACCAGCACGGATGACACGCTAGACGGCCCCGCCCCCCGGACTCCGCCCGAGAGCGGCGGACCCCCGCCCCCGCCGGACCCCACTGCTCCGGACCGCCCCGACCGCCGGACGCAGCCCGACTGCGCCAGACCCGCCCCGACGGCCCGACCAGACCCGACCCGTCGCGGCGACTGCGCCCAGCGCCCGACCCGCGACGCCGCACCCGACCCCCTCCGACCAGACCCCGCCCCGTCCCGCCCGACCAGCCGTCCCCGACCGCCGGAGCACCGTGACCACCCCCTCGCCCCTGCGCCGCACCGTCGAGCGGCGCAGCGCCCCCGTGCTGCTGTGGCTGTCGTCGCGTCCACGGGTGGTGCTGCCCGTGCTGGTCGTCGGGCTGCTCATCGCCGGGCTCGCCGCGCCGCCGCCGGTCGGACTCCCCCTGCTGGGCGTGCTCGCGCTGCTGCTCGTCTGGCTGACGTACCTGTCCTGGCCGGTGCTGGACGCAGGCGCCCGGGCGGTGCGGGCGGCGATGCTCGCGCTCATCGCGGTGGCGGCGGTGCAGCGCGTCTTCGGCTGAGGAGCCGCCCAACTGGGTCCCACCACCCTCTGTGGTCCCGGCGGCCACGAGGGGTCAGCACGGAGGGTGGCAGAATCCCTGCGACTGCACGCGCCGGCCGACGCCGACGACGACACGGAGGACACAGTGAGCGAGACCCCGGACGCCATCCCCACCGATCTGGACGAGGACGAGGCGGCCCTGGTGGAGGCCAAGCCCGCCCGGGCTCGGACCTCGGGTCGTCGCACCGGTGGCCGAGCCGCCGGCGCCGGCCGTCGCTCCGGCCCGCGCGCGGGTCGCACGCCCGCCCGCGCCGAGGCGCCCGCACCCGAGCCCGTGTCGGACGCCGTCGGCTCGCTCGCCGACGCCCTGCGCGGGCTCGTGCACGGCATCGACGAGGAGGTCGCCGCGATCACGTCGCTGTCGGAGGAGATCGACGACCACGTGCAGGCGCTCAACGACCTGCGCGCGCAGGCCACGAACCGGCTGCTGCACCTCGACGAGCTGCGCGCCGCCGCCGAGGACGTCAACCTCAGCGCGTTCCTCGACACCTCGATCCAGCCGCAGCTGCCGCAGGTCGAGGAGGAGTTCCCCGACCGCATCTACGGCGGCTGACGCAGCCGTCCCGCCGACCGACTCCTTCCGGCTCGACGCGCCGTCCGGTCGCCAGGAACGTCCGCCTGACCCGCCCGTCCGCCCGGCGCGGCCGACCTGCGCACGACCAGCCCGCGCCGGTCAGCCCCCGTACAACCGCGCCGGGAAGTGCTCGTCCTCGACGGGCAGCGGCGCCGCGGCCAGCCCCTGCAGGACCTCGCGGAGCTCGGGGTCGTCGGCGGCCTCGACGAGCGCGTCCAGCCGCAGCAGGCGCTCGGCGGCCTCCGCCCGCACTGCGTTGACGGCGGCCACGTGCTCGTCGATGCGCCGCGACAGGCTGCTGATGAGGGCGACCTCGCTCTCGAGCGACCAGACGAGCTCGCGCAGGGCGAAGCTCAGCGACGGGCCGTCCGCGGTCATGGCCGCACCTCCCCTGACGACGTCGCCGACTCCCCCGCCGGGGCGGGCACCGCGTTCGGCAGCGCGCCGCCGTAGCGCCGGTCGCGGGCGGCGTACTGCTCGACGGCGGTGAACAGGTGGCGCCGGTCGACGTCGGGCCACAGCGTGTCGAGGAAGACCAGCTCGGCGTAGGCCGACTGCCAGAGCAGGAAGTTCGACGTCCGCTGCTCGCCGGACGTGCGCACGAACAGGTCGACGTCGGGCATGTCCGGCTCGTCGAGGTAGCGGGCCAGCACCCGCTCGTCCACGCGCGCCGGGTCCAGGCGCCCGTCGGCGACGTCCTGGGCGAGGGCCCGGGCGGCGTCGGCGATCTCGGCGCGGCCGCCGTAGTTCACGCACATCGTGAGCGTGCAGACGTCGTTGCCGCGGGTGAGCTCCTCGGCCTCCTCGAGCTCGCGGATGACCGAGCGCCACAGCCGCGGCCGGCGTCCGGCCCAGCGCACCCGCACGCCCAGGGCGTGCATCTCGTCGCGCCGCCGGCGGATGACGTCGCGGTTGAAGCCCATGAGGAAGCGCACCTCCTCGGGCGAGCGCTTCCAGTTCTCGGTCGAGAAGGCGTAGGCCGAGACCCAGCCGACGCCGAGCTCGATCGCGCCCTCGACGAGGTCGAACAGCGACGACTCGCCCGCCTCGTGCCCGGCGGTGCGCGGCAGGCCGCGGTCCTTCGCCCAGCGGCCGTTGCCGTCCATGACGACGGCCACGTGCCGCGGCACCAGCTCGGGCGGCAGCGCCGGCGCCCGCACGCCGGACGGGTGCGCGGACGGCGGCCGCACCTCGCGGCGCTCGACCGGAGCGGTGCGCCGCCTCACGCCCGCTCCACCAGGGGCAGGCTGCGCAGGCCGCGCTCGAGGTGCCACTGCAGGTGCGCGGCGACCAGGCCGCTCGCCTCGCGGCGGGTGCGCAGGTCGGTGGCCTCCGCGGCGTCCCACTCCCCCGTCAGCAGGTCGACCATGAGCGCGAGCGCGGCCGGCGCGGGCGAGGCGGCGCCGGCGGGACAGCAGGCCGCGCAGACGGTGCCGCCGGCCGGGACGGAGAACGCCCGGTGCGGGCCCGGCTCGGAGCAGCGGGCGCAGTCGAACAGCGCGGGCGCGTAGCCGGCGACCGACATCGCGCGGAGCAGGAAGGCGTCGAGCACCAGCGACGGGTCGCGGGCCTCGCCGTCGCCGCCGGTGAGGGCCCGCAGCGCCCCGACCACGAGCAGGAACAGCCGCAGCGACGGCTCGCGCTCCTCGGCGGTGAGCCGCTCGGCGGTCTCGAGCACGGCCGTCCCGGCGGTGTAGCGCCCGTAGTCGACGACGAGGTCGCTGCCGAACGGCGTGAGGCTCTCGGCCTGCACGACGATGTCGAGGCTGCGGCCGGCGAACAGCTGCAGGTCGACGTGGCTGAACGGCTCGACCGACGCGCCGAACTTCGACCGGGTCCGGCGCACGCCCTTGGCGACGGCGCGCACGCGGCCGTGCCGCTTGGTGAGCAGCGTGATGATGCGGTCGGCCTCACCGAGCTTCTGCACCCGCAGGACGACGCCCTCGTCGCGGTACAGGCTCATCGGCTGCGGCTGTCGACGGGCACCTGCTCACGGTAGTGCGGCCGGTGCGCTCCGTCCCGACGCCGAGCCGGGAGGCGTCGTGCGTCGAGGGACCGGCACGGGCAGCGCCCCGCCCTGGGGGTTCGACGACCGGGACGGGGCGTTGCCCTCCTCGACGTTCCCCGGCCGTGCGCCGGCACCCCTGCCGGTCCGGATCGGTGGAACCGCCGCGCGGCGCCCGCAGCCGCGCCATCATGGCCGCCGTCCGGCCGCGCGCCGGACCGCGGCAGCACGGAGGTGGCATGGACGGACCGGTCCGCGCCAGGTCGTCGGCTGCCCGCCGCTGGGCCGGCACCCGTCGCCGCAGCCTGCGCTGGCAGCTGGTGGCCGTGGGGCTGACCGCCGTCGTGGTGCACGTCGTCATCGTCGCGACCGCCATGGCCGGGCTGCGGGAGGTGGCGCGCGCGCACCGCGAGGTCGACCTCATCACCGAGGCGCAACGCGACTTCCAGGACGCCGACATGGCCCACGACGAGATGCTCGGCGCCGCGCTGTCGAGCCTCGTGCAGGCGGGAGGCGGCGCCGCGTGGGCCGCCCGACCGGACGCCAGCCCCGCGGCCCTGCGCCGGGCGACCGCCCACCTGCGGTCCGCCCTGGCCCGGATCGACCCGGGGTCGCTCCCGGCGGGCCTGGCCGCCGAGCTGCGTGACGTCCGCCCGGAGCAGGACGCCTACGCCGCGTCGGCCGACGTGCTGGCGGCGACCGTGGCCAGCGACCCCGAGCTGGCTCGCGCGCTCTACCCGCGGTTCCGCCAGCAGCACGACGCCCTCGTCGAGCGCCAGGGGGACGTCACCGACCGCATGCGCGCGCTGGCCGACGCTCGGCACGACACGGCCAGCGCGGACGAGACCGAGGTCCAGCGGCGCCTCGGCGCCTCGGCGGTGACCGCGCTGCTCGGGCTGCTCGCGCTGACGGGGGTGCTGCACCGGCTCGGCAGCACCGTCACCGCGCTGCTGGCGCGCGAGCGGGGGGTGGCGGAGACGCTGCAGCACAGCCTGCTGCCCGACCGGCTGCCCGACCTGCCGGGCCTCCGGCTCGCCGCCCGGTACGTGCCCGGCTCGGTCGGCACGCAGGTCGGCGGCGACTGGTACGACGTGGTGCTGCTGCCCGGCGGACGGGTCGGCCTGGTCATGGGCGACGTCGTCGGGCACGACCTCGAGGCCGCCTCGAGCATGGGGCAGCTGCGCAACGCGCTGCGGGCGCTCGCGGCAGAGGGCGCGGAGCCCGCCGACGTGCTGCAGCAGCTCAGCCGGCTGTGCCTGTCGCAGGGGCTCGGCGGCATCGCGACGGTGCTGTACGCGGTCCTCGACCCGGTGGCGGGCACCGTGGAGATCGCCAGCGCCGGCCACTACCCGCCGCTGCTGCTCGCACCGGACGGCTGCCGCTACCTCGAGGCCCCGGCCTTCCCGCCGGTCGGCGCGGTGCGCGAGGTCCGCTACGCCAGCACCGGCTACGCGCTGCCGGCCGGGAGCCGGCTGCTGCTCTACACCGACGGCCTGGTCGAGCGCCGGGGCGCGCCGGTCGACGACGGTCTGGCGCAGCTGCTGGCGGTGTGCGCGGACCCGTCGCCCGACGACCTCGAGGCGCTGTGCGACCGGGTGCTCGCCGAGCTGCTCCGCGACGCGGCCCCGGACGACGACGTCGCCCTGCTGCTCGTCGCCCCGCAGGCGCTGCTCGGCCCGCACGTCGAGGCGCTGTGGCCCGCGCAGGCCGAGCGGCTGGCCGTGCTGCGCCAGCTCCTCGAGCGCTGGCTGGCCGAGGCCGGTGCGGACGAGGACGAGGTCTACGACGTCGTCGTGGCCTGCTCGGAGGCGGCCACGAACGCCGTGGAGCACGCCTACGGACCGGGCCAGGCCCAGTTCCGCATCGTGTGCGACGTCGAGCAGGGGCGCGTCACGATCACCGTCCGCGACTGGGGCCAGTGGCGCGAGGCGCGCGGTCAGGACCGCGGCCGCGGACTGCGGCTCATGGAGGGGCTGATGGACGAGGTCGAGGTCCGGCACGGCGAGCGGGGCACGGAGGTGGTCCTGCGCCGGTGGCTGCGGGTCGCCGACCGCACGCCCACCGGCGCGCCCCTGTCGGTGGCGGGCTCCACGTGACGCTCGGGGACGTCCACGTGCAGTCGGACGGCGACTGGCCGGTGGCCCGCCTGAGCGGCGAGGTCGACCTGTCGAACGTCGACGCCCTCGGCGTCCGCATCGAGCGGGCCGTGTCGAACCGGGCGCAGGGCCTGGTGCTCGACCTGTCCGGGCTGACGTTCCTGGACAGCACGGGCCTGCGGCTGCTGTTCGGCCTGGCCCGGCAGCTCGGCGACCGGCAGCAGGTGCTGCGCCTCGTCGTCCCGGAGCACTCCCGCCTGACCCGGGTGCTCGAGATCGCCGGCGTCGCGACGGTCGCCGACGTCGTCCGACCGGACCGCCAGCACGTCCCGACGACCTCGGAGGAACGACCATGACGGCCCGCGAGAGCACGTCGTTCACGACCCGCCTGCTCGCCGGCGCCGCCGTCGTGCAGGCGCACGGCGAGCTGGACACCGCGTCCGTCGGCGCCTTCCGGGCCGCGCTGCGGGAGGCCGCCGACACCGGGCGTCCGCTCGTCGTCGTCGACCTCGCTCACGTGGCGTTCCTCGACTCCGCCGGGCTGTCGGTCATGTTCGGCGTGCAGCGGCAGCTGCCGGTCGACCAGCGCCTCGTGCTGGGCAACGTGCCGGCGCGCATGCTGCGGACGCTGCGCCTGGCCTCCGTGACGTCCGTGCTCGAGGTGCACGCAGCGGACGGGCCGCAGCCGTGGCAGGACGCCGGCGGCTGAGCGCGTCGAGGCCCGCCCGGCAGTGCCGGGCGGGCCTCGTGCCGTGCTGGGCCTACTTGAGCTTGAAGCTGGCGGTGATCGACGAGCCGTCCTTGGCGGTCATCGTCAGGGCGTAGCAGGTGCCCGGGCCGGTCGGCAGCTTCCAGTTGTAGTGGTACTGCCCGGCGGTCGTGTCGTAGCGCAGCGAGGTGCTGCCGGTCACGACGGCCTCGATGTCGTCGACGGCGGCCCCGTCGGCGCAGGTGATCCTGCGGTTGGTCAGCGTGACCAGGCCGAGGTCGGTGAGCTCGCGGCTGCCGGCGAACAGCTCGAACTTGGCCGGGACGGTGCTGCCGCCCTTCACCGTGTTGAGGACGCCGCCCATGTCGACGGGCGAGGTGAACCCCTGAGGCGTCCACGGGAGCACCTCGTACGCCAGGACCGCGGTGCTGCTGTGCCCGGCCCGGTCGGTCGCCGTGGCCGTGTAGCTGTGCTTGCCGACCGAGCTGCCGCCGCCGGTGACGACGCAGGACGCGAGGCCGGAGACGGCGTCGGTCGAGGTGCAGGTCGGCGCGGCCGGGACGGCGTCGAACAGGTGGCTGCCCGACGGGCCGCCCACGAAGACCGGGACGGCGGGCCGGCTCTTGTCGATGCGGTAGGTCTTCGTGACGGCGCCCGCGGCCGTGCGGTTGCCGGCGGCGTCGGTGAAGGCGGGGCTGAGCACCCGGACGGCCGCCCCCTCGCCGGTCGAGGTGGTGCGGGCACTGCCGCCCGCCAGGCCCGACCCGCTGTCGCCGGCGGAGAAGGTCACGTCGACGTCGGAGGTGTACCAGCCGTCGGCGCCAGGGGTCCCGACCTCGGCGACGGTCTGCGCGACGGTCGGCGCGGTCCTGTCCAGCCGCACGGTCACCTGCTCGGCCGCGCTCAGGTTGCCCGCCGCGTCCGTGCACGTGCCCGAGACGGTCTGGCCGGCGGTCTCCGTCGACACGACCACCGGGGCGGTGCAGGACGCCACGCCGCTCGGCCCCAGGTCACCGGCGGACCGGAACGTCACCGTCACGTCGTCCCGGTGCCAGCCGCCGACCGCAGGGGCGCTGAGCACGACCTCGGGAGCGCGCGGGGCCTGCGTGTCGATCTTGACCGGCCGCGAGGCCAGCGCGCCCGGCTCGGTCGCGTTCCCGGCCCGGTCGGTGAACACGGGGCTGGGCACGGTCACGGCCGCGCCGTCGGCGGTGCTCGTGACGGTCTGCGAGCTGACGGCCAGGCCCGAGGTCGCGTCCGTGGCGGAGAAGGTCGTGGAGACGGGGCTCGTGAACCAGCCGTCGTGGCCGGGCGTCCCGACCGGCTCGGAGGCGGAGGTCACCGTGGGCGGGGTCGCGTCCCGGCGGAGGTTGGTCGTCACGGTGGTCGTGCCGCCCGCGCTGGTCGCGGTGCAGGTGTAGGTCCCGAGCTTCTGGTCGGTCGTGACGTGCACGTCCTCGCAGCCCGAGGTCCGCAGCGAGCTGAACGACTGGTTCTCGACGACGTTGTGGTGCAGCGAGACGTCGCCGCGGTACCAGCCGGCCTCCGGCAGGCCCGGGTCGAGCACGCGCCCGACGACCGGGGCGGTCGCGTCGACGATCTGGAAGCCCTGCCGGTCGAGCACCTGCAGGCCGCCGCCGTCGACGTAGGAGCAGAACGCGTACCGGGTGCCGAGGCTGTCGACCGCGTACGGTCCGGTGATCTCGCTCAGCCGGGCGGGGAACGTGCTCGGCCCGTCCTCGGCGTCGGAGACCTCGCAGGTCGCCGGCGGGACCGAGCCGCGGGTGTACGACGCGCCCGAGGCGACGCCTGCGACGCGGATCGTGGGCGCCGTGTTGGCGGGCGCGGGCTTGGTCACCTCCGCGACGAAGGCGATGCCGTTCGTGACGACCTGGCCACCTGTGGTGTTGCCCCCGGTGGGGACGACGCCCCGGATGGTCGTCCGACCCTCGGCCAGCGGGGTGACGGTCACCGTCTTGCTGTCGGTGCAGCTGGTGAACGTCACCGAGGCGGGCTGCACGGTGGCGATGCCGGGCGCGGAGGACGTCAGGCTCACGGTCAGGGACTCGCCCGGCCGGTCGAAGTTGCACCCGGGATTGCCGTCGCCGTCGGCGGCGAGCACGTAGAGCTGCGTCGTGCCGGACGAGCCGAGGTTCACGGGCATCAGCTCGGCGGTCGACTCGATCGAGTCGTCGAGCGAGTTGCCGATGAGGTCGGCGGAGGCGGTCCCGGCGCCCGCCGCGACCAGGCCGCCCGTGGTGACGAGCGCGGTCAGGATCCGGGTGCTGCTGCGGCGGGGCAGGCTGTGCAAGAGGTGCTCCTCGAGGTGGGGGCCGGGGCGACTGGGGCTACCGTGCGGCGCGGCCGTGAAGGCCCTGTGAAACGCCGCACGACGGCCGTCCGACGGGCGTCGCGGACGGGGCCGCCGCTGCGGCGGACCGGTCCCTCTGGGCCGGGCCGACCACCCGTCCGGGCCATCACCCGTGGCCGCTCCGGGCCTCCTCGGGCGCACGGACGGGTCCCTCGGCGAGTGCAGGCGCCGGGCCGCGCCAGGCGCCGCACCGCCCGCGCACGCCTTTCACAGCCGTTTGACGGCCGCCCGGCACCGTCCTGGCTCCGGGAGAGCCGCGCTCCGGCGGCCCCGACGACCAGGAGCCGTGCATGCCGCGTCAGCGCCCCGGAAGCCCGAGCGCACGTCACACCCCCGGACCCCGCACGCTGCTGGTCCGGGCGGTGGTGGTCGCGGCAGTCGTGGCAGCCCTCCCGACCGGGGCGCTGTCGCCGGCCGGCCTGCTGGCGGCGGCTCCCTGCGCGCTGGTCGCGGTGGCCGCGGCGGCGGCCTCGTCCTCCCGGAGCTCGCGGTCCGGCACTGCCGCCGCCTGGGAGGCCGGGCTGCACGGGGCGCTCGCGAGCCTCGCCGTCGGCCTGCCGTGGGCGATGGCCACCGCCGGGGCCGCACCGCTGTCCACCGTCCTGGCGCCGCTGCCGGTGCAGGCGGCTGCGGCGATGCTGCTGCTGACCCTCCTGACGGCGACGGCGACGTTCACGGCGACAGCGGGGGGCGCCGGCCTGCACGCGACCCGCGCCTGGACGCGTCGCGTCGGAGGCGCCGCCCTCTGCGCCGCGGTCGTCGGGGCCGGGGTCGTCGTGCCCAGCGCCGCGGCCTCGGCGGCGGTCGAGCCCAGCACCGTCGCGCCGTGCGAGGCCGGCCAGCAGCAGCGCAGCTACGCGATCAGCGCCGCCACCGTCGACGTCCCGTTCAACCGCTGGGGCGACACGCTCAAGAGCGCCCGCATCTTCGCGCTGAACCAGGACGTGCAGGCCATCCGCAACTGGTCGCGCCCGCTGGCCGCCGACGCCGCGACGGACCCCGCCAAGAACCGGCGGCTGCGTCCGCGCCCGCTCGTGCTGCGGGCCAACGAGGGCGAGTGCGTCCAGGTGACGCTGACCAACCGCATGGTCGCCACGGCGGCGCACGGCCTGCCCGCCTCGCCGCGCGTCGGCATCTCGGCCTCCGGCATGGTCGTCAAGACCGCGGGAGGCGGCCAGGTGGGCTTCGGCAGCGACCCGACCGTCGGCCTGAACGAGACGATCACCTACTACTGGAAGGTCCCCGCGCAGGAGGGCCTGTACCTGTTCCAGGACATGGCGACGCCGGCCGGCGGCGAGCACGACGCCGGTTCGCGGGGCGTCGGCCTGTACGGCGCGATGGCGGTCGAGCCGGCCGGCTCGACCTGGACCGACCCGCGCAGCGGCGCCTCGCTGTCCGGCACCGCCGGCGTCCCGACCTCGGTCTACAAGGGCGTCAGCACGCAGAGCGGCGAGCTGTACGTCGAGGCCGACATCCACGTGCCCGGCAAGCCGTCGTTCCGCGAGAGCGTCCAGCTCGCGCAGGACGAGATCACCGGCATCGGCATGGGCTTCAACTACGGGTCCGAGGCGATGGTGAACCGCGAGTCCCGGGCCTGCCCCGACTGCCTCGGCGAGGAGACCTGGCTGTCGTCCTGGCCGTACGGCGACCCGGCGCTCGTCAAGCTCGCCAGCGGGCCCGGCCCGTGGCTGCCGAACGCCGTCGGCGACCGCAGGGAGCGGGAGGACTGCGGACTGCCGGAGTCCTGCTACGTCTCGAACGTCTTCCACGCCTACGCGGGCGACGCCACGAAGATCCGCTTCGGGCTGTCCGGGGTGAAGGAGACGCACGTCTTCCACGCGCACGCCCACTCGTGGCTGGCCGACCCGCGCGGCGACGCCGTCACCGGCGAGGGACCGGGCGCCAAGCCGGAGTCCAGCACGATCGACTCGCAGAGCTTCGGTCCCGGCGAGGCCTACAGCGCCGAGCTGCTGTACGGCGCGGGGTCGAAGAACCGGACGTTCGGCGACTCGATCTTCCACTGCCACCTGTACCCGCACTTCGCGGAGGGCTTCTGGTCGCTGCTGCGCGTGCACGACGTGCTGCTCGACGGCGGTGACGCCACCCCGGACGGCGTGCACGTCCGGCCCCTGCTCCCGCTGCCCGGGACGACCCCGCTGCCGGCGCCGACCCCCGACAACCCCGGCTACCCCGGCATGATCCCCGGCACGTACGGCTACCGGGCTCCGCAGCCGCCCGGCTCGATCACCGAGGGCGGTGCGGACGGCACGCCGTCGCGCCCCGCCGCCCGGCTCGTCGCCGGTCAGGCCATCGACGGGGCCAAGCTCGCCGTCGAGGACGCGGTCGTGCGGGCCCGCAACGGTGGGCGG
The DNA here is from genome assembly GCA_964243385.1 of uncultured bacterium. Classification (GTDB taxonomy): domain Bacteria; phylum Actinomycetota; class Actinomycetes; order Mycobacteriales; family SCTD01; genus SCTD01. Next base: position 5,907 of record CAXTFU010000035.1, on the reverse strand, counting down.
GCCGGCAAGCCCGGCGCCCCGTTCTCCGACCCGTGCCCGACGGGCAGCCGCGAGGTCGACTACGCCGTCACCGTGCTGTCGCGCGACCTCGTCTACAACGAGTCCGGCCACCACGACCCGCAGGCGCGGATCATGGTGCTCACGAAGGACGTCCCGGCGATCCTCGACGGCACGCAGCAGGCCGAGCCGCTGTTCATCCGCGTCAACGCCGGCGACTGCATCAACTTCTCGCTCACGAACATGGCGCCGAACTGGACCGGCGGCGACGCCTTCCAGGAGCTGACCCAGACGAACATGGCCGGCGGGCACGTGCACCTGGTGAAGTTCGACGTCACGGCGTCCGACGGCGGCTCGAACGGCTGGAACTACCAGCAGGCCGCGTTCACCCAGGAGCAGATGGAGCTCAACCGCAAGCAGGCCGCCGGCGAGGTCACCTGCACGCCGAGCGCCCAGTTCTACGGGGGCCAGAGCTCGGGCTGCCGCATCGCCGACCGCGCCACCTGGACCCCGCCGACGAGCTCGTCGGGGATGTGGGGCCAGACCATCCACGAGCGCTGGTTCGCCGACTACGAGCTGCGCACCGTCTTCACGCACGACCACCACTTCGCGGCCCTGGTCCAGAACCACGGCCAGTTCGGCGCCCTGCTCGTCGAGCCGCAGGGCTTCGACGTCCGCGACCCCGCGACGGGCACGTTCCTGCAGCCGATCAACTCGAGCGCGAACGGCGTGCCCTGCGGCAGCCGCTGCGCCGGCACCGCCGTCGGCGCGTCCCTGGACGTCGTCGGACCGGGCGCGAACGACGACTTCCGCGAGTACGGGCTGGCCATCGCCGACTTCGTGCCGCTCGTGAAGCGGGGCGGGGACCCGAAGAACCCCCACGACGTCGTCAGCGCCCCCGCTCGTCCCGAGCACTACCCGGACGCCGACCCCGGCACGTTCGCCATCAACTACCGCAACGCCCCGCTGAGCGAGCGCCGGACGTACAACGGCTCGCCCACCGACCCGGCGCACCGGTTCAGCTCCTGGGTCCACGGCGACCCGATGACGCCGCTGCTGCAGGGGTACGCGCGCGACAACGTCAAGCTGCGCGTCATCCAGGGCTCGCAGGAGGAGCAGCACCTGTTCCAGGTGCACGGCCTGCGCTGGCGGGAGGAGCCGGACGACCCCGGGTCACCGCTGGTGAACGCGCAGACGATCGGCATCTCCGAGGCGTTCAACGCCGAGATGCCCGGCTTCGACTGCAAGGCGACGGACACGCCCTGCCGTGGCGACTACCTCTACGGCGGCACCAGCATGGACGACCTGTGGAACGGCATGTGGGGCATCATGCGGGTGCACGGCGCGCAGCAGAGCGGCCTGCTGTCGCTGCCCGACAACCCAGCGCGGCTGGCCGCGTCGACCGCCGCCACAGCGCCCAGGTCGCGCCCGGCGCCACCGCAGGCGGTCGGCACCGGGGCGACCTGCCCGACGACGGCGCCCGTCCGGGCCTACGACGTCGTGGCGATCAACCACAAGCTCGTCTACAACGCGCACGGCGACGCCGACCCCAAGGGCCTGCTGTACGTGCTCGCCGAGGACGAGGCGGCGGTGCGCTCCGGAGCGAAGAAGCCCGAGCCGCTGGTGCTGCGCGCCAACGCGGGCGACTGCGTCAAGGTCAGCCTGCGCAACGCGCTGCCCTCGCTCTACAGCGCGAACGTCAACGGGGTGGGGGGTGACCCGGCGCTCGTGCTCGAGCCCACCGGCGGGACGAAGTCGGGGACGCGGGTGTCGCTGCACCCGCAGCTGCTGCGCTCGGACGTGCGCCTGTCCGACGGCGCGGCCGTCGGCTTCAACCCCGACACCACCGCCGGGATCGGGCAGACCGTCTCCTACGAGTGGTTCGCCGACACCGAGCTCGGCGCGACGAACCTGCTCGACTACGGCGACGTCCGCGGACACCGCCACCACGGGCTGGCCGGGGCGCTCGTCGTCGAGCCGCAGCACGCCACCTACCACGACCCGGCCACCGGGGCGCCGCTGCGCAGCGGCCCGATCGCCGACGTCCGGGTGCCCGGGCAGGAGGACTTCCGGGAGACGACCCTCGTCTACCAGGACGGCCTGGACCTGCGGCTCCCCACCGGCGCGCAGGTGCCGGACAAGAAGCTCGCCGACTTCGGGCCCGACGGCGCGCCGCTGCCGGAGCTGCACCCGGACGGCGGGGACGTGCACGCCGGCGGCCACGACGACGCCGGGGAGAAGGGCGTGAACTACACCAACGCCCCGCTGCACCGCCGGCTCGGTGCGGCTCCCGGGTACTTCTCGAGCGCCACCAGCGACGAGTGGTCCCGCGTCCTGTCGTCCGCCGCGCACGGGGACCCCGCGACGCCGATCGCCCGGTCGTACGCCGGCGACCAGCTGCGGGTGCGGGTGCTGGGCGGCAACCGCCCGCGCCAGACCGGCTTCTCGCTCGACGGCGCCTCCTGGGCGCAGGAGCCGTACGACGCCGAGACCTCGCTGGTCGGGGTGCAGGGCGGCATCGGCACCGGCAAGGCCGTGAACGTGCACGCCCGGCTGTCGAGCGTCGGGGACCACCTGTGGTCCTCCCCCACGACCTACGGCCTGCCGGACGGCATGTGGGGCCTGGCCCGGGTCTACCCGGAGCCGGCGGACACCGCGGGTCTGACCCCGTCGTCCGCCTCGAAGCCGGACAACCCCTTCACGGCCGGCAACGCGCCCCTGCAGCCGCTCGAGCGCAGCTCGGTGTCGGTGCGGCTGTTCGCCGACGCGGACGCCGACGGCGTCCGCGACGCCGGTGAGGCCCCGGTCGCGGGCACCGCGGTCGAGCTCCGCACGACGACCGGCGCGAAGGTGCTCGCCACCACCAGCGCCGCCGACGGGGTCGCGGCGTTCTCCCCGCAGCGCGGCAGCTACGACGTCGCGGTCGTGGCGCCGAGCGGGTCGTCGGTGGTCGGCGCCACGACCCGGCGCGTCGACCTCAGCGCGGACGCCGCGCGGGCCCAGCTCGTCGTCGGGCTCGCCACGGGCAGCGGCGTGCGTGCGGTCGTCTTCGAGGACCTCGACGGCGACGCCGTCCGTGACGACGGGGAGGCCGGCGTCCCCGGCTGGTCCGTGACGCTCACCGGCAGCGCGCCGGTGCCGCCCGCTGCCACGGGTGACGACGGCACGGCGACCTTCGCCGGCGTGCCGAGCGGGACCTGGTCGGCCGGCCTGGCGCCGCGCCCCGGCTGGCGGGCGACGACGGGCCTGCCCGCCCCGGTGACCGTCACCTCGACCGGCGGCAGCGTCGCCCTCGGCGTCGCCCGGCTGTCCGGCCTGACGGTGCGCCCGGTCGACGACGTCGACGGTGACCGGGTGCGCGACGACGGCGAGCCGGTCGTCGGCGGCCTGCTCGTCGAGGTGGTGCCCGAGGGCGGCGCCCCGCGGCGGGTGCGCACGGACGACGGCGGCGCGCTGGTCGAGTCGACGAGTGCGGCGAAGGTGCGCGTCCTGCGCCCGGACACCGGACTCCCGTGGGCCTGCACCGTCGCTGAGGTCACCACCGCGACGGGCCGGACGACCGTGCCGTGCGCGGCGGACGGGTCCTTCGCGGTCGCCGCCGGCGCCGGCGAGGTCGCCGTGCTGGGGAGCTTCCCGGACGGCGTGCTCACCGCGACGCTGTACGACGACGCCGACCGCAACGGCACGCGCGGCGCCACGGAGGCCCCGCTGGCCGACTGGCCCGTCGCCCTGGTGACGGTCGCGGACCGCAGGGAGGTCGCCCGCACCACGACGGACGCCGACGGCGTGGCCGGCCTGGTGGCGGCGCCCGGCCGCTACGCCCTCGTGCCGGCGCCGCCGACCGCCGCCGTCGCCTGGACCGCGACGGGTGCGGCCGTCGAGGTGGACCTCGCGCGAGGCCGCGGCGCCCGCGCCGCCAGCGGCTGGGTGCAGCCGGGCTCGATCTCGGTCGGCGTCTTCCACGACCTCGACGACGACGGGCTGCGCGAGCCGGGCGACCTGCCGCTCGGCGACCGCACCGTGCAGCTGCTCGACGCCGCCGGCAAGGTGCTCGTGACCTCCTACACCGACGGCACCGGACGGGTGGCGTTCCCGGCGAAGGCCGGCACCGCGTACTCGGTGTCGGTCGCGACGCAGACCGGCTGGCGGGCGACCTCGCCGCGCAGCGGGACCACGGTGCTCACCCGCGTGCCGGTCACCGCGCCCGCCGACGGCGGCCAGGCGACGGTGGAGGTCGGCCACTACGGCACCGTCGACCGGACGCCGCCGGCCGCTCCGGTCGCCGACCCGGGCACGACCGTCTTCTCGACGGCCACGCTGGTCACCCTCAGCACGCCCGAGACGGGGGCGACGGTGCGCTACACGCTGGACGGCACGGCACCCACCGCGAACCGCGGCATGGTCTCCAGCACGCCGGTGCGGATCTCCATGGACCGGGTGCTGCGCGCGGTGGTCGTCGACGGCGCCGGCAACGTGTCGCGCGAGCTCGCCGTGGCGTACGACCTGCCCTGGACCGGCAGGGTCGCCGCGCTGCCGGCGTCCACCTGGGCGGCGACCACCGGTGGCCCGCTGCGCGGCGGGACCCCGGAGACGGCCGCCGACGACGGCCGCGAGCTCGCGGTGGCCTCCGTCCCGGTCGCCGGACGGCCGACGGTCGACGTCACCGCCACGGTGCCGGTCCCCGCCGACCTGCGCGGCGCCGCCGCGCTCAACGTGTCGACGTCCCTGCGGGCGACGATGCGCGGCACCCGCCTGCGGGCGCAGTACCTCGACGTGTCGACCAGCACCTGGCGCGCGCTGAGCTCGCCCACCCTGGGGCTCGACGAGGCCAAGCTCGACATCGACCTCGGCACGGCGGCCAAGCTCGTCGCCCCGGACGGCACGCTCAAGGTCCGGCTCATCGCCGACCAGGGGCTGCCCTTCGACCTGGCCGTCGACCAGCTGGTGGTGACCGCCGTCAACGCGCGCTGAGGTCGCGGCGCAGGCGTGCAGCGCCGGCAGGGGCGGGGGGCCGTTTCACTCCCCGTTCATGCCGGCGCTGCACGCTGCCGGGGCAGCCACGGCACGAGGAGAGCGGGGACCAACAGTGCGTACCAGCACCGCGCAGACGACCACCCTCCAGCGACCCCGGCCGACCGCGGCCGGCCCCGCACCGAGCCCGAGCCGGGCTGCCTCCTGGTCGCAGCGGTGCGTGTTCCTGCTCGGCGTGACCGCGGTGCTCGCCGGCGGCGGGTGGTCGCTCACCCTCGACGGGCCGGCGCCGTCCGCCGGCGCCGACGAGCTGGTGGTCGACCGGGGCCTCGCCTCGGTGGAGCAGGTCGTCTCGGCAGCACGGCCGAAGCACGCCATGCCCGGGATGGGCACCGACGACGACCCGGTCGCCGACGGCGAGCGGCGGGTGTCGGTCGACCTGACCCTGCGGGCGACGCAGGACGAGGCCGTCGAGTACGACGTCGACCGCTTCACCCTGGACGTCGCCGGGGCGGGCAGGCGGGCGCCCTCCCGCTCGGTGCTGCCCGGGTCCGAGCTGCCGCCCGGGACGTCGCTGTCCGGGACGCTGGTGTTCGACGTGCCGGTCGGCGCGACCACCGCCCGGCTGTCCTACGACGGCGGCGCCGCCACGTCGGTCGCGCTGCCGCCCGAGGTCGGCACCGACCGGCCCGCGCAGGACGACGGTGCGGCCGGCGCCGCGCACGCGGGGTCGCCGCAGGACGAGCACTGACCCGGCCGGCGTTCACGGTCCCTTCACGCCGCCGGGCGACCGTGGGAGCTGCCGGAGCACGGCCGACCGCTTCGAGAGGTGGACCAGCAGTGACGCTCGTGGACGACCGCGCGCCGAGCACGGCGCCCGCGCGACCGGACGACGGCGCAGCCGACCCGGGCGTCGACCGGCGCGCGCTGCGCACGGCC
>CAXTFU010000034.1:0-22555 GCA_964243385.1 uncultured bacterium | reverse complement strand
CAACGTCGAGGAGGACAACTGGGAGTGGCACACCTTCGACACCGTCAAGGGCGGCGACTACCTCGTCGACCAGGACGCTGCCGAGGTCATGTGCAAGGAGGCCATCGACGCGGTCCTCGACCTCGAGAAGATGGGCCTGCCGTTCAACCGCACGCCCGAGGGCCGCATCGACCAGCGCCGCTTCGGCGGGCACACCCGCAGCCACGGGGAGGCCGCCGTCCGCCGCTCGTGCTTCGCCGCCGACCGCACCGGCCACATGATCCTGCAGACGCTGTACCAGCAGTGCGTCAAGCACGAGATCGACTTCTTCAACGAGTTCTACGTCCTCGACCTCATCTTCACCGAGGTCGACGGCGTGCAGGTCACGAGCGGCGTCATCGCCTACGAGCTGGCCAGTGGTGACCTGCACGTCTTCCACACCAAGGCCGTGCTGTTCGCGACCGGCGGCTTCGGCAAGGTCTTCAAGGTCACCTCGAACGCGCACACGCTCACCGGCGACGGCATGGGCATCGTCTACCGCAAGGGCCTGCCGCTCGAGGACATGGAGTTCTTCCAGTTCCACCCGACGGGCATCTGGAAGATGGGCATCCTGCTGTCCGAGGCCGCGCGCGGCGAGGGCGGCATCCTGCGCAACAAGGACGGCGAGCGCTTCATGGAGCGCTACGCCCCCACCATCAAGGACCTCGCGCCGCGCGACATGGTCGCCCGTGCCATCTACACCGAGATCCGGCAGGGACGCGGCTGCGGTCCGAGCGGCGACCACGTCCTGCTCGACCTGACGCACCTCCCGCCGGAGGTCATCGACGCCAAGCTCCCCGACATCACGGAGTTCGCGCGCACCTACCTCGGCGTCGAGCCGTACTCCGAGGGCATCCCGATCCAGCCGACCGCGCACTACGCCATGGGCGGCGTGCCGACCGACATCGACGCCCAGGTGCTGCGCGACAACACCACGGTCGTCCCCGGCCTGTTCGCCGCGGGCGAGGTGGCCTGCGTGTCCGTGCACGGTGCGAACCGGCTCGGCACGAACTCGCTGCTCGACATCAACGTGTTCGGCCGCCGCGGCGGGCTGACCGCTGCGGCGTACGCCAACGCGAACGACTTCGTCGAGCTGCCGCCGTCCCCCGAGGCCGGCACGCTCGCCCTGCTGCAGCGGCTCAAGGACGGCGGCGGCACCGAGCTGGTCGCCAAGATCCGCGACGAGCTGCAGGAGACGATGGACGCCAACGCGTCCGTCTACCGCACCGAGGCCACCCTGAAGCAGGCCGAGGTCGACATCGCCGGGCTCAAGGACCGCTACCTGCGGGTCGGCGTCGCCGACCGCGGCAAGCGCTACAACACCGAGCTGCTCGAGGCCGTCGAGCTGGGCTTCCTGCTCGACCTGGCCGAGTGCCTCGTCGTGTCGGCCAAGGCCCGCAACGAGTCGCGCGGCGGGCACTTCCGCGAGGACTACCCGACGCGCGACGACGTCAACTTCATGCGCCACACGATGGCCTACAAGGTGCCGGACGCGACCGGGCGCGTCGGCTTCGCCTCCGACGTCCGCCTGGACTACAAGCCGGTCGTGCAGACCCGCTACGAGCCGATGGAACGGAAGTACTAGATGACTGTCGTCGAGGAGAGGCCGGCCGACGCGCAGTCGCCGGTCGCCGACCACCTGCGCGTGGTCACCCTCAAGATCCGCCGCTACGACCCGGAGGTCGCTCCGGAGGCCAACTGGCAGGTCTTCCAGGTGCCGGTGGAGAAGGGCGACCGCCTGCTCGACGCCCTGCACCAGGTGAAGTGGTACCAGGACGGCTCGCTGTCGTTCCGGCGCTCCTGCGCGCACGGCGTCTGCGGCTCGGACGCCATGCGCATCAACGGCGTGAACCGGCTGGCCTGCAAGGTGCTCGTGAAGGACCTCGGCGACGAGATCCTCATCGAGCCCATCAAGGGCCTGCCGGTCCTGAAGGACCTCATCGTCGACATGGAGCCGTTCTTCGAGGCGTTCCGGGCGATCAAGCCGTTCCTCATCACCGACGGCCGCGAGCCCACCCGCGAGCGGCTGCAGTCGGCCGAGGACCGCGAGCGCTTCGACGACACCACGAAGTGCATCATGTGCGCCGCGTGCACGACCTCGTGCCCGGTGTTCTGGAACGACGAGAGCTACTTCGGGCCGCAGGCCATCGTCATGGCGCACCGGTTCATCTTCGACAGCCGCGACGAGGGCGCCGAGGAGCGGCTCGAGATCCTCAACGACCGCGAGGGCGTGTGGCGCTGCCGGACGACCTTCAACTGCACCGACGCCTGCCCGCGCGGCATCCAGGTCACCAAGGCGATCCAGGAGGTCAAGCGCGCGCTGATCTTCCGGCGCTCGTAGCCCGACCACCTCGTCCGACAGGGCCGTCCCCGTCCGGGGGCGGCCCTCTCGTCGTCGGCGCCACACGGCCGGGAAAGGCGTTGCGCGCCGGCCGGGGCCGGGTCTACCGTCCGGGCATGCGCCTGCGCTCGACACCCCCACCCCGCGGCTGACCACCCGCCGCGGGCGCACGGCACGGCTCCTCACGAGGGCCGTCGACCACCGCTGCGCCGGTGCTCGCCCGTCGTCTCCCCGGACCGCCGACCGCCGGCGCAGCCAGGCCTCGCGCGCTCCCCGGGTCCCACGTCCCGCCCTCCGTGCCGGAGGGCGCTCCGTCCTGGAGGATCCCGTGCCTGCTCCCGACCCCGCCTCGAACCGCGCCACCCGCCGCGCCGCCGGACGCTCCGGCGGCTCGACCGAGCGCCGCTACCCCGACCCGCGCCGGGTCACCCCGCCGCCGCCGCGGCAGTGGGCCATGCGCCGGCACTGACCGGCCCGACCCCGACGGGGCCGTCCTCCTGCCGGAGGGCGGCCCCGTCCGCCGGCTCAGCGCGAGGCGCTGCGCAGACCCCGCACGCCGACGACCACGAGCGCCAGCCCGAACCCCATCGACACCGCCGCGAGCGTCACGTGCACGACGAGGTAGGCCGTCGGGCCGTCGTCGAAGGCCCGGTCGTCGGTGGCGATGACGCGCACGAAGTTGGGCCACACCACCAGGGGCCACACGCCCGCGGCCACCAGGAAGCCGGACGTCCGGCGGGAGAGCTGCACCCTGCCAGTGTCGGTCATCGGCCCGGTGTCGGTCCTCAGGAGGGGCCCGTCCCGGCGGTAGCCTCCCGCCACCATGCGGAACCCACCTCGCCTCGCGGCGGCCAGGGCACGGTCGGCGCGACTGCGCTCGGGGCTGGTCACCGGGGTCCTCGGCCTGACGTCGGCGCTCGTGCTGGCCGGAGCGCCGCACGCGGTGGCCGGTGCGGAGGTAGCCGGTGCGGAGGTGGCCGGTGCGGAGGTCGTCGGCGGGCCGCGGCTCGCGGCGCGGGGCGTGGTCGTCGAGCCCGGCACCCCGGCGCCCCCGGCGGTCAAGGCGGCCAGCTGGCTGGTCGCCGACCTCGACAGCGGCGAGGTCCTGGCGGCGCGCGACGCGCACGGCCGGTTCGCCCCCGCGAGCACGCTCAAGACGCTGACCGCGCTGGCGCTCATCCCCGAGCTGCCGCGCGACCGGGTGGTCTCCGCGACGTTCGACGACGTGGACGTCGAGGGCAGTCGGGTCGGCATCGTCGAGGACGTCGACTACCCGGTGCACGAGCTGTTCTCGTCGCTGCTCATGGTGTCCGGCAACGACTCGGCGAACGTGCTCGCCTCGGCGGCCGGCGGGCAGGCGCGCACGGCCGAGCTCATGAACGCGACCGCGCGCTCGCTGCACGCCCTCGACACGCACGCGGTGAACCCGCACGGGCTCGACGCCCCCGGGCAGGCGAGCTCGGCGTACGACCTCGCGCTCGTCGCCCGCGCCGGGCTGGCCGTGCCGGAGTTCGCGACCTACGTCCGCACGATCAGCAGCAGCGTCAGCGCGCCGAAGGGCGCCCGCATCGCCATCCGCAACAAGAACAAGCTGCTCGCCCGCTACCCCGGCGCCCTCGGCGTGAAGAACGGCTACACGACCGCGGCGCGGGCGAGCTTCGTCGGTGCCGCCGAGCGGGACGGGCGGCGCCTGGTCGTCACCCTGATGCGCGCGGACCCGCGGGTGTTCGACGAGGCGGTGAAGCTGCTCGACTGGGGCTTCGCCACCGAGGCGGCGCCGGTCGGGGTGCTCGTCGACCCGGACGCCGACCTCCCGGCCGCCCGGGCCGACGGCTCGACCGCAGCGCTCGAGCAGTCCTCGGGCGGCAGCAGCAGCGCGTCGACTGCGCCGGCGGGGTCGGCCGCCGCAGCGGGCGGACGGCGCGCTCCGGACGAGCCGGGCACCGGCCTGCCGGTCACCGTGGCCGGGATGTCGCTGGCCGCCGCTGCCCTGTTCGCCGCACGCGCCCGTCCGGCGCCGGCGTCCCGGTCGCACGCACGGCGGGCCTCGGCGGGCCGGTCCTCCGCACGCACCGGCCCCTCGCGGCGGCCGGCCCGGCGTCCCCGGCGCACGACCCCGGTCCCGCGCCGGCGCTGAGGCAGGCGGGCCGGGTCAGGAGCGGGCGAGCCCGCGCAGCGTCCCGAGCAGGTGGACGACGACGGCGAGGACGGCCACGCCGAGGGCCCCGACCGTGAACTGCGCACCCTGGCGCACCAGCACCTCGGCGCGGGTCGGGGCGGCGCCGGCGGGGGTGGCCGTCGCGGTGGCCGTCGCGGTCGGCCGCCGTCCGGCGGCCGCGCCCCCGCCGCGCTGCGACCCGCCGCGGTCCTTCAGGGCGTCGACGCGGCGTCCGCCCCGGTCGTCCGGCTCGTCGTCCTCGTCCGAGCCGCGACCCTCCGCGACGTCCTGGGACGGCGTCTGGCCCTGCACGGCGGCGGCCAGCGGGCTCGGGGCGCCGTCCTCCTGCAGCGTCGGCGGGTCGTTCGGGTCCTGGTCGGCGAACTCGGTCGGGATGCCGGCCTCGCGCGCCGCCGCGGCGCTGGCGGTGCCGGACGGCTCGACGTCGGAGTCGTAGGGGGCGGTGACCGTCCACGCCGCGGTGATGAGCAGCATCCGCGACACGATGTTGATCCAGACGAGCAGGCCGACGATCACTGCGAACGAGCCGTAGAGCGGGTTCTGGGTGGTCCGCTCGATGTAGAACGCACCGACGCGCTTGAGCACCTCGAACAGCACGCCTGCGAGCAGCGCGCCCTTGAGCACCTGGCGGAACGGCGACTGCACCTTCGGCAGCCGCCAGAACAGGAACAGGAACAGCCCGGTCGACGTCAGCAGGCCGAGCGCGATGCCGACGACCCTGCCGAGCACGGTCGCGACGGTGCTGTCCTCGAGGTCGACGAGGCCGAGGGCGAAGCCGGTGAAGGCGCCGGTCGCGGCGGAGATGGCGACCGACAGCAGGATCGTCGCGCCGAGGCCGACCAGGATGAGGACGTCCTTGGCCTTCTTGACCAGGAAGTTGCCCTCCTTGACGTTGTGGTGCCAGATCGCCCGCACCGCCTCGCGCAGGGCGTCGACGAAGCCGAGGCCGGAGTAGAGCAGGCCGGCCAGGCCGATCAGCCCGGCGACGCCGGCCTTGGTGTTGTTGCTGAGGATCTCCTCGAGCTCGAGCTGGTCGGCCAGCCCCGGCGCGTAGGCGTTCACCTGGTCGACGACCGTGCCGACCGCGTCGTCGCCGAGGGCGTACGAGAGCACGGAGGTCGCGAGCGCGAGGATCGGGAAGAACGACAGGAAGCCGAAGAAGGTCACCGAGGCGGCCTGGCGGTCGCCGGCGTCGGCCGAGTAGCGGCCGAAGGCGCGGATCAGGTGGTCGAGGGCAGGGCGCTGCTCGCGGACCTTCGCGAGCAGCGCTTTCGGGGACGCCATGGCGCGCCCCTACCCGCGATCATCCTGCGCGGCACGTGGCGACCCGCTCCGGACCGGGCGGACGTCGCCGCCGAACGGGAAGTCGCGCTGCGGGCGCCAGACCCTGCCGCGGTCCTGCTCGAACAGCGTGAACCCCCACACGTCGAAGGACGCGTCGTAGTCGGCGAGCGCGTCGAAGGCGCGGTCGAGGGCGGGCCCGTCGAGGTCGTGCGCCACCGTGACGTGCGGGTGGTACGGGAACCGCAGGTCGCGGGTGAGCGGCCCGCTGCGCACCTGCGCCTCGAGGCGCTCGCAGTCGCCGATCCCCTGCACGACCGGCACGAACACGACCGGCGACACCGGCCGGAACGTCGCCGAGCCGCGCAGCCGCATGCGGAACCGCGTGCCGCCGGCAGCGACCCGGCGCAGGTGCTCCTCGACCTCGTCGAGCGCCGACCCGGGCAGCGCCGTCGGCGGCAGCAGCGTCACGTGCGGCGGGATGCCGGCCGCGTTCGGGTCGCCGAGCCGCTCGCGCCAGTGCTGCAGCTCGGTGGTGCACGGCTCGGGCAGCCCGATCGCCACGCCGACGTCGCGCCGCACCATCAGGACGCTCCGGAGACCTCGACCACCGGGGCCAGCAGCCCGACCCGCGCGCGAACGGCGTCCATCGTGTCGACCGCCACGGCCCGGGCGCGCGCCGCACCGGCGGCGAGCAGCCGGTCCAGCTCGGCCGGGTCGGCCACGAGCTCGTCGTAGCGGGCCCGGATCGGCGCGAACAGCTCGACGACGGCCTCGGCGACCGCGCCCTTGAAGTCGCCGTAGCCGCGGCCGGCGAACTCCGCCTCGACCTGCCCGACCGGCCGGTCGGTGACGACGGCGAGGATCGTGAGCAGGTTGCTGATGCCGGGCTTGGCGTCGACGTCGAAGACGACCTCGCGACCGGGATCGGTGACGGCGCTCTTGACCTTCTTCGTGAGCACCTTCGGGTCGTCGAGCACCCACAGCGTCCCGTTCGCCCCGATGCTCTTGCTCATCTTGCGCGCCGGGTCCTGCAGGTCCTTGATGCGCGCTCCGGCCTGACCGACGTACGGCCCCGGGACGACGAAGGTGTCGCCGTAACGGCTGTTGAAGCGCTGCGCGAGGTCGCGGGTGAGCTCGAGGTGCTGGCGCTGGTCCTCGCCGATCGGCACCGCGCTCGCCTGGTACATGAGGATGTCGGCGGCCTGCAGCACCGGGTAGGTGAACAGCCCGACCGTCGCGCCGGAGGCGGCGTCGCCCGACTTCTCCTTGAACTGCGTCATGCGGTTCGCCTCGCCGAAGCCGGTCAGGCAGCCGAGCACCCAGGCCAGCTCGGCGTGCTCGCGCACGTGCGATTGGGCGAACAGCGCGCTGCGGACGGGGTCGACGCCCATCGCGAGCAGCTCGGCCGCGGACGAGCGGGTGCGGCTGCGCAGGTGCTCGGGGTCGGCGACCTCGGTGAGGGCGTGCAGGTCGGCGATGAAGAAGAAGCAGTCGGCCTCGTCCTGCATCGCGGCCCAGTGCCGGACGGCGCCGAGGTAGTTGCCGAGGTGGAAGCCGGCGCCGGTGGGACGGATGCCGGACAGGACGCGGGGGCCGGACGAGCGGGGGCCGGACGAGCGGGGGTCGGACATGACCTGCATCCTTCCACTGAGCGTCCGCACCCCGTCGGGGCCCGCGGCCCGAGCAGCGAGGAGCACCGTGGCCGGCCCGGACGACGTGTGGGACGTGGCGGTCGTGGGCGCCGGTCCGGCCGGTGCCGCCGCGGCGCTGTCGGCGCTGCGGACCCGGCCCGGGGCGCGGGTGCTCCTGCTCGACCGGGCCGACTTCCCGCGGGACAAGTCGTGCGGCGACGGCATCGGCCCGCAGGCGCTCGACGAGCTGGCCCGGCTCGGCGCGGCCGAGGTGCTCGCCGACCGCGTCCCGGTGCGTCGGCTGCGCATCACGAGCCCCGGTGGCGCCGAGGTCGCGACGACGCTCGCCCGGCCCGACCACGTCGTGCCGCGGACGCTGTTCGACGCGCGGCTGGTCGAGGCGGCCGTGCGGCGCGGGGCCGTGCTGCGCCGCCGGACGGTCCGGCGGCTCGCGGTGCGGCCGGACGCGGTGGTGCTCGACGGCGACGTGCGCGCGCGGGCGGTCGTCGGGGCGGACGGCGCGAACGGCGTCGTCCGGCGGCTGACCGGCGCGCCGCGGCAGCCGGACGGGGCGATGGCCGTCGCCGTGCGGAGCTACGCCGCGGCGCCGCCCGGCGAGCCGGAGCAGCGCATCGTCATGACGCGCCAGGACTGGCCCGCCTACGCCTGGTCGTTCGCCGCGGGCGACGGCACGGCCAACGTCGGCTTCGGGATGCTGCTGCCGAGCCTGCGCGCCGCCCCGCGCGGCGGCCGGGCCGAGCTGCACGGCCGGCTGGCCGAGCTGCTGCCAGGTGTCGAGGCCGAGCGCCTCGTCAGCCACCACCTGCCGCTGTCGACGGCGCGCCCGCGACCGGCGCCCGGCCGGGTGCTGCTGGCCGGCGACGCGCTGTCGCTCATCAACCCGCTCACCGGCGAGGGGATCTTCTACGCGCTGCTGTCCGGGCGGCTGGCCGGTGCTGCCGCCGTCGGGACCGCCGACCCCGGCGCCGCCTACGCGCGGGCGCTCGACGCCGAGCTCGGCCGGCACCTGCGGCACACGACGCTGCTGGCGCGGCTGACGGCCCGTCCGGCGGTCATCGACCTCGGGGTGGCCGCCGCCGCCCGCTCGCCCCGGGCGATGGACGCCCTCGTCGAGCTCGGCCTGGGCCGCGGGCTCATCACCGCGCCGCTCGTCGGCGCGCTCGCCGGGCAGCTCGTGCGCCGCGAGCCCCGCCCCGACGGCTGAGCCCCCGCCGACGGCTCAGCCGCGCACGACCGACTGCAGCAGCTCGCCCTCCTTCGCGCCGAGACGGCCGACCATCTCGGCGACGAACACCTCGGCCTTGCCCCCGACGAGGGGCACGGAGACCTTCGCCTCGCCCTCGACGAGGTGCCGGACGCCGTCGCCTGCCGGGTCCAGCCGCATGGTGCCGCCGAGCCGGGCGGGGACGCCGGGCAGCTCGACCGTCCAGGTGCCGCTGCGGGCGCCGGAGCCGTCGGCGGGCGCCCAGTCGTCGGTCTGCACCACCCGGCCGTCGGCCGGGAGCAGCCGGGCGAGGAACCCGGGCGCGCCCTCGGGCAGCTCGCGCGACACGGCCATGAGCAACCCGCCGTCCGGGCGCTGCTCGCGCCGCACGACGGTCGCCCCGTCGGAGAACCGCGCCGCCCGCCGGGCCACCCAGTCCGCCGACGTCAGCACCGCGAACACCTGCTCGACGGTCCCGGTGGTGCGGGTGCTGCTGCGCACGGGCGCCGTCACGCGGTCTCCCCCAGCTCGGGCGGCTCGAGCGGCGTGACCCGCACCCGGGCGATGCGCCGGCCGTCGAGCTCGCTGACCTCCAGCCGGTGGCCGTCGACCTCGACCGCGTCGCCCGCGCGCGGCACGTGCCCGAGGCAGGCCATCACGTAGCCGGCCAGCGTCTCGTACGGGCCCTCCGGCAGCGAGACGCCGGTGACGCTGCGCACCTCGTCCAGGTGCAGCATGCCGTCGGCCTCGAGCTCACCGCCGCGGAACTCGAGCGGGTCGCCCTCGTCGACGTCGTACTCGTCGCGGATGTCGCCGATGACCTCCTCGATGAGGTCCTCCAGCGTGACGATCCCGGCGGTGCCGCCGTACTCGTCGACCACGATGGCCAGGTGGTGGCCCTCGCGGCGCATCTCCGACATGGCCGGCAGCACCCGCTTGGACGCCGGCAGCATCTTCACCTCGCGGGCGACGTCGGCCACCCGCAGGCCACGTGCGCCGCTCGCCGGCACCATGAGGTCGCGCACGTGCAGGAAGCCGATGACGTCGTCCTGCGACGTGCCGGCCACCGGGTAGCGCGAGTGCGGCTGGTCGGCCGTCTCGCGCAGGGCGCGGCTCAGCGTCATGCCGGCGTCGAGGAACGCGACCTCGGTGCGGGGCAGCATCACCTCGCGCAGCTGCCGCTCGCCGGCCGCGAAGACGTCGTCGATGAGCTTGCGCTCGTCCTTGGTGAGCGACTCGTGCGCCGCCACCATGTCGCGCAGCTCCTCCTCGGTGATGCTCTCGCGCTGCGAGCCGGGGTCGCCGCCGAGCAGCCGCACGACGAGGTCGGTGCTCTTCGACAGCAGCCAGATGATCGGCCGGGACAGGCTCGCGATGCGGTCGAGCGCCGGTGCGAAGGCCAGCGAGATGCCCTCGGCCCGCTGCAGGGCCAGCCGCTTGGGCGCCAGCTCGCTGAAGACCAGCGAGAAGTAGGAGATGACCAGCGTGACGAGCACCAGCCCGGCGGTGTCGGCGGCCGACGCGGACAGTCCGGCCGCCTCGAGCCCGTCCGACACGGGCACGGCCAGGCGCGCTGCGCCGAACGCGGCCGACAGGAACCCGGCCAGCGTGACGCCGACCTGGACGGCGGCCAGGAACCGGTTCGGGTCCTCGACCAGCCGGGCGACGCGCTCGCCCCGCTTCCCGCGGCCGGCGAGCGCCCGGGCCTGGCCCTCGCGCAGGCTGACGAGCGCGAGCTCGGTGGCGGCGAACACGCCGCCGATGAGGATGAAGACGAGGACCAGGACGATGTCCAGCCACGGTCCGCTCACGGCGTGCACCCGCTGGACGGGCAGGGGCACGCCGACGTACTGGGAGGCTCCACGTCCTCCAGCGTAGGACGAGGTCGGCCCCGTCCCGAAGGGGGACGGGGCCGACTCCGGTCATCCCGCGCGCGGGCGGCCTAGAAGCTGCTCAGCGCCTCGTTGAACGTGGCGCTCGGGCGCATGACCGCGTCGGTCCTGGCCTGGTCGACCGCGTAGTAGCCGCCGAGGTCGACCGGCGAGCCCTGCACGCCGTTGAGCTCGCCGACGATCGTCTGCTCGTCGTCGGCCAGCCGCTGGGCGAGGCCGGCGAACAGCGCCGCCGCCTGCGGGTCCTCGCTCTGCCGGGCCAGCGCCTGCGCCCAGTAGAGCGCCAGGTAGAAGTGGCTGCCGCGGTTGTCGAGCTGGCCGACCTTGCGGGCGGGCGAGCGCCCCTCCTCCAGCACCCGGCCGGTGGCCTCGTCGAGGGTGCGGCCGAGCAGCGCGGCCCGCTCGTTGCCGGTCTGCTCGCCGAGGAACTCGAACGAGACCGCCAGCGCGAGGAACTCGCCGAGCGAGTCCCAGCGCAGGTAGTTCTCCTTCACGAGCTGCTGCACGTGCTTGGGCGCCGAGCCGCCGGCGCCCGTCTCGAACAGCCCGCCGCCGTTCATGAGCGGCACGATCGACAGCATCTTGGCGCTCGTGCCGAGCTCGAGGATCGGGAACAGGTCGGTGAGGTAGTCGCGCAGCACGTTGCCGGTCACCGAGATGGTGTCCTCGCCCCGGCGGGCGCGGTCGAGGGTGTAGCGCGTCGCCTCGGCGACGTCCATGACCTCGATCGTGAGCCCTGCGGTGTCCTCCTCGGCGAGGTTCGCGCGCACCTTCCGCAGCACCTGCGCGTCGTGCGCGCGGGTCTCGTCCAGCCAGAACACGGCCGGGACGCCGGTGGCGCGGGCGCGCCGCACGCCGAGCTGCACCCAGTCGCGGATCGGCGCGTCCTTGGTCTGGCAGGCGCGGAACACGTCGCCCTCGGCGACCGGCTGCCCGAGCAGCACCGCACCGGAGGCGTCGACGACCCGGACGACCCCGGCGGCCGCGACCTCGAACGTCTTGTCGTGGCTGCCGTACTCCTCGGCCTTCTGCGCCATGAGGCCGACGTTGGGCGTCGTCCCCATCGTGGTCGGGTCGAAGGCGCCGTGCTCGCGGCAGTGCTCGACCGTGATCCGGTACAGGTCGGCGTAGGACGAGTCGGGGATGACGAACTTCGTGTCCTGCAGCTGGTCGTCGGCGTTCCACATCTGGCCCGAGCTGCGGATCGCCGCCGGCATCGAGGCGTCGATGATGACGTCGCTCGGGACGTGCAGGTTCGTGATGCCGCGGCTCGAGTCGACCTGCGCGAGCGCGGGTCCGCGCTCGTAGGTCGCCGCGATGGCGGCCGTGACGGCCGAGCGGACGTCCTCCGGCAGCCGCTCGACGTCCGACAGGACGCCGCCGAGACCCTGGCTGGGATCGGCGCCGACGCTCGCCAGCTGCTCGCCGTACTGGGCGAAGACGTCGGCGAAGTAGGCCCTCACGGCGTGGCCGAAGATGATCGGGTCGGACACCTTCATCATGGTGGCCTTGACGTGCACCGAGAACAGGACGCCCTGCTCGCGTGCGTCGGCGATCTCGCGCTCGAGGAAGGCGCGGAGCGCCGCCCTGCGCATGACCGCGGCGTCGACGATCTCGCCGGCGTCACCGGACAGGCCGTCCCGCAGGACGGTGGTGGTGCCGTCGGCGCCGACGTGCTCGATGCGCAGCGTCGTCGCCGCGTCGAGCGTCACGGAGGTCTCCGAGTGGCGGAAGTCGCCCTCGCTCATCGTCGCGACGTGCGAGCGCGTGTCGGGCGACCAGGCACCCATCGAGTGGGGGTGCTTCTTGGCGTAGCCCTTGACCGACGCGGGCGCGCGGCGGTCGGAGTTGCCCTCGCGCAGCACCGGGTTGACCGCGCTGCCCTTGACGGCGTCGTAGGCCGCGCGGGCAGCTCGCTCCTGCTCGGTCTCCGGCGTCTCGGGGTAGTCCGGGACGGCGTGGCCGGCGTCCTGCAGCTCCTTGATCGCGGCCTTGAGCTGCGGGACCGAGGCGCTGACGTTCGGCAGCTTGATGATGTTGGCCTCGGGCGTCTGCGCCAGCGCCCCGAGCTCGGCGAGGGCGTCGTGGGCCAGGCCGAACGCCGCGAGCACGCGTGCCGCCAGCGAGATGTCGCGGGTCTCGATGTCGACGCCGGCCTTCCCGGCGTAGGCCTGCAGCACCGGCAGCAGCGAGTGCGTGGCGAGCGCGGGTGCCTCGTCGGTGTACGTGTAGATGATCTTCATCGGAGCGGCCATCAGAGGAGCCCCAGCTCGCGCACGGCGTCGCGCTCGTCGACGAGCTCGGCCACCGAGGCGTCGATCCTGGCGCGGGAGAAGTCGCTGACCTCCACGCCCTGCACGATCTTCCAGGCACCGCCCTCGGCCGTGACCGGGAACGAGCTGATGATCCCCTCCGGGACGCCGTAGGAGCCGTCCGACATGATCGCCGCCGACGTCCAGTCGCCCTCCGGCGTGCCGTTCACCCAGTCGAAGACGTGGTCGATGGCCGCGTTCGCCGCGGACGCCGCCGACGACGAGCCGCGCGCCTCGATGATGGCGGCGCCGCGCTTGGCGACGGTCGGGATGAAGGTGCCCTCGAGCCACGAGCGGTCGCCCACGACCTCCTCGGCCGGGCGCCCGCCGATCGTCGCGGAGCTCCAGTCGGGGTACTGCGTGGCGGAGTGGTTGCCCCAGATGGTCAGGTGCCGGATGTCGGACACCGGCGCGCCCGTCTTGTTCGCCAGCTGCGACAGCGCCCGGTTGTGGTCCAGGCGGGTCATCGCGGTGAACCGGTCGCCGGGGATGTCGGGCGCGTGAGAGGCGGCGATGAGGGCGTTGGTGTTCGCCGGGTTGCCGACCACCAGCACGCGCACGTCGGACGCCGCGCCGGCGTTGAGCGCCTCGCCCTGCGGCTTGAAGATGCCCCCGTTGGCGGACAGCAGGTCGCCGCGCTCCATGCCGGCGGTGCGCGGACGGGCGCCGACCAGCAGGGCGACGTTCGTGCCGTCGAAGGCCGCGCGGGCGTCGGCGGTGATGTCGATGCCGGCCAGCAGCGGGAACGCGCAGTCGTCGACCTCCATGGCGGTGCCCTCGGCCGCCTTCAGGGCCGGCTCGATCTCGAGCAGGCGCAGGGCCACGGGGGTGTCGGGTCCGAGGAGCTGGCCCGAGGCGATGCGGAACAGCAGCGCATAGCCGATCTGTCCGGCGGCGCCGGTGACGGTCACGGTGACTGGGCTCGGACTGGCCATCAGGGGGGAACTCCGCTTCGTCGAGGGGCTCGTGCTCGCGCGGGTCAGCGTACGAGGTGGGCACGCGCAGGGGACGGGCGGGACGGCGCCTCCAGCCGGGCGGGACGGTCAGCCGGGCGGGACGGTCAGGCGGGCGGGATGGTCTGGGCCAGCACGAGCACCGCCGCGCCGAGCAGCACCAGCACGGCTGCGTCGAGCGGCCGGGTGCGCACGGCCAGCCAGCCGGCACGGGACGGCGGCAGCGTCAGCCGCAGGCAGGCGCCGAGCAGCAGGGCGAGGCCGAGGACCGTCGCGCCGAGCGCCCAGGCACCGGTCGCGCCGACGCCGAGCCCGACGGCGACGACCGCCATGACCGCGAGCGCCGGCAATTGCGCCGCGGTCGACGAGGCGGGCACGGGAGGCTCCTCGCTCGGTCGGACGGGACGTCCGGGCACCCTAGCGGCGGCCGGCACGCGCATGTCGTACGGGTGTACGTGGGGCGCCTCGGGGAACTCGCAGTCCACGGCCGTCCGGTCGCACGCACCCCCCGGAGGACCCCGACGTGCCCAAGCCCCACCTCCGCGTGGAGGAGACCGGCGAGACGTTCGACCTCACGGCCGACGTCACGACGGTGGGCCGCGGCGACGGCGTCGACATCGTGCTCGACCACCCGAGCGTCTCGCGGCTGCACGCCGAGCTGGTCCGGCGCGGGGACCACGTCTACGTCTCCGACCTCGGCCTGTCGACGAACGGCACCCGGGTGAACGGCCGCCCCGTCGGCCGCCGGGTCCTGCTCGACGGCGACGTCGTCGCCTTCGGCGCAGCCCGCACCCGCGTCGGCGGGCTCGTCCCCGAGGAGGTCGACGACACCGTCGAGCTGCGACGCATGTCGGCGCCGGACCTCACCCGGCGCGAGTGCGAGGTGCTGAGCGCCCTGTGCCGTCCCGCGCTGCTGCAGGACGCCTTCGTCGCGCCGGCGACGGCCAAGGACATCGCCGACGAGCTCGTCGTCACCGAGGCCGCGGTGAAGCAGCACCTGCTGCGCCTCTACGTGAAGTTCAAGATCCCGGAGGGCGTGAACCGCCGGGCCCGGCTGGCGAACGAGGTCATCAGCAGCGGCGTCGTCCGCCCCCTGCCGGCCGACGTCGAGGCCAGCATCCGCCGCGCGGGCTAGCACTGCGCCGGCTGACCCGTCAGGCGAGTCCCGCGCGCCTCTCGGCGGCCTCGACGCAGTTCTTGAACAGCATGGCGACCGTCGTCGGGCCGACGCCGCCGACCCGGGGCGTGATCGCGCCGGCGACCTCGTTGCAGGCCTCGTCGACGTCCGGCAGCAGGCGCCGGCCCTCGTAGCGGACCCCGCCGCCGACGACGGTCGCGCCGGGCGTGATGTGCTCGGGCCGCAGGATGCCCGGCACGCCGACCGCGGCCACGACGATCGCGGCCCGGCGGGTGTACGCGCCCCAGTCCGGCACGCCGGTGTGCACGACGGTGACGGCGGCGTTCGCGGTCGGCCGCTTCTGGGTGAGCAGCAGCGCGAGCGGCCGGCCGAGGGTGGTGCCGCGCCCGAGGATGCACACCTCCTGCCCGGCGACCGCGACGCCGTGGTGCGCGAGCAGCGCCTCGATGCCGGCGGGGGTGCACGGCACCGGCCCCGGCATGCCGAGCGCGAGGCGGCCCACGTTCACCGGGTGCAGCCCGTCGACGTCCTTGTCGGGGTCCATCTCGAGCAGCGCGGCCTCGAAGTCGATCTGCTTCGGCGTCGGGTGCTGCACGAGCATGGCGTCGACGGCCGGGTCGTCGTTCATGGCGCGGATCGCCGCGACGAGGTCGGCCTGCGTCGCGTCGTCCGGCAGGTGCAGGTGGGGCGAGGTGAGCCCGAGCTCCTCGGCCTTGGCCATCTTCATCGCGACGTAGCCGCCGCTCGCGCTGTCGCCGCCGACGAGGATCGTGCCGAGCCCGGGCCGGGAGCCCGCTGCGACGAGGCGGGCGATGCGCGGACGCAGGTCGGCCAGGACGGCCTCGGCGACGGGGGCTCCGGGGAGCATGCGGGCGGTCACGCTCGCCGAGGATACGAGACGAGCGGGCCTGCGGCCCGGCGCCTAGGTTCGAGCGGTGGACCGCTTCCCCGAGGGCTTCTTCGACCGCGCCGACCCGTCGCCGGACCCCGACTTCTACGCCGCGCCGCGGCTCGTCACGCACATCGACGACCGGGCGGTCGACGCCGTCGGCGCGCTGTACGACGAGCTCGGCGTGCCCGACGGCGACGTCCTGGACCTCATGAGCAGCTGGGTCTCGCACCTGCGCCGGCCGCCGCGGTCGCTCACCGTCCTCGGCTTGAACGAGGTGGAGCTCGCGGCGAACCGGCTGGCCGGCGCGCGCGTCGTGCAGGACCTCAACGCCTCGCCCGTCCTGCCGTTCGCCGACGCGTCGTTCGACGCGGTCCTGAACTGCGTCTCGGTCGACTACCTCGTGCGCCCGGTGGAGGTGCTGGCCGAGGTGGCCCGCGTCCTGCGCCCCGGCGGGCTGTCGGTCTGCACGTTCTCCAACCGGTGCTTCCCGACCAAGGCGGTCCGGGGCTGGCTGACCGTGCCGGAGGACGAGCGGCCCGGCATCGTCGCCGAGTACCACCGGCAGGCCGGCGGCTTCGACGAGCCGGTCATGGAGCAGCGGCTCGCGGCGACGTGGCGGCACGACCCGCTGTGGGCGGTCTGGGCGGTCCGCCGTCCCGCCGGGGGCTGAGGGCGGGCGCCTCTGCGGCGCGTGACAGGGCCTGCACAGTCGGTGTCCGGCCCGAGACCTCGTGTCAACGGTGCGGAAACGTCCGGTTCCTACGGTCCGGTCACGCGCGAAGGACGCGCCTGGACAGACCGGAGAACCCCTCATGGATGCACTCCTGCGGCGTCGGGTCGGTGCGGTCGGGCTCGCCGCCGGCGCCCTGCTCGCCACGACGGGCGTGGTCGCGACCGCGCCCGCCGCCGCCGCGCCGGCCGCGGCCGTCGCGGCTCCCGACCCCACGACCTTCAGCATCACCCAGGCGCTCGACGCGCTGGAGGGCGGCAGCGCCACGTCGGTCGACCTCGTCGCGGCCTTCCTCGCCCGCATCGAGGCCTACGAGCCGTACTACAACGCGTTCACGCAGATGAACCCGGACGCGCTCGCCGACGCCGCCGCCTCGGACGCCCGCCGACGCGCGGGCGAGACCGTCCGTCCGCTCGAGGGCGTGCCGATCGTCATCAAGGACTCCCTGGACGTGCAGGGCCTGCCGACGACGTCCGGCTGGCCGCTGACCTCCCCGGTCACCGGCGGGCTGGCCCTGGTGCCGGAGACCGACGCACCGCTGGTCGCGCGGCTGCGCGCCGCGGGCGCGGTCTTCCTGGGCAAGACGAACCTGCCGATCCTCGCCGGCAGCGGCAACAACGCGAACAACAGCGCCTACGGGCCGACCCTCAGCGCCCTGAACCAGGCGTGGGCGCCGGGCGGGTCGTCGAGCGGCTCGGCGACGGCGGTGGCCGGCGACTTCGCGATCGCCGGCATGGCCGAGGAGACCGGCGGCTCGATCCAGAACCCGGCATCCGCGCAGAGCCTGTACGCCGTCAAGCCGACCTTCGGCCTGGTCCCCAACACGGGCAACTTCCCGCTCGCCGGCTCGACCCGCGACGTGCTGGGCCCGCTCACCAAGACCGTCGAGGACGCGGCGATCATGCTCGACGTCCTCGCCGGCCCCTCCGCCGAGGACGTCAAGACCGTGGGCGCGGTCGTGCCGGAGGGCGGCTACACCTCGCAGTTCTCCGAGCAGGCGCTGCAGGGCAAGCGCATCGGGCTCTACGGTCCCGGGTGGCGCGTCGGGGCGAACAGCGAGCTGTCCCCCGAGACGGCCGAGCTCTACGCCGCCGCGGTCCGCAAGCTCGAGGCGCAGGGCGCCACCGTGGTCGAGGACCCGTTCGCCGGCTCGGGCTTCGCCGCGGTGCGCACCGCGGGCGGCGACGCCGGGACCGTGGGCAACAACTGGGCCATCGAGCAGTACCTCAAGCGGCTCGGCCCGAGCGCCGCGGTGCACTCGATCGCCGAGCTCAACGCCTGGGCCGACGCGAACGGCTTCGCGGGCGACACCCGCGTCAACGCGATGCTCGGCGACGTCAGCACCGAGCCGGACCGCACCGCCTTCCTGCGCAACCGGGACGCCTACCTGAGCATCTTCGACCGGGTGGTCGCCGAGCAGGACCTCGACGCGCTCGTGTTCCCGCAGCAGGTCCGCGAGGTCGGACCGATCTTCGGCGGGACCGTCGCCGCCAGCACGGTGTCCGAGATCAACCTCGCGCAGCTGCCGGGCGTCGTCGTGCCGGACGGCGCCTACGACAGCGGCAAGCCGTTCAACCTGCTGTTCCTGGACGTGAAGTGGACCGAGGCCGAGCTGCTGGGCTACGCCTGGGACTGGGCGCAGGCCTACGACGGCCGCGTGGTGAACCGCGACCTCACCACGACGACCTGGCCGACCCTGCCGACCGTCACGTTCGCCTCGGTGCAGACGGCGATGAACGCGTACGTCACGGCCGGCCGGCTGAACGCCCGGGTCGCGGCGAGCCTCGCCGACCGCCTCACGCGGGCGTCGACGGGGGCCGACCAGGACAGCGAGGTGGTCGCGATCCGCAACCTCGAGCAGTTCGTGGCCCGCGCGACCAGCCAGATCAAGGGCGACGCACAGGACGTGCAGGTCCGCGACGACCTCGTCGCGCAGGCCGGGCAGCTGCTCGCCTACTACCGGGCGGTCGACGCGGTGAAGGTCGGCTGACCGACCGCTGGCCCCACCCAGGCCCCGTCCGTGCGCTGCACGGGCGGGGCCTGCGGGCGTCCGGACCCCCGTCAGCCGTCGACGACCGCCCCGCGGGCCCGGGCGAGCATGACCGCCTGCGCGACGTCGAGCCGCACGTCCTGCCAGTCGACGCCGTCCACGTCGCAGCCGTCGAGGTCCGCCCCGCGCAGGTCGGCGCCGCGCAGCCGGACCCCGCGCAGCCGGGCGCGGCCCAGGTCGGCGCCGGACAGGTCGCAGCGGGACAGGTCGGCGTCGCTCAGGTCCGCCTCGCGCAGCCCCAGTCCGGTCAGGGCGGTGCCCCGCAGGTCGGCGGCGCGCAGCGAGACGTACGACCAGTCGCCGCCCTCCACGACGAGCGGGCGCAGGGCGGCGCGCACGAACGTCGAGCCGGTGAGCTTGCAGCCGCGCAGGACCGAGCCGAACAGGCGCGTGCGCTCCAGGCGGCACCCCAGGAACGCGCAGGTGTCCAGCACGGCCGAGGTGAGCTCGGCGCCGGACAGGTCGCAGTCCTCGAAGACCACCCTGGTGAGGGTCGCCTCGCTGAAGTCGGCGCCGACCAGCCGCTCGCCGGTGAACGTCCGGCTCTGCAGCACCTCGCGCGAGAAGTCCTGCACCGTCCGGCCTAGTGGGCGAAGTGGCGGGTGCCGGTGAAGTACAGCGCGACCCCGGCCGCCTCGGCCGCCGCGACGACCTCGGCGTCGCGCACCGAGCCGCCCGGCTGCACGACGGCCCGGACCCCCGCGTCGAGCAGCACCTGCAGGCCGTCGGCGAACGGGAAGAACGCGTCGGACGCGCCCACCGACCCGGCCGCGCGGGCGCCGGCACGGCTGACCGCGAGCCGGGCGGCGTCGACGCGGTTCACCTGGCCCATGCCGACGCCGACGGTCGCCCCGTCGTGCACGAGCAGGATCGCGTTGCTCTTCACCGCCCGCACGGCCCGCCAGGCGAAGGCGAGGTCGCGCAGTCCCGCCTCGTCGGCCGGCTCGCCGGTCTGCAGCGTCCACGCCGACGGGTCGTCGCCCGGCGCCTGGAAGACGTCGCGCGCCTGCAGCAGCACGCCGCCGTCGACGGGGCGCAGCTCGACCGCCGGGCTGCCGCCGCCCGCGACGAGCACCCGGATCGACGGCTTGCGCGACAGCAGCTCGACGGCGCCGTCCTCGTAGGACGGCGCGACGACGACCTCGGTGAACACCTCGGCGACCTGCTCGGCCATGGCGAGGGTGACCGGGCGGTTCGCGGCGATGACCCCGCCGAACGCGGACACCGGGTCGCAGGCGTGCGCCTTGCGGTGCGCCTCGGCGACGTCGCCGCCGACGGCGATGCCGCACGGGTTCGCGTGCTTGACGATCGCCACGCAGGGCTCGGCGACGTCGTGCGCGGCACGCAGCGCGGCGTCGGTGTCGACGTAGTTGTTGTACGACATCGCCTTGCCGTGCAGCTGCTCGGCGGTCGCCAGCGAGCTCCCCTGCGGCGACCCGGGCCGCACGTAGAGCGCAGCGCCCTGGTGGGGGTTCTCGCCGTAGCGCAGCACCGACGAGCGCTCCCAGGTCGCGCCGAGGAAGGCGGGGAACGGCTCGGCGTCGGCCGGGGCGTACGCCGACGAGAACCACGAGGCGACCGCGACGTCGTAGGCGGCGGTGTGCGCGAACGCCCGGGCAGCGAGGCGCGCCCGCTGCGGCAGCGTCGTCCCGCCCTCGCGCACGGATGCCAGCACCTCGGCGTAGGCCGCCGGCTCGACGACGACCGCGACCGACGGGTGGTTCTTGGCCGCCGCGCGCACCATGGTCGGACCGCCGATGTCGATCTGCTCGACGCACTCGTCCGGCGACGCGCCCGAGGCGACGGTCTGCTCGAACGGGTAGAGGTTCACCACGACGAGCTCGAACGGGGCGATGCCGAGCTCGTCGAGCTGCCGCACGTGGTCGGGCAGGCGCAGGTCGGCCAGGATGCCGGCGTGCACCTTCGGGTGCAGCGTCTTGACCCGGCCGTCGAGGCACTCGGGGAAGCCGGTGAGCGCGTCGACGGCCGTCACGTCGACACCGGCCTCGCGCAGCCGCGCGGCGGTCGAGCCGGTCGAGACGATCTCGACCCCGGCGTCGGCGAGGCCGCGGCCGAGCTCCTCGAGCCCGGCCTTGTCGTAGACGCTCACCAGTGCGCGGCGCACCGGGGTGCGTGCGTCGGTGCCGCTCGGCGTGTCGCTCGAGCTCGGATCGGGCGCGGTCACGGCAGCCTCACGGTCCTTCCCTGGACGGTCCAGCCCCCGCGGGCCAGCCGTCCGACGGCCTCGACGTAGAGCGGACGCTCCACCTCCTGGATCCTGCCCTGCAGCGCAGCCTCGTCGTCCTCCGGGAGCACCGGCACGGCCGCCTGGGCCACCACCGGACCGGTGTCGACGCCCTCGTCGACGAGGTGGACGGTCACCCCCGACACCTTCACGCCGTAGGCCAGCGCGTCGGCGACGGCATGCGCGCCGGGGAAGGCCGGCAGCAGAGCGGGGTGGGTGTTCACGACCCGCGACGGGAACCGGGCGAGGAACGCCGGCCCCAGGATGCGCATGAACCCGGCGAGCACGACGAGGTCGGGCTCGTGCGCCGCGACGGCGTCGGCCAGCGCCCCGTTCCAGGCGCTGCGGTCGGCGCCGCGCACGAGCGGGACGGCGAGCGCCGGCAGCCCGGCGGCCCGGGCCCGTTCGAGGGCGAACGCCTGCGGCCGGTCCGAGCCGACCGCGACGACCTGCGCGCCGTAGGAGGCGTCCCGCGCGGCGTCGAGCAGCGCTTGCAGCGTGCTGCCCTGGCCGGACGCGAGCACGACGAGACGGGCGGGCAGGACGGCTCCTCGGGACGGTCGGGCGGACGGTCGCCAGGCTAGGGCCGGGCTCGGCGGCGGCTGGTACGGGCCGGTGCCCGAGGGTAGGTGGCGAGCACGCCGACACGACCAGACTGCGAGGAGAAGCGGTGACCGCTCCCGAGGACCCGTTCCGCACGCCAGCGCCCGGCTCGACCCCGGACGGCGGTGACGGTGCCCGCCCGGGCGGCGGCTACGGCTCGTCCGGCTCGTCGTCCGGCGGCCAGACCTACGACCCGCCTGCCTCGCAGCCGTCGTACGACGGCCAGCAGCAGCCCGGGAGCCAGCCGTACGGGACCCCGCCGTACGGGACCCAGCAGCCCGGCAGCCAGCAGCCCAGCAGCCAGCAGTACGGGGCCGCGCCGTACGGCACGCAGCCCTACGGCGGCCACCCCGGCGGGCGCAAGCGCAACGGGTTCGGCATCGCCGCGCTGGTGCTCGGCATCCTGGCGCTGCTGACCGGCCTGATCATCATCGGTGCGCTGTTCGGCGTCGCGGCGATCGTGCTCGGCGTGCTCGGCCGCGGCCGGGTCAAGCGCGGCGAGGCTGACAACGGCGGCATGGCGATCGCCGGCATCGTGCTCGGCGTGCTCGGGCTGCTGCTCAGCGCGCTGGCCATCGCCGGCGCCGTGACGCTGTTCAACAGCGAGGAGTTCGGCAGCCTGAACGAGTGCCTGCAGTCCGCCGGCGACGACCGGGCCGCGCAGGACCAGTGCACCGAGGACTTCTCGGACCAGCTCGGGGGCTAGCCCTCCTGCGTCCGGCCGCCGCGGCGCAGCACGAGCAGCGCCGCGGCGGCGCCCACGCCGACCTCGACGGCGACCGCGAGGCCGGTCTGCCAGGGGCTCGGTCCCAGCTCGGCGAGCCGGGACTGCCCGAGCGCCCCACCGGACGCCCGCGCGAGGCCGGCCCAGACCAGGCCGCACGTGGTGGCCGTCGCGACAACGTCCAGCGCCAGGACGCGGCGGCCGGCCGGCGCACCGGTGCGCGCCAGGACCCGGCCGGCGGCGGCGCCCGCACCGAGCGGGAGCAGCAGGGCCAGCACGCCGACCCAGGTCGGCACGCCTGAGGCCGGGAGCGCCGCGAGCAGCGGCACGGCCGGGAC
>CAXTFU010000033.1:19009-22888 GCA_964243385.1 uncultured bacterium | reverse complement strand
GCCCTGGGCGGTGCGCCCCGGCGCGCTCGCGTCGAGCCTGCTGCCGCCCGGCCAGGTCGGCACCGACCTCATCGCCCGCTCGCTGCAGCACCTGCACGGGGCGTCCTGGCCTGACCGCGACCTGCGCATCACGGCCGTGCGCGCGAGCGACGCGCAGCGGGTCGTGTTCGGCGCGCCGGGCGCGCCGACGGTCGACGTGGGCACCGCGGTGGCGGCCTCCTGCGCCATCCCGTCCTACTTCGCGCCGGTCGTGGTCGACGGCGAGGCGTACGTCGACGGCGGCGCGCACTCGCCCAGCAACGCCGACGTCGTGCTGGCCGACCGGCCCGAGCTCGTGGTCATCAGCTCGCCGATGACGATCGCGCGGGTGCACCTGCGCCGCCCGCAGGCCGACCTCGCCGTGCGCCTCGCCCTGCGCGCCTACCTCGCGTCCGAGGTGCGGCAGCTGCGGCGGGCCGGCTCGCACGTCGTGGTGCTGCAGCCGGGCCAGGAGGACCTGCCGGTGATGGGCCTGAACCCGATGCGCGGCATCGTGGCCGAGGACGTCATGGACACCGCCGCCGCCTCGACCCGGGCCCGGCTGGCGGCGCGCCCCGAGCTCGCCGAGCGCCTGTCCGGGTCGCCCCGCCGGCCCTGAGCCCCGCACGGCCGGAGGGCGCCCGCCCTCCTACGATGGGCCCGTGCCGATCGCGGGCGGAGCCGTCCGCTGACCGCCTACGACGTCGTCGTGGTGGGGGCCGGTCCGGCCGGCGCTGCGGCGGCCCTGGCCGCGGCCCGTGCGGGCGCCCGCACCGCGCTGCTCGAGCGCGAGCACCTGCCGCGCTACAAGCGCTGCGGGGGCGGGCTCATCGGCGCCGCGCAGGCGGCCGTGGCGCAGGCCGGGGTCGACCTGGACGCCCTCGCA
This sequence comes from uncultured bacterium, assembly GCA_964243385.1. Lineage (GTDB taxonomy): Bacteria > Actinomycetota > Actinomycetes > Mycobacteriales > SCTD01 > SCTD01. The sequence continues at coordinate 21,984 of CAXTFU010000033.1, read as the reverse complement.
CGCGACCGCGTCGGCCGGCTGAGCTTCACCTCCCGCGGGCGAGCCCGGTTCACCCGCGAGAGCGCGCCGTTCCTGCCGATGGTGCTGCGCTCCGAGCTCGACGCGGCGCTCGTCCAGGTCGCGGTCGACGCCGGCGTCGAGCTGCGCACCGGCGTCACCGTGACGGCGTACGAGCCTGGCGCCGCGGGCGTCGTCGTCCGCACGCGCGGGTCGGCCCCGGACCTCACCGCCGGCGCCGTCGTCGGCGCCGACGGAGCGGGCAGCCGCGCGGCCGCGCACGTCGGCGTGGTGTGCGAGCAGGTCGACCTGGGGCTCGAGGCCGAGCTGCCGTGCCCGCCCGGCGCCGACTGGTCCGGCCACCTGCTGCTCGACTGGGGACCGGTGCCGGGCTCCTACGGCTGGGTCTTCCCGAAGGGCGACACGCTCACCGTCGGGGTGATCGGCGACCGGGCCGCCGGAGCGGCGCTGCGCGCGTACTACCGCGGCTTCGTCGCGTCGCTCGGGCTCGACCTGTCCAGCGCCCGCACCGACGGCGGGCACCTCACCCGCGTGCGGGCACCGGACTCGCCGCTCGTGCGCGACCGGGTGCTCGTGGCGGGCGACGCCGCCGGGCTGCTCGAGCCGTGGACCCGCGAGGGCATCTCGTTCGCCCTGCGGTCCGGCGCGCTCGCCGGGGCCGCCGCAGCGGGCGACCCGTCGGCCTACCCGGCGCAGGTCGCCGCGGTGCTCGGCCCGGAGATGGCCGCCGGGCGGCGCGCGCTGGCCGCCTTCACCCGCCACCCGCGGGTGGTGCACGAGGTCCTGCGCACGCTGCCCGGGACGTGGGGGCTGTTCACCCGGCTCGTCGGCGGCCAGACGTCGATGGACGAGCAGCTCGAGCGCCGGTCGGTCCGGACGCTCGTCGGGGTCATGGGCGGCTAGGTGTCCTGGGTCAGGACAGCGAGCGGGACGGCGCGTCCGGGCGTCGCAGGTTGCGGTCAGGTTGCGATTCGGGGTCAGGGGCCGACTCGGGGCGAGCTCAGCGGGAAGCCGGGCCCCGGATGTGGTGTTGTTCTCCTCGTGAACGCCACTGTGACCCCGTCCGCCCCCACCCTCACCGCTGCCGACCGCTGTGACCGCTGTGGTGCGCAGGCGTTCGTCCGAGTCGTGCTCTCCTCGGGCGACCTGCTGTTCTGCGCTCACCACGCCAAGGCCTACGAGGACAAGCTCAAGGCTGCTGCCGTCGACTGGGTCGACGAGACCGCACAGCTCCAGAGCTAGTCCTGCCGCTCGCTCCTCGGCCGCCGTCCCCCGCAGCAGGGGGACGGCGGCCGTCGGCGTCCCGGGGGGCCAGTCCGGCGCTGCGGGTCCTGGCCTGGGCGGTCGCGGCGGCGCTCGGCACGCTGCTCGCCGTCCGCGCGCTGGGCGCCGAGCAGGGCACCGTGCTCATCCTGCTCGTCGGCGCCCTGCCGGTGACCCTGCTGCCCGCCTACGCCCTGCTCGCGCTCGCCGGGCTGTGGCGGCGCCGGGCGCTGGCCCTCGTGTCGGCCGCGCTCGTCGCCGGCCACCTGCTCGTCGTGTCGCCGGCCCTCGGCGCGACCGACCTGCCGCCCGGCACCGCGACGGCCGCCCGGCTGCGCGTCGTCGTGTCGAACCTCTCCGTGCTCAACCCCGACCCCGAGCGGGCCGGCCGGGCGCTGCGGGCGCTGCGCCCGGACGTCGTGGTCGTCCCCGAGCTCGACGCCCGCGGCCTGGCGGGGCTGCGCGCCTCCGGGCTGACCGACGACCTGCCGCACGTCGTCGCCGAGCTCGGCGCCCGGCCGGAGACGGTCGGCCTGCTCAGCCGGCTGCCGCTGTCGGCCGTCACGACCCGCACGGCCGGTGGCCGCGAGCTGCCCCGGGCGACGGTGCGGGTCGGCGGGGTCGACGTCCGCCTGCTCGCCGCGCACCCGCTGCCGCCGCTGTCGGTGCTGGCGCTGCTGTGGCGCCGCTCGCTGCGCGACCTGGCCGCCGAGGCCGCGGCGACCACGCTGCCCGCGGTCGTCGCGGGCGACCTCAACGCCGACCGCGACCACGCGCCGTTCCGGGCGCTGCTCGACACCGGCCTGCGCGACGCCCACGACGAGCGCGGACGCGGGCTCGCCCGCACCTGGCCCGCCGGGCTCGGGCTGCTGCACCTCGACCACGTGCTCGTGCGGGACGGCGCCCGCGCGCGGGTCGTCGTCCGCGCGGTGCGCGAGGTGCGCCTGCCCGGCAGCGACCACCGCACCGTCGTGGCCGACCTCGCCGTGCTGCCCCGCTGAGCGCTCCTAGGCGGGGACGGACCGGGCGAAGAAGCGCTGACCGCGCTCCTCGACCTCGAGCGGGAGCCCGAACGTGCGCGAGAGCAGCGGGCCGGTCAGCACCTCGCGCACCGGCCCGGCGGCCAGGCTCCGCCCGCGGGCGAGCAGCAGCGCGTGCGTCGTGCCGATCGGGACCTCCTCGACGTGGTGCGTCACGAGCACGCTCGGCGGCGCCGTCTCGTCCTGCGCCAGCCGGGTCAGCAGGCGCAGCAGCGCCTCCCGGGCGCCGAGGTCGAGGCCGGCGGCCGGCTCGTCGAGCAGCAGCAGCTCGGGGTCGGTCATGAGCGCCCGGGCCAGCAGCACGCGCTTGCGCTCGCCCTCGGACAGCGTGCCGAAGCGGCGGTCGGCGAACGCCCGCAGGCCCATGCGGGTCAGCAGCCCCTGCGCGCGTGCGACGTCGTCGTCGTCGTAGCGCTCGCGCCAGCGGCCGACGACGCCGTAGGCCGCGGTGACGACGACGTCGAGGGCCTTCTCGCGACCGGGGACGCGCTCGGCGAGGGCCGCGCTCGACAGCCCGACGCGGGTGCGCAGCTCGGACAGGTCGGTCGCTCCGAACCGCCCGCCGAGCAGGTCGACGGTCCCGCGGGTCGGGTAGATGCCGGCGCCGGCCACCTGCAGCAGCGTCGTCTTGCCCGCGCCGTTCGGGCCGAGCAC
>CAXTFU010000033.1:0-18999 GCA_964243385.1 uncultured bacterium | reverse complement strand
CGCCGGTCGGCGAGGTGGTCGAGGCGCCACTCCGCGAGGACGCGGTTGGCCCGGCGGACGTCGATGTCCTCGTACTGCTCGTTCCAGCGGCCGGTCACGGAGTACGCGGCGGTCAGCACGACGTCGAGCACCGTCTCGGTGGGCGGGATGCGCTTCGCCATCGCGGTCGACGCGAAGCCGATGCGCGGGCGCACCTCGAACAGGTCGGCCTTGCCGAGCTCGGCGTCGAGCACGGTCACGCGGCCGCGGGTCGGGTGCATCAGCGCGGCGGCCAGCTGGAGGAGGGACGTCTTCCCGGCGCCGTTCGGGCCGAGCACCACCCAGCGCTCCCCGTCGCGCACGGTCCAGTCGACGTCGGCCAGCAGCGTCGAGCCGCCGCGCACGACGGCGACGCCGGACAGCTGCAGGACCGGGACGGGGACGGACCGGGGCGGGGTCGACGGCTGCGCAGGCGAGGACACCGTGCCGACCGTAGCCGCCGGACCGCGCCGGCCGGCGTCGGCCCGGGGCGTGTCGCCGACGGCGTCCGCGCAGGGCAGGATCGCCGGATGGAGTCCACCTGCTTCGACGTCGAGCTCGCCGACGGGGTCGCCCACGTCCGCCTGTCGCGCCCGGACGAGCTCAACACCATGACGCCGGCCTTCTGGCGCGAGCTCCCGGAGCTCGTCACGGCGATCAGCGACGAGGCGAGCGCCCGCGTCGTCGTGCTGAGCAGCACCGGGCGGCACTTCCGCGCGGGGATGGACCTCGCGGTGTTCGGCGCCTCCGGCGGCGGCCTGTCCGCGACCGAGGGCGAGCCCGGGCGGCGCCAGGCGCGCACCCGCTCGCAGGTCCGGCTGCTGCAGTGGTCGTTCACCGCGCTCGAGCGGGCGCGCGTGCCCGTGCTCGCCGCGGTGCAGGGCGGGGTGATCGGCGGCGCCGTCGACCTGGTGACCGCCTGCGACCTGCGCTACGCGACCGAGGACGCCTTCTTCTGCGTCCAGGAGATCAACCTCGGCATGACCGCCGACGTCGGGACGCTGCAGCGGCTCGGGAAGGTCGTCCCCGAGGGCTTCGCCCGCGAGATGGCCTTCACCGGGCGCCGGGTCCCGGCCCGGCGCGCCTACGAGGTCGGCCTGGTGCAGGGCGTCTACCCCGACCACGCCGCGCTCGTCGAGGGCGTGCTCGAGACGGCGCGCGAGATCGCGGCGAAGTCGCCGCTGGCCGTCTGGGGCACCAAGGTCGCGATGAACTACGCCCGCGACCACCCGGTCGACGAGGGCCTGGAGCAGATCGCCACCTGGCAGGCCGGGATGTTCCAGCCCGCCGACATGGTCGAGGCCCTCACCGCTCGGGCCGAGCGCCGTCCGCCGGTGTTCCCCGAGCTGCTGCCGGAGCCGCGCGGGCTGTAGCGCGCGGCGCGCCGGCGCGCGACGTACGGTGCTCCGCCGCCGTCCGGCGGCAAGGACCCCCAGGAGCGCACATGGCCCCCTCTCCCGACCAGCCCGCCGACGAGGTCGTCGGCGTCGTGCACGTCCGGGCCGCCGAGGGGCGCGCCGACGCGGCGATCGCCGCGCTGGAGGCCTGCGCGGTGCGCACGCACGAGGAGCCCGGCTGCCTCACGTACGCCCTGCACCGCGACAACGCCGACCCGCTGCACCTCGTGCTCGTCGAGCGCTGGCGCTCGCAGGCCGACCTCGACGCCCACCTGCAGCTGCCGCACGTCGCCGAGCTGTTCGCCTTCGCCGGGACGCCCGGCAACCTCAGCGCGCCGCCCGAGCTCACCTTCCTGACCGGTCTCGGGCTCGGCGCGCCCGGCAAGGGCTCGCTCGGCGGCTGACCGCCCGCGGGCAGGACGGGCGTGCCGCAGCGCGCGCCGGCGGTCGCTCTGGGAGACAGTGGAGGCCCACACCGTGGCGCCGCAGAGGCGTCGAGAGGAGCTCCCAGTGCGCAGGACCGCTGCCGCCGCCGCCCTGACCCTCGTGCTCGCCGCCTCCGCCTGCGGCGGTGACGACGCCGAGGAGCCGACCGACACCGCGGGGTCGGACACGACCGCCTCGACGCCCGCTGCGGAGCCGTCCGCGGCTGCCAGCGCCGGCGGCGCCGAGGCGAACGTGCTGACCGGCGTGGTGGGCGAGCCGGGCGACCCCGACGCCTTCGTCATCACGCTGACCGACGCGTCCGGCGAGCAGGTCGAGTCGATCCCGGCCGGGACCTACACGGTCAACGTGCAGGACCCGTCGGAGATCCACAACTTCCACCTCGAGGGCGGGGACGTCGACGAGACGACGACCGTGCCCGAGGTGACCGAGACGTCCTGGACGGTCGAGCTGACGCCCGGCGACTACGAGGCGATCTGCGACCCGCACCCGAACATGCAGCTCGAGTTCACCGTCACCTGACGGACGGGCGGCCCGCGGCCGCCAGCGCGACGGCGGCCAGGACCGCCGCCGCCCCGGCGGCGACCGCCGCGACGACCTTGGCGCCGTACCAGAGCGGCTCGTACAGCACGGGGAACGGCCCGACCGACGGGATGCGCACGTAGACGCTGAGCACCAGCGCGAGCAGCGACGCGGCCCCGACCGCGAGGACGGCGAGCCACGCCAGCCGGCTCGGGCGCACCAGCACCCACAGCGCGACGACCGCCGCGACCAGCGCCTGCGCGACGAACAGCCCGCTCAGCGTGACCTGCCCGTCCGCGGCGTACGGGGCGTCGCCGAGGTCGGCGTGCACGTACGCCGAGACCGCCAGCGCGACCGCCGCGAGCAGCGCCAGCAGCCGCCCGGTCCGGGACCTCGCCGGCGCCGCCGCTGTCCCCGTGCGTCCCGTCGCCATGCCGCTCCCCCGTCGCCGTGCCTGCGTCCCGCCAGGATGGCGCAGCCGCCCGTCCCGCACAGGCAGTCGCAGGTCTCGGTCTCGCGACGGTGCGCACTCAGGCGGGACGGGAGTGGCGCAGGGTGATGCTCATCCGGGCGCCGGAGGCGGACCGCTCGCGCGGCACGGTGTGGTGCCAGTCGTGCTGGCAGGCGCCGCCCATGACGATGAGGTCGCCCTCGCCGGGGGCGTAGCGGCGGGCGATCGGGCCGCCGGCGGCGGGGCGCAGCAGGAACGACCGGCGGGCACCGAGCGAGACGGTGGCCACGAGCGGGTCGCGCAGCACCTTGCGGACGGTGTCGGCGTGCCAGGCGACGGCGTCGGAGCCGTCGCGGTAGAGGTTCACCAGGCAGCTGTCGAAGGCGACGCCGTACCGCTCGGACAGCACGCCGGTGAGCTCGCGCACCTCGGGCGGCAGCGGTGCGCCGGTCGGCCAGCTCGCGACGAGCCGCGGCTCGAGCACCTCGCTGTCCCACATGGTGCGGGTGCGCTGCTGCCAGGGCGCGATCTCGAGCAGCCGGTCGAACAGCGCCCCGTGGTCCGGCACCCATCCCGGCGCGACGTCGAGCCAGGACCGCTCGTCGAGGGGGTCGCGTCGGAGCGCGTCGAACGACAGCCGGGCCGGCGCGCCGTCCGGCGCGTCCGGCGCGTCGTCGAACAGCGACGCCTGCCAGCTGACGCGGGGCGGACCGTGCGGAGCCACCGGTCCAGTGTGCGCGCTGGGGAGCCGGCCCGACCAGCACCCGCGGCGGCCGCGGCTCCCGTACCGTCGGGCCGTGCACGACGGACGATGCAGCAGCCCTGCCCGCGCCGGTGGCCGACGGTCGCGCGCCGGCTCGCTCGTGGTGGCGGCGCTGGTCGCCGCGGCGGGGGCAGGAGCGCTCGCGACCCCGGCCGCCGCGCACACGGCGCTCGAGCGCAGCGCGCCCGCCGCGGACGCCTCCGTCGCGGCGCCGCCGACCGCCGTCGAGCTGGTCTTCACCGAGCCGGTGTCGGCGCGGCTCGCCACGGTGGTCGTCACCGGGCCGGACGGCGCCGACGCCACCGAGGGCCCCGTGCAGGTCTCCGGCGCGAGCGTCGTGCAGCCGCTGCGCGCGGACGCGGCCCCCGGCCGCTACCGGGTGGCCTACCGGGTGGTCGCCGCCGACGGCCACCCGATCACCGGCACGTACGACTGGACGGGCAGCTGGGCCGCCGCCCCGCCGTCGCCCGCGGCCACCGTGAGCCCTTCGGTCGCGCCCAGCGCCGCCGCCCCGTCGCCGGCCTCCTCGGCCGCCGTCGCACCCGCTGCGGCGACCGACGGGGACGGCGGCGAGGACGGCGGGCTGGTCTCGGCGGTGGCGGCGCTCGCGGTCGTCGCGGGCGGTGTCGCAATGCTCGCCCGCCGGCGCCGGCGCGGCGGCGAGCAGACCCCCGGCTGACCCCGGACCGGTTGCACCGCTGGGCATCTCGTGCCGCAGCCGAGGACCGTGGGCTCCGAGCGGCGGGGAAGGACCGGAGGGGTCATGCTGTTGTACGAGAGGGCGCCGACTGAGCGCTCCAGTCGGGAGAACCTCGTGCGGCACGCCCGCTCGACACGTCCGGTCAGCGTCGTCACCTCCGCCGGGATGAGCCACAGCGAGGACATCGCGCTGCGGCAGCGCCGGTACGTCCTCAGCCAGAGCGTCCGCATCGTGTGCGTCGTGCTCGCCGTCGCCCTGCCCGTCCCCGTCGCGTTCAAGGGACTGCTCGTGTTCGGCGCCGTGGCGCTGCCGTGGTTCGGCGTCGTCATGGCCAACGCCGGCCCGACCGCCGAGCGCGCCCGCGCCACGGCGATCGTCGCCCGTCCGGTCGAGGCCGAGCCGGTGCGCCTCGCGATCGACCCCGGCCGCGTCATCGACCAGGACGAGACAGCGACCCGGACGAGTCGTCGACCCGGCCGCGTCATCGACCAGGACTAGCTGCGCAGGTACGAGGCGCCGTTGACGTCCAGCACGGCGCCCGTCGACCAGAACGCCTGCTCCGAGGCGAGGAACAGCACGGCGGCGGCGACCTCCTCGACGGTGCCCACGCGCCCGGCCGGGCTCTGCGCCCGCACCGCGTCGCCGCCCGAGCCGTCCAGCACGTGCCGCGCCAGGTCGGTGTCGACGAACCCCGGCAGGACGCTCCCGACGGCCACGCCGGACGGCGCGAGGGCGAGCGCGAGCGACTGGCCCATGGCGGTGAGCCCGGCCTTGGCGGCCGCGTAGGCGACGGCGCCCGGCTCGCCGCGCGAGGCACCCCGCGAGCCGACGTTCACGACGCGTCCGTGTGCGGCCGCCCGCAGGTGCGGCAGCGCGCAGTGCACGACCCACGCAGGACCGAGCAGGTCGACCTCGACGGTGGTGCGCCAGTGCCGCTGCCACTGCTCGTAGGTCGCCTCGAGCGGGTCGAGCTCGTCGTAGACGCCGGCGTTGTTCACGACGACGTCGAGCCCGCCCAGCGCGTCGACCGCCTCGGCGACGAACGCCTCGACGGCGGCCGGGTCGCCGACCTCACCCGCCACGCCGCAGTGCGGACCACCCGGCAGCGCCGCGGCGACGGCACGTCCGCCGTCCCCGCGGGCGTGCACGGCGACGCGGTCGCCCGCGCCGGCGAACGCCTCGCAAACGGCCCGGCCGATCCCGCGCGCGCCGCCGGTGACGAGGACCCGGCGACCGGTCACGCCCGGTCGGCGGCGGGCGTGCGGCCGGTCTTCTTCGGCGTGGCTGGGCCGGCAGCCTTGGCCGCGGCCTTCACCGACTGCTTGTAGGCGCGCACCTCGAGCAGCGTCTCGGGGCTGGTCACATCGGCCACGCTGCGCAGCGCGCCGTCCTCGCCGTAGCCCCCGGCGGCCTCGCGCCAGCCGGGCGGCGTGACGCCGAGCCGCTTGCCGAGCAGCGCCACGAAGATCTGCGCCTTCTGCCTGCCGAAGCCCGGCAGGGCCTGCAGGCGCCGCAGCAGCTCCGGCCCGTCCTCGGCGTCGGCCCAGAGCGCCTGCGCGCTGCCGTCGTAGTGCTCGACGAGGGCGGCGCACAGGTCCTGCACCCGCTTGGCCATCGACCCGGGGAACCGGTGCACCGCTGGCGGCGTGCCGAACAGCGCGGCGAACGCCTCCGGCTCGGCGGCGGCGATGCGCGCGGCGTCCAGGTGCCCGAGCCGCTCCCGCAGGTCGAACGGCCCGCGGAACGCCTTCTCCATCGGGATCTGCTGGTCCAGCAGCATGCCGAGCAGCAGCGCCAGCGGCTCGCTGCTCAGCAGCGCGTCGGCGTCGGGGTCCTGGGACAGGTGCAGCTCGGCCATGGGCCCATCCTGGCGCACCGGGCCGCCGGGAGCGCCTGGTTCGGCCGGTGCCCAGCGGGCAGCCGCCGGAGACACCGTCCCGCACCCTGGAGCCGCCCCATGATCCGGAGCCTCGCCGAGCAGACCGTCGACGAGCTCGGCGGATCCGGCAGCGTGCTGGCCCGCCAGCGCCGCGACCACGTCGACCTCGACCACCTGCTGACGCGCCTGCGGGCGACGAGCGGCGCCGAGCAGGACGAGGTCCTCCAGCGCATCCACCCCCGCGGGTCCCGCCGGCCACCGGGCAACGTCCTGGCCGCGCTGCCGCTCACGCTGCTCGACCGCTCGCGCGACGGCCTCGACGCGGCGTCCCGGCGCGCCCCCGCACCGCTGGGCGTCGCGGCCGCCGGCGCCAGCCGCGCGCTGGCCGCGGTCGCCGGGCTCGTCGAGCACGTCGGGCCGGTGCAGCGCGGCGAGGACCGGAGCACCTCGCTCGACGCCCGGTCCGGACGATGACGGCGCGGGGCGCGAGCCGACCGCGGGCCCTGCTCGCAGCGGCCGGCCGGGGTGCGCTCGCCGGTCTCGGCGGCGTGGCCGTGATGACCGCCGGCGAGAAGCTCGAGCAGGCGCTGACCTCCAGGCCCGACTCCTACGTCCCGGCGCGGGCGCTCCTGACGCTGCTGGGGCGGCGTCCGGCCGGCTCGGCGCAGCCGCCGGTCTGGAACCACGCGATGCACTGGGGCACCGGCGCCGTCGTCGGGGCGCTGCGGGGTGCCTGGTCGGCGGTCGGCCTGCGCGGCCCGCGCGCGTCGCTGGCGCACGCGGTCGTCCGCCTGGCGTTCGACCAGACCGTCGAGAACGGCACCGGCGTCGGCGCCCCGCCGCACACCTGGCCGGTGCAGGAGCAGCTCGTCGACGTCGCGCACAAGGCCGTCTACGCCTTTGCCACCGGTGCGCTGGCCGACCGGTGGATCGCCCCGGCGCTCGAGCGCCGGGTCGGCCGCACCAGCCACTGACCCGGGCACGCACTGACCTGAGCGCGGCACTGACCCGGGAACGACGAGGGCGGCCCAGGGAGTCCCAGGCCGCCCTCGTCAGTGCGTCAGGTCGGTCAGCCGGAGCCGGGCAGGCTGTCGGCCTTGACGGCGTCGCGCTCGCCCATCGGCTTCTCGGGACCCTCGGTGGTGTCCTTGGCGGTCTGCTGCTCGGTCTCGCTGTTGATCTCCGCGCCGATCAGGACGATCAGCGAGGTCAGCCAGAGCCACAGCATGAGGACCACGACGCCGGCCAGCGCGCCGTAGGTCTTGCCGTAGCTGCCGAAGTTGCTGACGTACAGGGAGAAGGCGGCGGAACCGATGATCCACAGGATCGTGGCGACCAGGCTGCCCAGCCCGACCCAGGCGAACTTCGGGTTGTCGCGGTCGGGCGCGTAGCGGTACACGATCGCCAGCGCGACGAGGACGAAGACGACCAGGCCGGCCCAGCGGGCGACCTGCACGCCGAGCGTGGCGAGGCCACCGAGCGGCGTCGACGACAGGACTGCGGGCACCACGGCGATGAGCCCGACGGCCACCGCGACGAACAGGATCGCCACGACCGTCAGCAGCAGCGCGAGCCCGCGCAGCTTCAGGAACCCGCGGGTCTCCTCCTCGTCGTAGGCGATGTTCACCGCCTTGATGAGGTTCTGCACCCCGCCGCTGGCCGCGAACAGCGCACCGGCGAGGCTGGCGAGCAGCCCCCAGCCCAGCGAGCTCGACGAGCCGGAGGCGATCGTCGTGAGCTGCTCGGTCAGCAGGGTCGAGGCCTCCCGCGGGAGCGTGTCGGTGAAGCCCGCGATCTGCTCCTCGACCTGTGCCGGGTCGGCGACCAGCCCGTAGAGCGTCACCGCCGCGATGAGCGCCGGGAACAGGGCGATGAACGCGTAGAAGGCGACGCCGGCCGCCAGCAGCTGGACGTTGTCCTCCTTGACCTGGTCCTTGGTGCGCAGCAGCACCTGCTTCCAGCCCTGCGCGGGAATCTGTGCCGGCGTGTCGGCGTCCGAGCCGGGCACGTCGCCCGCTCCGGCACCGCCGCGGGAGTCGCCCTGTTCGGGGTACGGCCGGTGCCCGGTGCCGGACGCACCGGCACGGCGCGATCTGCTGCCGTCCCGTGCCGGCGACTGCTTGCCTCCTGCGGCCACGCTGTCCTCTCCTCCTGCGCCCGGGAGCGGGCGCTCGTCCTCGACGGGCTACCCGGCCGACGATCACTGACGCACCGCAGCGCGTCCGGGTAGCGACAGGGCGTTCCCGGGCAAGGAGCAGGACGTGTTCGCCGCCGACCCGGTCGCCCTGCTCACCCGTGAGGTCCTGCGCGAGCGCACCGCCGCGCTCGTCGCCGAGGCCTGCGCCTGGAGCGTCGGGCTGTCCGACTCGCCGCACCACGTCCGGCGGCACGGTCGCGTCGTCCCGACGGGGCTGACGCTGGGCATGCGGGCGGCCGCCGACCAGCAGCTGAGCGTCGAGGAGGACGTGCCGCTCGAGCTCGCCGACGCCGCTGCCGGCACCTTCGCCGATGCGCTCGGCGCGCTGGAGGCCGACGGCGGGCTCGTCGCCGACCGCTTCGAGCGCGAGCTGCTGACGCCCTTCGTCCTCGAGACCTGCCTGCTCGCGGCCCGGCGCGCCGGCGCGCGCCACCCGACGGCGTGGCAGGAGCTGCTGGACGAGCTCGGGGAGGACGACAGCGACCTGCCGGCGGTCGTGCGCGCCGCGGAGTGGGACGCGCCGCTGCGCACGGAGGCCGAGACCCTCGTGCTGGCCGCGCTCGGCCGTGCCTCGCTCGTCGAGGTCGAGGCGGAGGGCCTGCCGCTCGCGCTGGTGCGCGCCGCCGAGGCGGTGACCCGCGACGCGGTGGCGCCGGCCGCCGACGCCGTCCCGCCGGCGAGCGAGGACGACCTGGCCGGCGCGCTGTTCCTCGCGGGCATCGCGCTCGAGGGCGCCGCGCTCGAGCTGCCCGTGCGACCGGTCGACGCGCTGACCGCGCTCGAAGCCCTGCTCGCGGAGGGCATCGAGCCCGACGAGGTGCTGCAGCTGCTGCCCCACCTGCCGGTCCTGGGCGACACCGCCGACGTCCTGGCCGCCGAGGTCCGCGACCGCGGGGACGCCCCGCGCTGACCGGCGGACCCTGCCGGCTTGCGCTCAGCCGACGGGCGCCCGGCCGGCGGCGGGCAGCTCACCGCTCTCGACCAGGCGCCGGGCGACCTCGAGCAGCTTGACGTTGGCCGCCTGGCTCCACTCGGTGAGCTGCGCGAAGGCCTGGTCGGCCGTCAGCCGGGAGCGCTCCATGAGGATCCCCTGCGCCTGGCCGACCAGCTGGCGCGAGACGAGCGCGCGCTCGAGCAGCTGCTCGCGCTGCGCCGCCGCGTAGGCGATCGCGGCGTGCGAGGCGAACAGCAGGCCCGTCTCCACCGACGCCTCGTCGAAGGAGCCCTTCTGCAGGCCGTAGAGGTTCAGCGCACCGAGGTTGTCGCCGTCGACGTGCAGCTGGAACGACAGCATGCTGCCCACGCCGAGCGCCGCGGCACGGCGGCTGAAGTCGGGCCAGCGCTGCTCGGCGCCCAGGTCCTCCACGAGGACCGTCTGCTGCTCGAAGACGGCGGACAGGCACGGTCCCTGGCCGACCTCCTCCTGCAGCGCGTCGACCCGGCGCGGCAGGTCGCTCGAGGCGGCCTGCGCCTCCACCCGGCGCCGGCGCACGACCATGCTCACCGAGCCCTCGTCGGCGCCGGGGACCAGCACGAGCGCGGACTGCACGATCGCCTCGAGCACGGCGCCCGGCGCGTGCTCGCGCTGGAGCCCGCGGGCGAAGTCGCTCAGTCGCGTGGCGAGGTCGTCCCGGCGGGTGGTCACCGGGTGATCGTGCCCCAGGACGCGCCGGCCCGGGGGCGGACAGCGCCCCGGGCAGGTGCGGGCTCGGCCGTCGCGAGCCCCGCAGCGGGTGTACGTTGATCATGCCGGCGCGGCCTTGGTGGACCAGGGCGACTGCGGCGGGACGACGGTGGGCCCCCGATGCCGAGCAGCGAACAGAACTCCGAGCTCACCCGGCGCACGAAGCAGCGGCTGGCCTCGGTCGCCCTCCTGCGGATCGAGCACGACCTCATCACCGCGCAGAGCGCCCGGCGCCTCGTCGAGAGCAGGGCCCTGCTCGAGCAGTCGGCCGCGCGCACGGCGCGGTGGGCCGCGACGCGCGGAACGGCTCCCGTGTGAGTGCCGTCCGCCCGGGGAGACCGCCACGGTGGAGGACGAGCACCTGCAGCAGCGACTCGACCGGGCCCGGCAGCACGTGGCCGAGCAGCGCGAGCGGCTGCGCAGCGCCCGCCGGCGGCTGCGCGAGGTCGAGGCCGCCGCGTCCGCCCGCTCCGACCGGGCGACGAGCGGCCTGCTGCGGGCGCAGGGCCACCCCTCCCCCGAGCCGCCCGTGCCGCCGCACCCCCCGGCCTGGCTCGTCGGACCGCCCGCCGGCCCGTCCGACGAGCAGCCGCCGGCGCCGGGCCGCGACCAGGGCGACTGAGCGGACCCCTCGTCCGCGCGCAGTCCCGGTGGCCGTCACCAGCGCGACCCACTACTGTGGATCACGGTTGAGCCACCAGCCGCCCCCACCCGATGCCTCGAGCCGAGGCTGTCCGGACAGGACGCAGCATGGCCCTCTTCCCCTCCGACTCGTCCGAGGCGCGTCACATGCGTGACGTCGTCGACCTCGACGCCTCGCCCCCCGGACGCACGCCGCCGTCCCAGCGCACCGAGCGCACCGCACCGCCGACGGGCGGCCCCCGGGACGCCGCACGCAGCGACCTCGACCTCGCCCGCCAGCAGCTCGACGCCATCGACCAGTGGCACGCCGCGCGGCGGGCCACCCTCGCGGCGGCCGAGCGCTCGGCCGCCTCCCGCGAGTCGCGCATGGACCTCGCCCGGCGCACGGACGTCATCCGCGCCGAGCACCGGGCGATCATCGACCGCACCGACGCGCACCTGCGCACGAGCGTCGAGCTGCTGCAGCGCACCTCGCCGCGGCGCGCGATCGTCGTGCACCGCAACGCCTGGTTCACCGAGAAGCTCTGCACCGACCTGACCGCGCGCCGCATCGTGGTCGTGGCGACGCTCACGAACGGCGCGGAAGCCGTCGGTGCGGTCGTCGCCGAGCAGCCCGACCTGCTGGTCGTCGAGGACAGCCTGCCGATGCTCAGCGGCGAGAACGTCATCCGCGAGGTCCGCTCGTTCGCCGCCGGCACGCTCATCGGGGCGCAGGTCGCCTACGAGGACCGCATCGCCACGATGCTGGAGGCCGGGGCGGACAGCGCCTACGCGCGCCGGGTCCCGCCGACGACCGTCGCGCAGGGCCTGGCCGACCTGCTGGACGAGCGCCGGCCAGCCTGACCGGCGGACGCGGCCCGGCCGGACGCGACGCGGCCGGAGACGCGGCATGACCGGTGTGCTGGCGGGCAGTGCCCAGCCATGACCGAGTCCGCACCGCAGTCCCGCGACCTCGTGGTCGTCGGGGCCTCGGCGGGTGGGGTGGAAGCCCTCAAGACCCTCACCGAGGCCCTGCCGGCCGACCTGCCGGCGACCGTGCTCGTCGCGCTGCACCTGCCGGCCAGCGCGCGCTCCTACCTGCCCGAGATCCTCGGGCGCAGCTGCGCGCTGCCCGTCCGCCAGGCGCGCGACCGCATGCCGCTGGTGCCCGGCGAGATCGTCGTGGCGCACCCGGACGCCCACCTGCTCGTCGTCGACGACCACCTCGTGCTGGGCCGCGGCCCGCAGGAGAACGGGTCGCGGCCGTCGCACGACGCGATGCTGCGGGCCGCGGCGCTCGCCCGCGGACCTCGCGTGGTGGCGGCGATCCTCACCGGCCTGCTCGACGACGGCGCCGCCGGCATGCACGTCGTCTCCCGCCACGGCGGCCACTGCGTCGTGCAGGACCCGGACGAGGCGGACTTCCCGTCCATGCCCACGGCGGCACTCCGTGCCGTCCCCGACGCGCGCAGCCTGCCGCTGCGCGACCTGGCGGAGGAGCTGGTCCGTGCCGTGAACGAGGTCCCGCCGCCCGCACCCGACGTCCCGGAGCTCGAGTGGCAGCGTGACCTGGCCGAGCTGCAGAGCGCCCTCGGGCGCTCGCCGGTCATGCCGGACGGGAGCCCGACCGGCGACCCCTCGCCCTACGGCTGCCCCGAGTGCTCCGGCGTGCTCAACACGGTGCCCGACTCGACGGTGCTGCGCTTCCGGTGCCGCACGGGGCACGCCTGGAGCGCCGAGAGCCTGGTGGCCCGGCAGGACGGCGACGTCGAGGACGCGCTGTGGACGGCCCTGCGGGTGCTCGAGGAGCGGGGCGAGATGAGCCGGCGCCTGGCCGACATGGCGACGGAGTCCGGCCGCGGCTGGTCGCAGGAGCACTTCCTCGAGCGCGCCAAGGAGGCCGACCGGTCGGCCGAGCTGCTGCGGGCGGTGCTGAGCCGCGAGCCCGAGCAGCCGACGCTGCCCACCAGCGCCACGCGCCCCTAGGCTCGCCGCGCCACGTCCCGAGCTCCCGGAGGCCACGCACGTGCCCGACGACGTCCTGCTCGACGCCGAGTTCGAGGCGCTGCTCGTCTACCTGCGCGACCAGCGCGGCGCCGACTTCACCGGCTACAAGCGCCCGAGCCTGACCCGGCTGGTCAACCGGCGCATGCGCACGGCCGGCGTGGCGGGCTACGGCGAGTACGTCGACCACCTGCAGGTCGAGCCGTCCGAGCTGTCGGCGCTGCTCGACGTCCTGCTCATCAACGTCACCGCCGTGTTCCGCGACCCCGCCGCCTGGGACGAGCTCGGCGAGTCGCTCCTGCCCGACGCGATCGCCGCCCTGCCGCCGCACGAGCCGATCCGCGTGTGGAGCGCCGCCTGCGCCTCCGGTGAGGAGGCCTACAGCCTGGCGATCCTGCTGCACGAGCTGCTCGGGGACGACGAGTACAAGCGCCGGGTCAAGATCTACGCCACCGACATCGACGACCAGGCGCTGGCCACCGCGCGCGCCGGCCGCTACAGCGCGACCGCGCTCGAGCCGCTGTCACCGGAGCGGCGCTCGTCCTACTTCGAGCCCGACGGCGACCAGCACCGCTTCCGCAGCGACCTGCGTCCCTCGCTCATCTTCGGCCGGCACGACCTGCTGCGCGACGCCCCGATCTCGCGGTTGCTGCTGCTGTCGTGCCGCAACGTGCTCATGTACTTCACGGCCGACACCCAGGTCCAGGTCCTGGAGCGCTTCTCGTTCGCCCTGCACGAGCACGGGCTGCTCATGCTCGGCAAGGCCGAGATGCTGCTGACCCAGTCGGCCCTGTTCGTCCCGGTCAGCCTGCCGCAGCGCATCTTCCGGGCACGCCGCCCCGGTGGGACCGGCCGCCTGGCGGCGCTCGCCGTCGGTGGCCAGGGCCGCGACGGCACCCTGCGCCGGGCTGCCGAGGCGGCCTTCGTCGCGGCTCCCGCCGCCCAGGTCGTGCTCGACTCGTCCGGCACCGTCGTGCTGCTGAACGCCCGCGCGCAGGACGACCTCTCGCTCACCTCGGCCGACGTCGGCAAGCACTTCGGGCTGCTGCCGCTGTTGCACCGCCCGCTCGAGCTGCGCGGCTCGGTGGCCGCGGTGCAGGCCAGCGGCCAGCCGCTCGAGCTGCGCGACGTCGCGTGGCAGCCCCCCGGCGGTGGGGCGTCGCGCTGGGACATCCGGATCGCGCCGCTCACCGTCGACGGCGAGGCGCAGGGCGTCCACCTGGTCTTCGAGGACATCTCCGACCGGCACGAGCTGCGCACCCGGCTCGGCCAGCTCGACAGCGAGCTCACCACGGCGTACGAGGAGCTGCAGAGCTCGAGCGAGGAGCTCGAGACCACGAACGAGGAGCTGCAGAGCGCCGTCGAGGAGCTCGAGACGACGAACGAGGAGCTGCAGAGCACCAACGAGGAGCTCGAGACGATGAACGAGGAGCTGCAGAGCACCAACGAGGAGCTGCAGACCCTCAACGACGAGCTGCGCGACCGCACCCTCGAGGTCGACCGCGTGAACGGCTTCCTGCAGGGGATCCTGACCGGCCTCGACCTCGCGGTGGTGGTCGTCGACGACGACTACCGGGTGCAGCTCTGGAACGCCGGCGCCGAGCGGCTGACCGGCCTGCGGGCCTTCGAGGCCGACGGCCGCAAGCTGACGGAGCTCGACCTGCAGCTGCCGGCGCAGCAGGTGCGCAGCGTCCTGCGCACCGTCGTGCTGGAGGGCGCCACCCCGCCGCCGCTCGTGGCCGAGGTGGTCGACCGGTTCGGTCACGGGCGGCGGCGCACGCTCACGGTGACGCCGCTGGCCCGGCACGACGGTGACGTGTCCGGCGCCGTGGTCACCGTGGTCGACGTGCCGGCCGCCGACAGCGCGGCAGTGACGGCGGCCGCACCGCTGCAGTGACGGCGCCGGGCGCGCGCCGGGCGGTTTGGGCGTTGCACCCGTGGTGCACCCTGTGCAGGTCCCGGGACCGTCGGCGAGGAGGACCCCGTGCAGCAGCTGAGCGGACTGGACGCGGCGTTCCTGGCGATGGAGACCTCGGCGGTCTACGGCCACGTCGGCAGCATCTGCGTGCTCGACCCGTCGACCTCGCCCGAGCCGCTCACCCTCGAGCGGCTGCAGCGGGTCATCGGCGAGCGGCTGCACCTCGTCCCGCCGTTCCGCCGGCGGCTCGTCGAGGTCCCGTTCGGCATCGATCAGCCGTACTGGATCGAGGACCCCGACTTCGACGTCGAGTTCCACGTCCGCGAGCTGGCGCTGCCGGCGCCGGGCGACGACCGGCAGCTGGCCGACCAGGCCGCGCGCCTGCACGCCCGGCCGCTCGACCGCAGCCGTCCGCTGTGGGAGCTGTACCTCATCTCCGGCCTGTCCGGCGGGCGGATGGCCGTCTACACCAAGGTGCACCACGCCGCCATCGACGGCGTCTCGGGCAACGACATCCTCGGCGCGGTGCTCGACCTCGAGCCCACCGGACGCGACCTCGGCGACGTCCCGCCGTGGACCTGCGACGACGTGCCCGGCCCGCTGACGCTGCTCGCGCGCAGCGCCCTGAACCTCGCGGCGCAGCCGGTGCGCGCCGCGCGCCTGTCGACCGAGCTCGCCTGGGCCCTGCCGGCCCTCGCCCTGAGCTCGGCGCGCCCCGCGCTGCCGTTCGTCGACGCGCTGCTCCCCCGCCGCGGCGCCAGCGCCGTCCTGCAGCAGACGCCGCTGCGCGCGCCGCGCACGCCGTTCAACCGGCCGGTGTCTCCCCACCGGCGCTGGGCGTTCCGGACCGTCCCGCTCGAGGACGTCAAGACGGTCAAGCGCGCCGCCGGCTGCACCGTCAACGACGTCGTCATGGCGTTGACGGCAGGCGCGCTGCGCTCCTGGCTGCTCGACCACGGCGCCCTGCCCGACGGCCCCCTCGTCGCGGCCGTGCCCGTGTCGGTGCGCACCGCCGCCCAGCAGGGCACCGGCGGCAACCGCGTCTCGACCATGACGGCGCCGCTCGCGACGCACCTGGCCGACCCGCTCGCGCGGCTGCGGCACGCGCACGAGGCGATGCGCGCGGCCAAGGAGCAGCACGGCGCGCTGCCCGCCGACCTGCTGTCGGACGTCACCCAGTTCGCTGCGCCGGCCCTGGCCGGTCAGGCCGCCCGGATGGCCGCCCGGCTGCGCCTGGTCGAGTGGCTCAGCCCGTTCAACCTCATCGTGTCGAACGTGCCGGGGCCGAACCTGCCGCTCTACTACGCCGGGGCCCGCCTGCTCGCCTACTACCCGCTCTCCGCGATCGCCGACGGGCAGGGGCTCAACATCACCGTGATGTCGTACGAGCAGGGCATGCACTTCGGCCTCATCGCCTGCCGCGAGCTGGTACCCGACCTCGACACGATGGCGGGCGCCCTGGCCGACGAGCTCGACCAGCTGGTGCAGGCGGTCGGCGCCCGCTGACCGGCGCGGCTGCCGGCCGGCAGCCGGTCCGCCGCAGCCGTCTGCCAGCAGCCGGTCCGTCGCTTCGCGTCATCGCGTCGTCACGTGGGCAGGAGGAGCACGTGCCGACTGCCTCCTCCCCTGCCCCGTCCCCCGCCTCGTCCCCCGCCTCGTCCCCCGACCTGTCCGCCGCCCGCACGCCCTTCGCCGAGCTGCCGGTGGTGCTGCTCTCGCACCGCGGGCCCGTCGCCTTCTCGCGCGACGCCGTGAGCGGGGAGCGCACCCTCACCCGCGGCGCCGGCGGGCTGGTCACCGCCCTGTCCGGCCTGTCCGGGCACCTGCACGACGCGGTCTGGGTGTGCGTCGCCGCCGGCGCGGAGGACGGCGAGGTGGCGCACGAGGCCGGCGGGGACCCGCTGCGCCTGGCGCTCGACGGCGAGCTGCGCGTGCTCGGCGACGGCGAGCGGTCCGACCGCGAGGTGTCGGTCCGCCTCGTCGACGTGCCCGACGAGATCCACGCGCCGTTCTACGGCGTGGTGGCCAACCCGCTGCTGTGGTTCGTCCAGCACCGGCTCTACGACCTCAAGACGAGCCCCTCGATCGGCCGCGACGAGCGGGCCGCCTTCGAGGACGGCTACGTCGCGGCGAACGCGCTCGCGGCCGACGCCGTCGTCGAGCAGGTGGAGCGGGCCGGCGGCGAGGCGCTCGTGCTGCTGCACGACTACCACTTCTACCTCGTGGCGCAGCAGGTGCGGGAGCGCTGCCCGCGCGCGGTGATCAGCCACTTCGTGCACATCCCGTGGCCGGGTCCCGACTCGTGGCAGGTGCTGCCGCCCGACGTGCGCGAGCGCCTGCTGCTCGGGCTGCTCGGCTGCGACGTCGTCGCCTTCCACACCCGCGCCGACGCCCGCGCGTTCCTGCTCTGCGCGCAGGAGCTGCTCGACCTGCCGATCGACGTCAGCAGCATGACGGTCACCGTGGCGGGCCGCACGGTGCACGTGCGCGCCTACCCGATCAGCATCGACGTCCAGGCGCTCGAGGAGATCGCGACCACCGACGCCTCCGACGAGCACCTGGCCGACCTCGACGAGAGCCTCGCCGGCGGTCAGCTCGTCCTGCGCGTCGACCGCACCGACCCGAGCAAGAACATCGTCCGCGGCTTCACGGCGTTCGACCTGCTGCTCACCGAGCACCCCGAGCTGCACGGCCGGGTCGTCTTCCTGGCGCTGCTGCAGCCGAGCCGCCAGGACGTGCCGGAGTACGCCGCCTACCTGGCCGACATCGGGGCCGCCGCGGCCTCGGTGAACGCCAAGCACGGGACCGGCGGCTGGCAGCCGGTCGACCTGCGCCTCGCGTCCGACATGGCGCTCGCGACCGCCGCCTACCGCCGCGCCGACGTGCTCGTCGTGAACGCCGTCGCCGACGGCATGAACCTCGTGGCGAAGGAGGCCGTCGTCGTGAACGAGCGCGACATGGTGCTCGCGCTGTCGGAGGCGACCGGGGCGCACGACGAGCTCGGCCACTTCGCCGTGACGCTGCACCCGTTCGACGTCGGGCAGCAGGCCGACGCGCTGCACGAGGCGCTCACGATGCCGCCGCAGCTGCGCCGGGAGCGCCGCGAGCACGCAGCGCTCGTCGTGCACCGCAACGACGTCCGGCGCTGGCTGGACGTCCAGCTCGCCGACCTCGCCCGCCTGCGCCGCTCGTGACCGGTCCGGCGGCGTGGTCCAGCGCGCCGCCGGGCAGGACCCGCCCGACCGCACCCGCCCCACCACCCGCCCCGCACCACCACCCCGACCGATCCCCGAGGAGACGCCGTGACCGCACCCGAGGACACCGCACCGGACCGACCGGACGAGACCACCCCCGCCGCCGCGACCGACGGCGCGCCGCTCCAGCAGCACGGCGACCCGCTGCTGGCCGCCAGCGAGGGCGCGACGGAGGGCACCGAGGGCTCCCGCCACGGGGCCGGCACGACCGAGGCCGCACGCGAGGCGAACGGCTGACGGCCCCGCCCGCGACCTCAGGCGCGCGCCGTGCCCTGGTAGAGGTGCCCGAACGGGCGCGGGGTGCCCGGCAGGTAGCTGCGCTCGAGCTGCTCGACCACGAACCCGGCCCGCTCGAGCAGTACGTCGATCGGACGACCGAGGCGGCAGCCGCCCTGCAGCAGCCGGCTGACCGGGTCGAGCCGCCGCTGCCAGCGCCGGACGTCCTCGTCCGGCGCCCGTCCGTGCTCGACGAAGCGCAGCCGAGCGCCCGGCCGCAGCACCCGCCGCACCTCCTGCAGCGCGCGCACGGCGTCCGGGATCGTGCACAGGCTGAACGTCGACAGCGCCGCGTCGAAGGTCCCGTCGGCGAAGGGCAGGGCCTGACCGTCGAGCCCCGCGTGCTGCACGGGCACCGTCGCAGCGCTCACCCGGTGGGCCGCGAGGCGCCAGCCGACGTCAGACGGCTCGACGGCGGCGACCCGGCGCACGGCCGGCGGGTAGTGCGGCACGTTGAGCCCCGACCCGAAGCCGAGCTCGAGCACCTCACCGGCCAGCTCCGCGCACGCCTGCTGCCGCAGCCCGCGCAGCTCGGGCGCGTCGAGCGCCCGGTCGGCGACCCTCGGGACGACCTGTCGCGTCCATACCCCCACGGCGCACCTCCAGGTCCCGGAGCGTGCCCCGCTCGTGTTCACCAGGCAACAAGACGGACGTACGGTTTGGTGTTACGGTGTGCCGGTGCCGCGCATCCCGTCGGACCAGCTCACCGCCCGTCGCGGTGAAATCCTGGCCGCGGCGCGGCGGGCGTTCGCCCGGCACGGCTACGAGGGCGCCACGGTCAAGGTGCTTGAGGCTGAGACCGGGCTGTCGCGAGGCGCGATCTTCCACCACTTCCGCGACAAGGAGGCGCTGTTCCTCGCCCTCGCCGAGG
>CAXTFU010000032.1:0-23200 GCA_964243385.1 uncultured bacterium | reverse complement strand
CGACATGCTCGCAGCCGCGGGTCTGGGCATCGCCTTCAACGCCAAGCCCGTCGTCCGGGAGGCGGCCGACGCGGCGCTGTCTGTGCCGTTCCTGGACGCCGTGCTGTTCCTGCTCGGCGTCCCGCGCGAGGAGGTCGAGGCCGCCGACGCCGCCGACCCGGACGTGCCGGACACCGACGACGCGCTGGCGGCCGGTGCGCGACCGTGACGACGGACCACCGTGTCGACGCCGGATCGTCACCCGGCTCCGGTACTTTCCGGCTGATCCGGCTCGCGCCGGCACCCTCACCGTCGAGGAGCCACGTGCTGCCCTCCCGCTCCCGCTCGTGCACCGGCCTGGCCGTGCTCGCAGCATCGTTGATCCTCACGACCGCCTGCGGCGACGCCCCGACCGACGACAGCAGCTCCGGCTCGGCGAGCCCCGCCGCCGGTGGCGGCGCGTCCGCGGCGACCGCGACCTCCGCCGAGGACCTCGGCGGCATGGACGCGCTGGTCGAGGCCGCCCAGGCCGAGGGCACGCTCAACGTCATCGCCCTGCCGCCGGACTGGACGAACTACGACGAGGTCATCTCGACCTTCTCCGAGAAGTACGACATCGAGGTCGAGTCGGCGCAGCCCGACGGCACCAGCCAGGACGAGATCAACGCCGCCGAGCAGCTGCAGGGCACCGACCGCGCGCCGGACGTCTTCGACCTCGGCCCGGCCGTCGCCAAGGCCAACGTCGACCTGTTCGCGCCCTACCAGGTCGAGACCTGGGACGACGTCGCCGACGAGCTCAAGGACCCGGACGGCCGCTTCGTCAGCGACTACGGCGGCCTCATGTCGATCGGCTACGACGCCGGCGCCGTCCCGGCCCCGACGAGCGTCGAGGACCTGCTCGAGCCGGAGTACAAGGGCAAGGTCGCGCTCAACGGCGACCCGACGACCGCCGGGGCGGCGTTCAGCGGCGTCGTGATGGCCGCGCTCGGCAGCGGCGGCTCGGCGGACGACGTCGCGCCCGGCGTCGAGTTCTTCACGAAGCTCAAGCAGGCCGGCAACTTCCTGCCCGTCGACCCGACGCCGGCCACGATCGCGTCCGGCCAGACGCCGGTCGTCATCGACTGGGACTACACCAACGCCGCCCAGGCCGAGTCGCTCGCCGGCAAGCGCGACTGGAAGGTCGTCGTGCCCGAGGGCGCGGCGGTCAGCAGCTACTACGTGCAGGCGATCAACAAGGACGCCCCGCACCCGGCCGCCGCCCGCCTGTGGGAGGAGTTCCTGTACTCCGACGAGGGCCAGAACCTGTGGCTCGAGGGCTTCGGCCGTCCCGTCCGCGCCGCAGCCATGCAGGAGGCCGGCACCATCGACGAGGCCGCGTTCGCCAAGCTCCCCGAGGCCGCGGACGACGCCGTCAGCCTGACGCAGGAGCAGGAGGACGCGGCCAAGGCCCACCTCACCGCCAACTGGGCCAAGGCGATCAGCTGACCGGCGAGGCGACGACCTCCGCACCGGCGACCTCGCAGCCGGCCCCCTCGGCACCGGCGCTCCCGGAGCCGGCCGCCGCGCCGCCCGGTGCACGCCGGCGGGCGCTGCTGCCGGTGCTCGGGGCACTGCCGTTCCTGGCGTACGTCAGCGTGTTCCTGCTCTACCCCACGCTCGTCGTCGTCGGCGGCGCCTTCGTCGACGACACCGGCGCGCTGACGCTCGCCAACGTCCGGGAGGCGGTGTCCGGGCCGTACCTCGACGCGTTCGTCCGCAGCCTGCAGCTGTCGGCCCTCACGGCCGTCGTCGGCGCGGTGCTCGGGGCGCTGCTCGCCTGGGCGGTCGCCACCGGACGTCCGGACGGCCTGCTGCGGCGGGTCGTCACGTCGGCCGCCGGCGTGCTCGCGCAGTTCGGCGGGGTGACGCTCGCCTTCGCCTTCCTCGCCACCGTCGGCTTCGAGGGCCTGGTCACCGTCTTCCTGCGCGACCGGGGTCTCGACCTGTTCGCCGGCGGCGCGTGGATCTTCGAGCTGCCGGGGCTGGTGCTCGTCTACACCTACTTCCAGGTGCCGCTCATGGTCATCGTCTTCCTGCCGGCGCTGGACGGGCTCAAGCCGCAGTGGCGCGAGGCCGCCCGCAGCCTGGGCGGGACGTCGTGGACCTACTGGCGCCGGGTGGCCGGACCGGTGCTCGCGCCGGCCTTCCTCGGCTCGATGCTCCTGCTGTTCGCCAACGCGTTCTCCGCCTACGCGACGGCCGCCGCGCTCGTCTCGCAGGGCGCGCCGATCGTGCCGCTGCAGATCCGCGCCCTGCAGACCAGCGAGGTCGTGCTCGGGCAGCAGAACCTCGGACGCGCGCTCGGGCTCGGCATGGTCGTCGTCGTCGCGGTCGTCATGGCGCTGTACGCGCTGCTCCAGCGCCGGACCACGCGGTGGCTGCGGTGACCACCCGGCTGGCGCGCTGGACGGTCCTCACCGTGCTCGGCGCGTTCTTCCTGCTGCCGCTGCTGGCGATGCTCGACTTCTCCACCCGAGGCGGCCTCGACGGCGGCCGCGACCTGACGGCCTGGCGCGCGGTCGCCGACGACCCCGACCTGCTGCGCGCCATCGTCGTGTCGCTGGAGCTCGCCGTGCTCACCAGCGTGCTCATGCTCGTGCTGCTGCTCCCGACGATGGTCTGGGTGCACCTGCGGCTGCCGCGGCTGCGCCGGGTGGTCGAGTTCCTGTGCCTGCTGCCGCTGGTCATCCCGGCCGTCGTGCTCGTGGTCGGCATCGCGTCGCTGTACTCGTGGGTCACGTACTTCCTCGGCGACTCCGCGCTGACGCTCACCTTCGTCTACGTGGTCCTGGTCCTGCCGTACGCCTACCGCGCGCTCGAGTCGGGGCTCGCCGCGATGGACCTGCGCACCCTGTCCGAGGCGGCGCGCAGCCTCGGTGCCGGCTGGACGACGGTGCTGCTGCGCGTCGTGCTCCCCGGCGTGCGCGGCGCGGTGCTGTCGGCCGCCCTGCTCACCGTCGCCCTCGTGCTCGGCGAGTACACCTTGGCCTCGCTGCTGAACTTCCCGACCCTGCAGGTCGCCATCGCCCTGACCGGCAAGCGCGACGCCGCGCTGTCGATCGCCGTGTCGCTCGCCGCGCTGCTGCTCGCCTTCGCGCTGCTGCTGGCCCTGTCGCTGGTCGCCGGCCGCCGGCGCAGCAGCCGACGGGCCGAGCCGCTGCCCGTGCCCGTGCCCGCCGCCTCGCCCGTGTCCGGAGGACCCCGATGACCGCCGAGACCGCCGCCGCGACCGGAGCCCGCACGGCCGCCACCGGAGCGGGGGTCCACCTCGTCGGCCTGTCCCGCTCGTACGCCGGGGTGCCGGCGCTGTCCGGTCTGGACCTGCAGGTCGAGCCCGGCGAGCTGGTGTCGCTGCTCGGGCCGTCCGGCTGCGGCAAGACCACCGCGCTGCGGGTGCTGGGCGGCCTCGAGACCGCCGACCGCGGACGGGTCCTCGTCGGCGGGCACGACGTCACCGACGTGCCCGCGCACCGGCGGGACATGGGCATGGTGTTCCAGGCCTACAGCCTGTTCCCGAACCTGACCGCCCGCGACAACGTCGGCTTCGGCCTGCGGCTGCGCAAGGTCTCCGGCGCCGAGGAGCGGCGGCGCGCCGGCGAGCTGCTCGAGCTCGTCGGCCTGGCCGACCAGGCGGGCAAGTACCCGCACCAGATGTCCGGCGGACAGCAGCAGCGCGTCGCCCTGGCCCGGGCCCTGGCGATCCGGCCGCGCGTGCTGCTGCTCGACGAGCCGCTGTCGGCCCTCGACGCGCAGGTGCGGGTGCAGCTGCGCGAGGAGATCCGCCGCATCCAGACCGAGCTGGCGATCACCACCCTGTTCGTGACGCACGACCAGGAGGAGGCGCTCGCGATCAGCGACCGGGTGGGCGTCATGTCCCGGGGACGGCTCGAGCAGCTGGCGACGCCGGCGCAGGTCTACCAGTCACCGGCAACGCCGTTCGTCGCCGAGTTCATCGGCGTCACGAACTCCTTCGCGGGCACCGTCGACGGCGCGGCGGTGGCCCTGGCCGACGGACGGCGCGTGCCGGCGGCGGTCGTCGCCGGTCGTCCGGCCGGCAGCGCCGTGCGCGTGCTCGTGCGGCCCGGCGACCTGCGGGTGCGCACCGACGGACCGGGCGCGCTGACCGGCACGGTCCGCACGCACTCCTTCCTGGGGCCGGTCACCCGGCTCGGCGTCGTCCTGCCCGACAGCGCCCTCGTCCGCGTCGACGTGCCGTCGGAGCGGGCGTCCGCGACGCCGACCGGCAGCGCCGTCGAGCTGTCGGTCGACCCCGGCGCGGCCATGCTCGCCGCGGACTGACCGCCCGGGGGCGCCGGAGCCCCGGACGGGGCTCAAGACCGGAGCCCGGCCCGCCGACACCTGCGTGCAACGGCCCCGTCGCACCCCCAGCAGGGTGACACTCGGCCGGAGCACCCGGAGCGGCACGTGCCGCGACGGTCGGAGGACGAGGAGTCGCATGGCCATCCCGCTGCGCCGCACACCGGCCCGGTTCGCGCTGCTGGCCCTGTCGCTCGCCATGACGGTCGCCGCCCTCGCCGGCTCGCTGACCAGCCCCGCGTCCGCCTCCGTGCGGCCACCCGTCGGCGGGACCCTCGTCGGCGCCGACATCGGCTGGCCGAACTGCCCGAAGGGCATGGGCATCCCGCAGCGCCCGACCGAGGGCCAGCCGATGCCCACGGCGCAGGCGCGCTTCGTCGTCCTGGGCCTCACCAACGGGCCCGCCTTCACGCCGAACCCGTGCCTGGCCGCGCAGGTCGCCTGGGCCCGCGCCCGCCACCTGTGGACCGGCGCGTACAGCGTCACGAGCTTCCCGACCGCAGCGCAGCTGCGCCGCTGGGGCGGCAGCGGCACCGCGCTGCAGCGGCTGCGCCGCGTCGGCGTCGCGCAGGCCCGCACGAACCTCGCGGTCATGCACCGCGCCGGTCTGCGGGCGCCGTTCGTCTGGGTCGACGTCGAGCCGGTGCCCGGCTGGCCCTGGTCGGCGAGCCGGGCGGCCAACAACGCCGTCGTCGACGGCGTGCTGGCCGGCTACCGCGCCGCCGGCGTGGGCGTCGGCCTCTACACCTACGGCGCCGGCTGGCGCGAGATCACCGGCGGACGGCAGCTGCCGAGCCTGCCGACCTGGCTCCCGAGCGGACGGGACACGCTCGCCGCGGCGGCCGCCCGGTGCCGCGCGACCAGTCCGAGCGGCGGGCCGGTGTGGCTCGGGCAGTCCACCGCGAGCTCGCGCGACGTGAACGTCACCTGCCCGGGCGTCACCGGCACCGCGGCGGGGCCGCACCCGCTGACGCAGTACCTCGGCGTCCGCCTGGCCGTCGGGTCGCGCGGCGCCGCGGTCACCGCGGTCCAGCGCCGGCTCGGCGCCGCCGCGGACGGGGTGTTCGGCGCGCAGACGGCCGCCCGGGTCGCCCGCTTCCAGGCCTCCCGCGGGCTCGCCGCGACGGGGGTCGTCGACCAGGGCGTCTGGCGGGCGCTCGGCGCCGGGACGAGGGTGCCGGCTCGTCCGAGCAAGCTGCCTGGCCTGTTCGTCTCGACCTGACCCCCGACCACCGGGACCCTCGACCCACCGGAACTCTCGACCACCGCCTCAGGCTGACCCTCGACCTGAGGTCGACCCGGGTCAGCCCTGCGTGCGGAGCCAGACGGTGGACGCCGCCGGCACCGTCACGCGGCCGTCCGCGACCTCGGCCCCCGCGGCGGTCGCCTCGATCAGGACCGCGCCGGCCGGCACCTCCACCTGCACCGGCTCGCCCGCCGTGTTGAGCGCCGCGAGCAGCGGCCCGCGGGTGAAGGCCAGCACGTCGGCGGCGGTGTCGAGCAGCACGACGTCCTCGGGCAGCCCGTTGGCCAGCAGCTCGCGTCGCCCGGCCAGCAGCCGGCGGTAGGCCGACAGGGTCGACGCCGGGTCGTCCTGCTGCACGTCGACGGCGAGCGCCTTCGCGTCGTCGCCGAACGGCAGCCACGGGTCGCCGGTGGTGAAGCCCAGCCCGTCCTGCCCGGCGGTCCACGGGATCGGTGTGCGGCAGCCGTCCCGCCCCAGCTGCTCGCCCTGCGTCCGCAGGAACGTCGGGTCCTGACGGCGGTCGGCGGGGACGTCGGACTCGTCCAGGCCCAGCTCCTCGCCCTGGTAGAGGTACGGCGAGCCGGGGAGCGCGAACAGCAGCGCGCTCATCGCCAGCCCGCGGCGGCGGCCGAGGTCACCGCCGCCGTACCGGGTCACGTGGCGCACCAGGTCGTGGTTCGACAGCACCCAGGTGCCGGGCGAGAAGTGCGCCAGGGCGGCCTCGACGACCGGCCGCAGCTCGGCGGCGCCCCACGGCGCGCGCATCACGGTGAAGTTGAACGCCTGGTGCAGCCGGCTGTCGCTCACGTAGCGGGCGATGCGCGGGACGTCGTAGAGGAACACCTCGCCCACGAGCATGCGGTCACCGTCGTAGCCGTCGAGCAGGCGGCGCCACTGCTCGTAGACGGCGAGCACCTCGTCGCGGTCGAGGACCGCCGTGGACGCGGCCTCGCCGAACCCGTCGACGAGCTCGGCGGCCGTGAGGTCGAGCAGCTGCGGCTCCTTGTAGAGCGAGTGCGCGACGTCGATGCGGAAGCCGTCCACCCCGCGGTCGAGCCAGAAGCGCAGCACGCGCAGGAACTCCTCGTGCACGTCGGGGTTGCCCCAGTCGAGGTCGGGCTGCCCGCTGTCGAACAGGTGCAGGTACCACTGGCCGGTCGGCGACTCGCGCGTCCAGGCGCTGCCGCCGAAGATGCTCGGCCAGTTGTTCGGCGGCTCGTCCCCGCCCGGCCCCCGGCCGTCGCGGAACCAGTACCGCGCCCGCGCCGGCGAGGACGGGTCGGCGAGCGCCTGCTGGAACCAGGCGTGGTCGACGGAGGTGTGGTTCGGGACGACGTCGACGATGACGCGCAGGCCCTGCGCGTGCGCCTGCTCGAGCAGGCGGTCGAACCCGGCCAGGTCGCCGTACTCGGGGTTGACGTCGCAGTAGTCGGCGACGTCGTAGCCGTGGTCTGCCTGCGGCGACGGGTAGAACGGCGTCAGCCACACCGCGTCGACGCCGAGCGCGGCGAGGTGCGGCAGGTGCTCGACGATCCCGTCGAGGTCACCGACCCCGTCGCCGTCGCTGTCGGCGAACGACCGGACGTAGATCTCGTAGACGACGGCGTCGCGCCACCACTGCCGGGTCTGCGGGGCCTGGACGGGTGCGGTGTCGAGCTGCATGAGCGCCGACGCTACCGGCCGGCAGGCGGCCCGCCGGGCCGGCCGGCCGGCCGCACCGGCGCCGGGCAGCAGCCGACGGGGCAGCGGTCGTGGGTGGCGAGGGCGCCGTGCGAGGGCAGCTCGTCACCGGCGAGCCGCTCGACGACGAGCCCCCGCAGCATGGCGACGAACTCGGGGTCGGTGCCGACGGTGGCGGCGCGCTTGGCGGTGAACCCCTCGAGCCCGGCGACCTGCTGCTGCGCCTGCAGGTCGAGGTCGTAGAGCACCTCGACGTGGTCGCTCGTGAACCCGATCGGGACCATCACGGCCTCCCGGACGCCCTCGGCGTGCAGCGCCAGCAGGTGGTCGCCGACGTCCGGCTCGAGCCACGGCACCTGCGGCGGACCGCTGCGCGACTGGAACACGAGGTCCCACGCCCAGTCGCCGTCGAGCCGGGCGACGACCTCGGCGGCCGCCGTGCGCAGCGCCTGGACGTAGGCGCCGTCGACCTCGGGCGGTCCGCTGCTGTCGGCCATCGACGTGGGGATCGAGTGGGCGGTGAACACCAGCCGGGCGCCGGGCGCGGGCTGCGTCGCGGCGACGTTGCGCGCCATCGGCGACAGGAAGCCGTCCTCGGCCCAGTAGTGCCGGAGCTTGCTGATGATCGGCGCACCGGGGCCGACCTCGGCCCGGGCGCGCCACCAGTCCTCGCGGTACTGGCGGCAGCCGCTGTACGACGGGAACGCGCTCGTGACGACCGCGAGCGCGTGCCGACGGCCGTCGTCCCGCAGCTGGGCGACCGCCTCGGCGAGCATCGGGTGCCAGTTGCGGTTGCCCCAGTAGACCGGCAGGTCCGGCCCGTGCGCGGCCAGCTCCTGCTCGAGCGCGGCCTTGAGCGCCCGCGCCTGCGCGTTGATCGGGCTGACGCCGTCGAAGACCTCGAGGTAGTGGCGGCTGACCTCCTCGAGGCGGGCGGCCGGGATGCCCCGACCCCGGGTGACGTTCTGCATGAACGGCAGCACGTGCTCGGGCGCCTCCGGGCCGCCGAACGAGACGAGCAGCAGCGCGTCGACGGGCGGGGCCTGCAGCGGCCGGGTGTCGATCCCGTCGTAGGTGGGAGCAGGCACGGAGGCGGGCGCGGTGGCGGGCACGGACGGGGTCGGGGGCACCCGTCGATCCTCCCCGCCGGGCGTGACGGCCGCACGGCGGGCCGGACCGGCGCCCCGGCGTGCGTGCCTCGCGCACGTGCGGGACGCTGCGCAGGTGGCGGTGTTCGCGGTGCTGGCGCTGATCGGTCCGCTGCTCCTGCTCGCGACGACCGTCGTCGGACTGTGGGCGTACGGGCCGCTCGGCTGGCTCGCCTCGGTGCTGCTCGTCGTCGCGGTCGCCGGCGGCTGCCGCTGGACCTGCCGCACGACGCTGCGCTGGTGGCGCGGCACCAAGGCGCCCGAGCGTCCGCAGGTGCGCCCGGCCGACGCCCGCCGCTGAGCCTGCGCCGGCCGTCCCCGCCGGGCCGGGCGGGGTCGCGGACCGGCCCGCCTGCGGCCGGAGCCCGGCCGGTTAGCGTGCGGCGCAGTCCCGTCCGCGTCCGTCCCGAGGAGCCTCCGTGCGCGCCATCCAGATCACCGAGTTCGGCGGCCCCGAGGTGCTGACCCTTCGCGAGCTGCCCGACCCGGTCGCGGCGTCGGGGCTGCAGGTGCTCGAGGTGAGCTCGGCCGGCGTCAACTACGCCGACACCCACCAGGTCGAGGACTCCTACCTGTCCCGGACCACGCTGCCGCTCGTCCCGGGCAGCGAGGTCGTCGGCCGGCTGCCCGACGGCACGCGCGTCGCCGCCTTCGCCGTCGGCGGCGGCTACGCCGAGCGGGCCCTGGTCTCCCCCGCGATGAGCTTCCCGCTCCCGGACGGCGTGAGCGACGGGCAGGCGCTCTCGCTCATGGTGCAGGGGCTGACGGCCTGGCACCTGCTGCGCACCTCGACGCACCTGGCGCCGGGCGAGTCGGTCGTCGTGCACGCCGCCGCAGGAGGGGTCGGGACGCTCGCCGTCCAGCTCGCCAAGGCCTGGGGCGCCGGCACGGTCATCGGGGTCGCGTCCTCGCCGGACAAGCGCCAGCTGGCCACCTCCCTCGGCGCCGACGTCACCGTCGACGCCGGGGCGGCCGACCTCAAGGCCGCGCTCGAGCAGGCCAACGCCGGGCGGAAGGTCGACGTCGTGCTCGAGATGGTCGGCGGGCCGACGCTCGACGCGAGCCTCGCGGCGCTCGCGCCGTTCGGCCGGCTCGCCACCTTCGGCATGGCCTCGCGCCAGCCGACGCAGGCGATCGACCCCGGCGCGCTCATGTCGCGCAGCCGCGGCGTCATCGGCTTCTGGCTCGCGCACTGCTTCAGCCGTCCCGAGATGCTGCAGGGCCCGATGGCCGAGCTGCTCGCCATGGTGCAGGCCGGCACCCTGACGCCGATCGTCGGCGGCACCTATCCGCTGTCCGAGGCGCACCGCGCGCACGAGGACCTGCGGGCGCGCACCTCGCAGGGCAAGCTGGTCCTGGACTGCACGGCCTGAGGCCGGGTACCGCCGGTCGCATGACGACCTCCCCTGACCCGACCGTCACCGACCCGACCGGCACCGGCACCGGCAGCACGAGTGCCCGCTCCGTCATCGTCACCGCGTCCGACTCCGGCATCGGCAAGGCCACCGCGGTGGCCCTCGCCCGCGCCGGCTTCGACGTGGGCATCACCTGGCACGCCGACGAGCAGGGCGCCCAGGGCACCGCGGACGAGGTGCGCGCCCTCGGCCGCCGCGCCGAGGTCCGCCAGCTCGACCTCGAGCAGCTGCCCGAGGCCGCCGACGTCGTCGACGAGCTCGCCGACGCGCTCGGCGGCCAGCTGTGGGCGCTCGTCAGCAACGCCGGCGGTGGAGGCGGCGGCCCGTTCCTCGACCTGCCGTACGACGAGTGGCGCACCCGCATGCGGGTGAACCTGGACGGCGCGTTCCTGTGCCTGCAGCGCGCGGCGCGCCGGATGGTGGCCGCCGGCCAGGGCGGGCGGCTGGTCGCGGTGACCAGCGTCCACGAGCACGCACCGCGGGTCGGCGCGACCGACTACGTGACCGCCAAGCACGGCCTCGGCGGGCTCGTGAAGAACGCCGCCCTCGAGCTGTCGCAGCACGGCATCACCGTGAACGCCGTCGGCCCGGGCGAGATCGCCACTCCGCTCACCGGCAACGAGGACGTCGCCCCCGAGACGGTCGCGCGCCCGGGCGTCCCGCTCGGCCGGGTGGGCCACGCCGACGAGATCGCCGCCACCATCGCGTTCCTGTGCTCGGACGCCGCCTCGTACACGACCGGGGCGTCGTACGTCGTCGACGGCGGCATGCTGCTCATGGGGCCGCACGCGGGCAGCGACCTGCCCTCCGACGAGTGGCGCGAGGGCTGACCACGACTGCCTAGCTCGCCACGCCCTCGCCCGCAGCTGCCGCCGCGACCTCGCGCAGCTGCGGGCAGGGGCAGCCCCAGTCGTCGTGCCAGGCCCGCCGGCAGTGCGCCGGGTACTCGAGGTGCCGCACGACCCGGGCCGGGTTGCCCGCGACCAGGACGTCGTCCGGGACGTCGCGGGTGACCACCGAACCGGCCGCGACGACGACCCGGCGGCCGATCGTCACGCCGGGGAGCACCATCGCGCGGGCGCCGAGCCACGTCCCGTCGCCGATGACGACCGGTGCCTGCACGTGCGGCCGGCCCTCGACGCCGTGGCTGTTGCTGTCGATCACGTAGCACTCGTTGGCGAAGGCCACGTCGTCGCCGATGGTGATCTCGTGCACGGAGATGATCACCGTGCCGCAGTTCACGAACACCCGGTCGCCGATGCGCAGCCGCCCGCCGCCGCTGATGAGGGTCTTGCGGTGCCCCGACCAGATCTTGAAGCGGTCGCCGATCTCGAGGTCGGTGGCATCGACCGTCGGCCGGCCCAGGACGACCGCCTTGTCGCCGACGCGGGCCACCCGGCGCAGCTGCACCCGTCCCCACGCGCGCTGGCGCAGCTCGGCCGCCCACCACTGCAACCAGATCCGGCGGTGTACGAGGTCCACGCGGCTCGACGCTACGGCAGGCAGGATCGTGGTCATGACGACTCCCCTGCCCTCCCCGCCCGGCCCGGCCGACGACGGTGCGGACGAGCCGGTGCGGTGCTCGGCCAAGGGCTGCCGGGCCGAGGCGGTGCACGTGCTGGTGTGGAACAACCCGAAGGTGCACGCGCCCGAGCGCGAGAAGACCTGGGTGGCCTGCGAGGTGCACCGCACGTCGCTGGCCGAGCACCTGGACGTGCGCGGCTTCCTGCGCCGGGTCGAGCCGCTGCGGGCGGCCTGCCCGACCTGCGGCGCGAGCTTCCCGCCCGAGCAGGAGTCGTGCCCGGTGTGCTCGGGACTGCGCACCGGCAGCTGCGGCGGTCGCGAGTGACGCCCGGCGGGCCCGCGCCGCCCCCGGACAGCCGCTGACCGCGCCACCGGCCGTCCGTGCCGCGGGTGCACAGGTACGGGATGGACGGTCACGGTCGTCGCGAGGAAGATGCGGCCGCCCGCGCGCTGCCGTTGCCCCCGACGTCCGCGGCCGTCCGCACCGGTCCTCGCGCGGCTCAGGCCGTCTGGCGGGCTCCGGCGACCAGGCCGCGCAGGCCGGTCAGCAGCACGGCGACGAAGCGCTCGGCGTCCTGCGAGCAGGCGTCGTGGTCGGCGTCGAGCACCAGCGGGGCGACGCCGAGCGCGTCGGCGAGCGCCCGCTGCTTGCGCGGGGGGACGAGGCGGTCCTCGGAGGTCAGCACGACGGCGCGCGGCTGCTCGAGCTCACCGGCCCAGCCGCTGCTGTCGAAGCGCCCGAGCTCGCGGCCGGCCTCGGCGAGGTCGCGGGCGCTGCCGCGCGAGAGCTCACTGGCCACCCAGTTGCTCTCCCGCGACGGCGCCCCGGCCAGGCGCATGCCCGCCGTCCACACCCCGCGCGGGAACAGCCCGAGCAGCAGGCGCAGCCCGCCCATCGCCCGCCAGGCGACCTTCTGCCGGGGGTCGCTCCAGTCGAGCGCCGTCGCGCAGAGCACGAAGCCGGCGACCTGCTCGGGGTGTCGGCGGGCGAGCAGCTGCGACACCGGGCCGCCCATCGAGTAGCCGACGGCGAGCACCGGCCCGACGTCGAGCTGCGCCAGGACGGCGGCGGCGTCGTCGGCGCAGTCGACCAGCCGGAACGGGTCGCCGGAGCGCAGGCCACGGCCGTGCCCGCGCAGGTCCATCGCGAGCACCCGGTAGCCGGCGTCGCGCAGCGGCCGGTAGGACTGCAGCCAGTTCAGGTCCGACGGGAACATCCACCCGTGCACGAGCAGCACCGGCGGGCCGTCGCCGCCGCTGTCGCGCACGAAGAACTCGCCGCGCTCGGGGACCAGCACCGTCCGGCCCGGCGGCAGCGGCAGGGGCGGCACGGGTGGCGGCTGGCGGTCGGGTCGGTCGGCGCTGACCGCCGAGCGGCCGCGGCGCGCGGCGGACAGGGTCCGGGGCAGGGGCAGACGGGCCATGCGTCGAGCATGACCCGGCGGCGGTGGCGACGCGCACGCAGGTGCCGCCCGCACGTCCGTCCTAGGGTCCGGGGCATGGACTCCGTCGGCGACGTCGTGCTCTCGGTGCTGGTCACGCTGGCGCTCATGGGGGTGTTCCTGACCGCGCTGTTCCACGTCGTGAGCGCCGCGGTCGAGCAGGGCGTGCGGCGGGCCCTGCCGGCGTCGGCGCTGAAGCCGTCGGTGCGCGAGCTGCTCGCCCAGCAGCGGCCGCTCCCCCGCGAGGACGAGGTCTGAGCCTCGTCCGGCCCACGTAGGGTCGTCCGGTGCTCGCCCTCGCCGGCCAGCAGGTCCTCGCGGAGGACCTGCCCGCCTCCGTCCCTGCCGCGCTCGTCATGAACACCCACATCACCGGCCTGGCCGTCGCGCGCTCGCTCGGACGTGCCGGGGTGCCCGTCGTCGGCCTCGACGACGAGCGCGGCGGCCTGGGGCAGTCGTCCCGCCACCTGGCCGGGCTCGGCCTCGTGCCGCCGCCGGTGCTCGACGGCGGACGGGCGCTCGCCGACCACCTCGTCGCGCTGGGCCCGTCGTTCGCGAGCCGCCCGGTGCTGGTGCCGACCAACGACGACTGGGTGCTCGCCCTCGCCCGCCACCGCGACCGGCTCGAGGAGCACTACCGGTACAGCTTCGCGGCGCACGAGGTCGTCGAGCGCGCGCTCGGCAAGTCGTCGCTGTACCGCGCCTGCGAGGCGCTCGGGGTGGCGGTCCCCCGCACCTGGTACCTCGACGAGGGGACGCCCGAGCAGGTCGCGGCGCAGGTGCCGTACCCGTGCGTGCTCAAGCCGGACGACAGCCGCGGCTTCTACACCGCGTTCGCGGCCAAGGTGTTCGTCGTCCACGACGCCGCCGAGCTCGTGGCGCGCTGCGCCGAGGCCGCCGCCCTGGGGCTGTCGCTCGTCGCGCAGGAGTGGGTCGACACCGAGCCGGGCGGCTTCTGGTCGGTCGCGTCGTACCTGTCACCGGACGGCACGCCGCGCGGCGTGTTCACCGGCCGCAAGCTCGAGCAGTGGCCGCCCGACTTCGGCACGTCGTGCCTGGCCGACGCGCGCTGGGAGCCGGGCATCGCCGAGGCGGGCGTGCAGGTGCTGCAGGCGCTCGGCTACAGCGGCATCAGCGAGATCGAGTTCGTCGAGGACGCCGCCACCGGCCGCCTGCTGCTGCTCGACGTGAACACCCGCGCGTGGAAGTGGATCGGCCTGCCGATCGCGGCCGGCGTCGACCTGCCGCTGCTGGCGTACCGCGACGCCGTCGGCGAGCCGTTCGACAGCGGTCCGCAGCGCGACGGCGTGCGCTGGACGTTCCTGCGCGACTACGTGCCGCTCGTGCGCTCGGGCGCGGCGAGCGTGCCGCACGAGCAGGTGACCAAGGCGGAGTGGACGGCGCTGCTCGCCGGCCGGCCGTCCGACCTCGTCGACGCGGTGCACGACCCGGACGACCCGGAGCCCGCCTACGACGTGCTGTGGGGCGCGCTCACCGGTGGCCTGGGCTACCGCTGCGCCTGCTGAGGCCGTCGCTCACCAGCTGTCGGACTCGCCCTCCCCCTGCGCCGGCGGGCTGTCGTCCGTCCCGCCGGCGACCGGCGGGACGTCGTCCAGCTCGGCGGGAGCCTCGTCCGGCCCGGTGCCGCTGGGCTCGGTCGGGGCGGGCTCGGTCGGGGCGGGCTCGGTCGGGGCGGGCTCGTCCGGTGACATGGTGCCGCCCTACCCCGTCAGGCCTCCGGCTCCCGCTCGCGGGGCAGCAGCGTCGTCGCCGCTGCGGCAGTGAGGGCGAGGACGCCGGCGAGCAGCCAGGCCGAGCTGTACGAGCCGGAGGTCGCCCGCAGCGCCCCGCTCGCCGCGGCCGCGATCCCCGCGCCGATCATGTGCAGGGCGAAGACCCAGCCGAAGACGATCGCACCTCGCTCGGGGCCGAAGCTGCTGCGGCACAGCGCCACCGTCGGCGGCACGGTGGCGACCCAGTCCAGCCCGAACAGGGCCACGACCACGAGCAGCGGCGGCTCGACCGACGGGCCGAGCACGGCCGGGACGGCGAGCAGGGCCAGGCCGCGCAGCCCGTAGTAGGCGCCCAGCAGGAAGCGCGGGTCGGTGCGGTCGGTCAGCCACCCCGAGCCGATCGAGCCGGCGATGTCGAACAGCCCGACCACCGCGAGCAGGCCGGCGGACGTCGTCGCGGCCATCCCGTGGTCGTGGGCGGCCGGCACGAAGTGGCTGCTGATGATCCCGTTGGTCGTCCAGCCGCAGACGAAGAACGTCCCGCCGAGCAGCAGGAACGCGGGGGTTCGCCAGACGCTGCGCAGGACGGCGAGGGCCTCCAGCACGGCGGCGCCGGCCCCGGGCGCCTGCGCCGGTGCGCGGCCGACCGCGGCCTGCCCGCCGTAGGGCGCGAGCCCGACGTCCTCGGGGCGGTCGCGCAGGACCAGCACGACGAGCGGCACGATCGCGAGGCACAGCACCGCGACGACGACCGACGCCGCCCGCCACCCGGCGGCGTCGGTGACCGCGGCGAGCACCGGCAGGAACACCAGCTGCCCGGTGGCCCAGGCGGCGCCGAGCACGCCGACGACGAAGCCGCGGCGGGCGACGAACCAGCGGTTCGCGACCACGGCCCCGAACACGAGCGCGACCGAGCCGGTGCCGAGCCCGATGAGCAGGCCCCACAGCGCGAGCAGCTGCCACGGGGCCGTCATCGCGGTCGTGAGCAGGCAGCCGACGCCGACCAGCAGCAGGGCCCCCACCGCCGTGCGGCGCACGCCGAGGCGCTCCATGACCGCGGCCGCGAACGGCGCGGCGAGCCCGTAGACGACCAGGTTCAGCGAGACCGCGAGCGAGGTCTCGGTGCGCGTCCAGCCGAGGTCCTCCTCGAGCGGCACGAGCAGCACGCCCAGGCTCGAGCGGAACGCCGCGGACGCCAGCAGGACGAGGAACGTCACGCCCGCCACGAGCCACGCCCGGTGCACCCGGACGGGACGGCGGCGGCGTCCGTCTCCGGCGTCGACGACGGCTGCCGGACCACCCATGTCCACGCGTCGAACCTACCGGCGGCGGTAGGACCGGCGTCGGAGCTCGGGCGGCCGAAGACGCCGTCAGTGCGCCCGAGCGGTCGTCCACAACCTCGACGCGGACGTCACCCGTCGCCCGTGCCGTCACCTGCCGTCCACCGGCATGACGACCGAGCGCCCCTGGACCCGACGACTGCTCGCGGCCCTGGTCTGCGCCCTGCTGGCCGTGGCGACGCTCGTCGTCCTCGACCGGGTCGACGCGCACGCCGAGGGCGTTCGCCGGCAGGACGTCGAACGTTCGGGGAGCGCCGTCTCGGCGGCCGTGCAGGTCGAAGTCGAAGGTCTGCCGTGCCCACGGGAGGTACGCCGGCCCGTTCTCCACGCTCATGCGGTAGGTGTCCCGGCCAACGGTGTCCAGGACGAGCTCGCGCTCCCTGACCAGCTCGATCGCCTCGCCGCCGCCAGCCGGCCACGGCAGCCCTGCGCGGCAGCTGCCGGTCAGAGGCCCGACACGCGGACCACGACGGTGCCGTCTAGTACCGGAAGCCGTCCAGGAACCGCTTGAACACCCCGCCCTGCGGCGGGAGCGGCGGCGCCTTGGGCGGGGCGGTCGAGCGGCGGCGCCCCACCGGGGCGTCGTAGTCGGTGTGCCAGATCGCCTCGACGACCTGCTCCTCGGTGAAGTGCTCGGAGCCCTCGATCGTCGGGACGAAGCCGCGCAGCATGCCGTCGGCCATGACGGTCGCCTCGAGCCCCGCCGAGCCGTCGGTGTCCCAGACGGCCTCGCGGCCGTCGGGCAGGCTGACCGTGACGCCGAACTGG
Organism: uncultured bacterium; assembly: GCA_964243385.1. Classification (GTDB taxonomy): domain Bacteria; phylum Actinomycetota; class Actinomycetes; order Mycobacteriales; family SCTD01; genus SCTD01. Next base: position 6,569 of record CAXTFU010000032.1, on the reverse strand, counting down.
TAGACCCCGGCCTTCTTCAGCGACGCCTGCACCCCGTGGGAGCGCAGCGCGTCGACGACGCGCCGTGCGCGCTTCTCGTCCATGCGCACGACAACGCGCGACCCCGCGAGCTTGTGCCCGCGGGGTCGCGCGTCGATCGGGTCGGACGGGTCAGGCGCTGGCGCCGGCGAGCTCGGTGAGCCGGTCCTGGAGCGCGCCGAGCACGCCCTTGCGGGCCTTGTGCGCCTGCTCGAAGGCGAGGATCTCGCGCAGGTGCTCGATGTCGTCGTTGTCGCGCACGTGCCGCATGACGCTGTCGCCGGACAGGCTGGCGTAGCCGGCGAACGGCGGGTGCTGCTCGTCGACGTCGGTGAGGTCGAGGACCTCCTCGACCTGCTCGTCGGTCGGCGCAGCCGCCTCGGACGCGGCGCCGGCCGTGTCGGCGACCGTGCCGGCGGTGTCGGACACGGCGTCGGCGGTCGTCGAGACGACGTCCTGCGCAGCACCGGCGGTCGCCTCGACGGCGTCCGTGGCGGTGCCCGCGGCGGTCGCGGCCGCCGCGGAGACGCTCTCGCCCGCGTTCTGCACGGCGTCGGTCGCAGCCCCGGCGGCCGTCTCCACCGCGTCGGTGGCGGTGTCGGCGGCGGTCGCAGCCGCCGAGCCGACCGTTCCGGCCGCGCTCGCGGCGGTGTCGGCAGCCGCGGAGGCGGCCGACTGCGCGGTCTGCGCAGCGGTGCTCGCGGCGTCCGCAGCGGTGCTGGTCGCCGTCGACGCGCCGCGGCGCAGCAGGGTGCTGCCGCGGTTGACCGTCGCGGCCAGCAGGACGAACGGCACGCTCGCGACCTTGCGGGCGGTGCCGACCGCGACCTGGATCGGCGTGGCCTCCAGCCCGGAGGTGCCGGTGCGGCCGACCTCGGCCAGGCGGGTCTCGAGCCACTCGATCGTCGCGGTGTGCGCGACCTCGAGCCGCTCGAACACGGGCAGCAGCTGGGCGTAGCCCAGGCTCTCGGCGAGCGTGCGGGCGTAGCGGGCGCGCTCGCGGAGCTGGTGCTCCAGCGCGAGGTCGCCGAGCAGCGCGCCCTGCAGCGTCTGCACCTGGTTGAGCTGCGTCTGGACGAACGCGCCGGCCTTGCTGACCGCGGCGCCGACGACGTCCGGGACGCCGCCGACCTGGCGCACGGCGTCGGTCAGCAGCTGGCTGCGCTCGACGGACTTGGCGTAGTTGGCCTTGAGCTCGTCGGCGATCGGCCTGCTGGCCGCCTGGCTGCGGCGGACGGTGGCGATGGTCTGCTCGAAGGCGGTGAGCCGGAGCAGGTTCTGCAGCTCGGAGACGAGCATGTCCTTCGTGACGGCCATCGGAGGCCTCCTCGTGGGTGTCGGGTGCTTGCCTGGCTGCTTGCAGGAGTTCCCACTCGGTCCTCGTGCAATCGGCCCGCAACGCGACGTGAGCGGCTCCACAGACGACCGGCCCGCCCGTCCGGACTAGCCTGCGCGGCATGCGCTTCGGCTACTGGATGCCCGTGTTCGGCGGATGGCTCCGCAACGTCGAGGACGAGGGGATGTCGACCGACTGGGCCTACGTGCAGGCGCTCGCCGTCGAGAGCGAGGCGGCCGGCTTCGACCTGTCGCTGCTCGCCGAGCTGAACCTCAACGACATCAAGGGCCACCGGGCGCCGTCGCTGGACGCGTGGACGCTCGCACCGGCCGTCGCCGCGGTCACCGAGCGGCTCGAGCTCATGCTGGCCGTGCGTCCGAACTACCACTCGCCGTCGCTCACGGCCAAGGCCCTGTCGACGCTCGACCTCATCGCGCCGGGGCGCCTCAGCCTCAACGTCGTCAGCTCGTGGTGGAAGGACGAGGCCACCCAGTACGGCGCGCCGTTCGACGTGCACGACGCCCGCTACGCCCGCACCGAGGAGTGGCTGACCGTGCTGTCGCGGCTGCTCGTCGAGGACGTCGTGACCCACCACGGCGAGCTGTACGACCTCGAGGGCTGCGTCATGGAGCCCAAGCCGTCGGTGCTGCCGACCGTCTACATGGGCGGCGAGTCGCCCAAGGCCAAGGAGGTCATCGGCCGGCACGGCGGGGCCTACGTCATGCACGGTGACGCGCCGGACGTCATCGCCGCCAAGGTCGCCGACATGACCGCCCGCGCCGCCGAGCACGGCAAGACCTTCTCCTACGGCGTCAGCGGCTACGTCATCGTCCGCGACACCGAGGCCGAGGCGCAGGCCGAGCTCGCCCGCATCCTCGACGTGCGGAGCTCGCCCGAGGCGTACGCGTCCTACCAGGACTTCGTGGCCGGCTCGCAGCTCGAGTCGCAGGTGTCGCTCGAGGAGTACTCGGTGTCGAACCGCGGCCTGCGCGCCGGGCTGGTCGGCACGCCCGCGCAGGTCAGCGACCGCATCCGGGAGTACGAGGCCGCAGGCGTCGACCTCATGCTGCTGCAGTTCAGCCCCCAGCGCGAGGAGATGGCGCGCTTCGGCGAGCAGGTCATCGCCGGGTGGAGCAGCGGGACGCGCTAGCCGCCGATCGCGCTCATCGGGCGGTCGGGCTGCACGAAGCCCGGGTCGCCGATGCCGTGGCCCTGCTTCTTGCCGGCGACCGCGATGCGCAGCCGGTCGGCCAGCTCGTCGTCGGTGGCGCCCTCGCGCAGCGGCGCGCGCAGGTCGGACTCGTCGCGGGCGAACAGGCAGTTGCGCACCTGGCCGTCGGCGGTGAGCCGCAGCCGGTCGCAGGCCGAGCAGAACGGGCGGCTCACCGACCCGACGACGCCGACCGTCGCCGGACCGCCGTCGACGAGGAACTCCTCGGCCGGGGCGCTGCCGCGGGTCTCGACCGGCGTGAGCACGTGGTGGCGCCCGAGCACCTCGAGGATCTCGTCGGCGTCGACCATCGTGCCGCGGTCCCAGCCGTGCTGCGGGTCCAGCGGCATCTGCTCGATGAAGCGCAGCGCGTAGCCCTCGGCCAGCGCCCACTCGAGCAGCTCTGCGGCCTCGTCGTCGTTCACGCCGCGCATGAGCACGGTGTTGACCTTGACCGGCTCGAGGCCGGCCGCCTTGGCCGCGGCCAGGCCCTTCAGGACGTCGGCGTGCCGGTCGCGCAGCGTCAGCGCGAGGAACCGGTCGGGGCGCAGCGAGTCGAGGCTGACGTTGACCCGGCGCAGGCCGGCGTCCTTGAGCGCCTGCGCCTGCCGCTCCAGCCCGACGCCGTTCGTGGTGAGCGACAGCCGCAGGTCGAGCGCCGCCAGCCGCTCGACCAGGCCCGGCAGGCCGCGGCGCAGCAGCGGCTCGCCGCCGGTCAGGCGCACCGTGCGCACGCCCATCGACGCGAGCACGCCGACCAGCCGGACGAGCTCGTCGTCGGTGAGCAGCTGCGGCTTGGGCAGCCAGTCCAGCCCCTCGGCCGGCATGCAGTACGTGCACCGCAGGTTGCAGCGGTCGGTCAGCGACAGGCGCAGGTCGGTGTGCACCCGCCCGAAGCCGTCGACCAGAGGTGCCCGCATCGTTCGAGCGTACGTCGCGGCGACGGGTTCCGGCGGTCAGGCGCTGAGCGCGTGCGCCTCGCGGGCGACCTCGACGAGCCCGTCGCGCACCTGCACCGCGTAGACGGTGAGGCGCACGGCCGGGTCGTCGAGGCACTGGCCGGTCTCGAGGTCGAAGACCTGCTTGTAGACCGGGCTCGCCACGGTCGCCCGGTCGCCGCGGCTGCCGACGATGCCGCGCGAGAGCACCATCGCCCCGCTGAACGGGTCGAGGTTCGCGAGCGCGTGCAGCCGGTCGTCGGCCGTGCGGAACACCGCGACCTGCTCGCCGTGCACGAGGGCCGCGACGCCCCGCTCGACGGGCAGGCGGGCGTACGGGCAGATCGCGGTCCAGGCGGTCATGCGGGGGCTCCTTCTCGGGTGCGGACGGGCAGGACGGTCCCCGCGACCAGGGGCTTGTCGTCGGCCCGGGCGCTCTCGTCGGCCAGCGGCTTCTCGTCCGGTCGGGCGGGGCGGATCTGCCCGCGCTCGCGGACGAACGCGATGCTCGGGTCGGGGACGTCCGGGGCGTTCACGAACGAGGTGAACCGGGCCAGGCGCTCAGGGTCGGCCAGCGTGTCGGCCCACTCGTCGGAGTAGGTCTCGACGTGGCGGGCCATCGCGGCGTCGAGCTCGTCGCACAGGCCGAGGCTGTCGTCCATGACGACCGCCCGCAGGTGCTCGAGGCCGCCCTCCATCGCCTCGAGCCAGGGCGCGGTGCGCTGCAGCCGGTCGGCGGTGAAGACGTAGAGCATGAGGACGCGGTCGATCGTGCGGACGAGCGTCGAGCGATCCACGTCCTGCAGGAACAGCTCGGCGTGCCGCGGGCGGAAGCCGCCGTTGCCACCGACGTAGAGGTTCCAGCCGTGCTCGGTGGCGATGACGCCGAAGTCCTTGCTGCGCGCCTCGGCGCACTCGCGGGCGCAGCCCGAGACGCCCATCTTCACCTTGTGCGGGCTGCGCAGGCCGCGGTAGCGCAGCTCGAGGTCGATCGCGAGGGTCGTCGAGTCCTGCACGCCGTACCGGCACCAGGTCGAGCCGACGCACGACTTCACGGTGCGCAGCGACTTGCCGTAGGCGTGGCCGCTCTCCATGCCGGCGTCGACGAGGCGGCGCCAGATGAGCGGCAGCTGCTCGACGCGGGCGCCGAACAGGTCGATGCGCTGCCCGCCGGTGATCTTCGTGTAGAGGCCGAAGTCCTGAGCCACCTGGCCGATGACGATGAGGTGCTCCGGGGTGACCTCGCCGCCGGCGATGCGCGGGACGACCGAGTACGTGCCGTCCTTCTGCAGGTTGGCCAGCATGTGGTCGTTGGTGTCCTGCAGCGTGCCGCGCTCGCCGTCGAGGACGTAGGCCCCGTCGAGGGACGACAGGATCGACGCGACCGTCGGCTTGCAGATGTCGCAGCCGCGGCCGCGGCCGCTCTCGGCGAGCACGGCGCTCCAGGTGCGCAGGCCGCGCACCCGCACGACCTCGAACAGCTCGGCCCGGCTGAGGTCGAAGTGCTCGCACAGCGCGTTGCTCATCGTCACGCCCAGCGCATCCAGCTCGGTGGCGACGAGGTCCTTCACCAGGCCGACGCAGGAGCCGCACACCGTCCCTGCGCCGGTGCAGGCCTTGACGCCGGCGACGTCGCGGCAGCCGCCCTCGGCGACGGCGGCGCAGATCGTCGCCTTGCTGACGTCACGGCACGAGCACACCTGCGCGGACGGGGGCAGCGCGGCCGCGCCGATGCCTCTCGGCTCGCCGTCGCGCGCCGGCAGCACGAGCTCGGCGGGGTTGCCCGGGATCGTGCTGCCGACCATCGGCCGCAGCACCGGGTAGGCGCTCGCGTCGCCGACGAGGATGCCGCCGAGCAGGGTGCTCGCGTCGTCGGTGACGACGAGCTTGCTGTAGACGCCGGCCACCGGGTCGGCCCACACCAGCTCGAGCGCCCCGGGCGTCGTGGCGTGGGCGTCGCCGAAGCTGGCGACGTCGATGCCCATCAGCTTGAGCTGAGTCGACAGGTCGGCGCCGGAGAAGGCGCGGTCGCCGCCGAGCAGCCGGTCGACGACGACGGCCGCCTGGTCGTAGCCCGGCGCGACGAGCCCCCAGCAGCGGCCGGCGGCGCTGGCGCACTCCCCGACGGCGTAGACGTCCGGCGCGCTCGCGCGGCACGCGTCGTCGACGAGCACGCCGCCGCGCTCGGCCGTCATGAGCCCGGCCGTGCGGGCGAGGGCGTCGTCCGGTCGGATGCCGGCCGAGAACACGACGAGGTCGACGTCCAGGGGCTCGCCCTCGGCGAAGACCATCCGCAGGCCGCCGCCCGACTCCTCGACCACCTGCGTCGACGCCCCGGTGCGGACGTGCACGCCGAGGTCCTCGACGAGGCGGCGCAGCGCCTGGCCGCCGGCCTCGTCGACCTGCACCGGCATGAGCCGCGGCGCGAACTCGACCACGGTCGTCTCGAGGCCGAGCGAGCGCAGCGCGTCGGCCGCCTCGAGGCCGAGCAGGCCGCCGCCGACGACCGCGCCGGTGCGGGCGCCCTGCGCGGCAGCGCGGATCTGCTCGAGGTCGTCGAGGGTGCGGTACACGAAGCGGCGCGGGCCGGTCGCCCCGGGGACCGGCGGGACGAAGGCCGTCGAGCCGGTGGCGAGCACGAGCGCGTCGTACGGCGTGACCCGGCCCGACTGCGACGTCACCGTCCGGGCGGCGACGTCGATGCCGACGACCCCGTCGCCCAGGCGCAGGTCGAGCGCCGGGTGGTCGAAGAAGCCGTCGGTCACCAGGCACAGCTCGTCCGCCGTGGTGCCGCGGAACCACGACGACAGGCCGACCCGGTCGTACGCCGGCACCGGCTCGGCGGCGTGCACGACGACGTCCCAGCCGGCCTCGACGAGGCCGCGCTCGACGGCCAGCTCGACGAGCCGGTGGCCGACCATGCCGTGGCCGACGACGACCAGCGTGCGCCGGGGGGCGTCGAGGGGTGCGGTCATGCGGTGCTCCGTTCGGGGGCGGGCGCGGGTTCGGGGGCGGGCGCGGGGACGGCGCGCCCGGGAGCCGCGGCGAGCCCGGCGCGCTCCGGGTG
>CAXTFU010000031.1:0-23366 GCA_964243385.1 uncultured bacterium | reverse complement strand
GGGGGCGCGGGCCCCCCCGCCGCGCCCCCCCGCCGTGACCGCCGCCCGCCCCGGCCCGGTGCGGACCTCGGGCTGCTCGCCGGCGGCCGCCAGCAGGTCCGCGAACGGCCCGGGCTCGGCGACCAGGCGGGCCCGCGGACCGGACTGCACCACCCGGCCGCCCTCGAGGACGGCGACCGTGTCGGCGCGGGCGGTCGTGGCGAGCCGGTGGGCGATGACGATGCCGGTGCGCCCGGCCAGCAGGCGCTCGGCCGCGCGGACCACGCGCGCCTCGGTGAGCGGGTCCATGCGCGCCGTCGCCTCGTCCAGCACGACGACCTGCACGTCGCGCACGAGCAGGCGGGCGAAGGCCACGAGCTGCTCCTCGCCGGCCGACAGCGTCGTCCCGCCCGGTCCGAGGACGGTCTCCAGCCCGTCGGGCAGCGCGGCGACCCACTCGCGCAGCCCGAGCAGCTCGACGGCGTCGACGAGCGCGGTCCGGGGCACGTCGCGGAACAGGGCGATGTTCTCGGCGAGGCTGCCGGCGAGCACCTCCGTGCGCTGGGTCACCACGCCGACCGCGGCCCGCAGCGCCTGCAGGTCGAGGTCGAGCACGTCGACGCCGCCGAGCAGCACCGTGCCCGTCGGGGGGTCGACGGCGCGCGACAGCAGCGCCGCGAGCGTCGACTTGCCCGAGCCGGTGCGCCCGACGAGGGCCAGCGTCTGCCCGGCCGGCAGCTCGAGGTCGACGCCGCGCAGGGCGAAGGCCCCGGTGCGGTAAGAGAAGTCGAGCGACCGGATGCTCAGCGGCAAGGGGCCCTCCGGCACGGAGCGGCCGCCGGCGGGCTCCGGCTCGGCGTCGAGCATCGTCCGCAGCCGCGCGAGGGCGCCGAGCCCGGCCTGCAGGTCGGGCAGGTGCTCGCTGATGCGCTGGACCTGCCCGACGAACGTCGTCGTCACGAGGAACAGCGTCACGAGCTCGGCGGTCGACAGCTGCCCGCGGGTCACGAGCACGACGCCGGCGACCGCGGTTGCGGCCAGCAGGCCGTTCAGCAGCAGCCCGGCGCGGCGCCCGATCGTGCTGGCGACGACGCAGGTGGCGGCGACCCGCTCGTGCACCACGGCCGACAGCTCCGCGCAGCGGCGCACCAGGTACGCCTGGCCGAGGCTCGAGCGCAGGTCGTCGCGCGCCGCGACGCCCTCCTCCATCGCGGCCGCGTGGTCGGTCCAGGCGATCTCCTCGACCAGCTTGCGCCGGGCGACCTCGGTCGTGAGCGGCCGCACGACCAGGACCGTCGCGGCACCGACCAGCGGGAACAGCACCCACGCCGGCCACCAGGTCAGCCCGGCGAGCACGTACATGGGCCCCGCGCTGAGCATCAGGCGGACGAGGTCCCAGCCGTTGCGCCGCAGCAGCGTGCCGAGCTCGTGCGTGTCGTCGTCGACCCGGTCGAGCACCTCCCCGACGGCCTGCTCGGACAGCACGGCCAGCGGCTGGTGCAGGGCCGCGTCGAGCAGGTCGGCCCGCAGCCGTCCCTCCGCGCGGTCGACGACGCCGGCCCACGCGACGCGCGCGGCGGTGTCGAGCACCGCGGCGCCGACGACGGCGACGGCGAGCGCGACGACGAGCCTGCCGGTGGGCGACTCGGCCAGGCGGCCGGCGACGACGGTGCCCGCGGTCTGCCCGAGCGCGGCGACGGCGGCGGCGAGCAGCGACCACCAGGTGACCGGTCCGCGCAGCCGGTCCAGGCCCACCCGGCGGGGCTGCGGCGCCGGCCCGGTCGCTCCCGTCGTCCGGGGGACGTCGACGTCGAGGAGGGCCATGGCCGTCCCGACGCTACGTGGCGCTCTGTCCGACGTCGCCCCGTTTTCCCGCCCGAGGTCAGGCCAGGACCCGCACCTCGACCCGGTCGCCGTTCGTCCGGACCTCGTAGGACAGCTGCGGGGAGGTGGCGGGACCGCGCGCGACCGAGCCGTCCGCCAGCCGGAAGCGGCTCCCGTGCCACGGGCACTCGAGGCAGTCCCCGAGGAGCTCGCCCTGCTCCATCGGACCGCCCCAGTGGCCGCAGGTCGCACCCATCGCGAACAGCCCGGCGCCGGTCCGGACGAGCACGACGGCCTGGCCGGCGACGTCGACCCGCACGGGGCGGTCCTCGACGAGGTCGGCGGCGGACGAGGCGTCCGTCCAGTCCCGCGGCAGCTTCGCCTCGTCGGCGTTGCGGCTGACGCCGACGCCCTCGGCGTAGGACAGGTGACCGCCGAGGTAGCCGCCCACGGCGAGGCCGGCGGTGCCGACCAGCGCGAGCGCCCGGCCGCGGGCCTGGTCACCCCGGCGGCGGGCCAGCCAGCTCGCGGCGTAGCAGGCGGTGGTCGCCCAGTTGGCGACCGCGTGCACGAGGCCGACGCGCTTCGGCCGCTTCGCGATGCCCAGCTCGGACCAGTCGGCGAGCCCCGAGGCGGCCGTGGGCGCCACGGCGAGCACACCGGCGCCGACGAGCCGCTGGGCGGCGGCCGAGCCTGCCCTGCCCGCCGTGAGGTCGAGCAGCACCGCGCTCGACCACAGCCCGATCGGGCCGGCGACGAGCATCGGGTGCAGCTGGTGGCCCAGCCACGTCCCGTGCAGCGCGTCCTTGACCCGTCCTCGCGGCAGGACCGCCGTGGCGACCGCGGTCACGGCGTCGACTGCGGGATCCAGCCGCTCCTGCTGCTCAAGCCTGCCGGCGAGCGTCGACCACCACATGCGTCCTCCTCGGTCCCGGGGCCGAGGAGCCTCTCACGGGGTGGTGCGCCCGGGCGAGGGCGTGCGCTCCGCCGTCCTCCCCCAGGAGGCGCCGAGCGCGCCCAGCGCCCAGGTCACCGCCGTGACGACGACGACGCCCGCGGCGATCGCGAGCGGCGACGCCAGCCGGGTGCCGAGCGCTCCGGCCAGGGCGTAGAGCAGGGCCGCGGGCACGCTGCCGGCTGCCGCGGCGAGCGCGACCCGCCGCCGGTCGAGCCCGCTCGCGCCGGCCAGCAGCACGGTGGTCTCGGCGAGCAGCGGCACCGGACGGGTGAGCACCACCGCCAGCACGCCCCACCGCTGCAGCAGCGCGTCGGCCCGGCGGCGTTCCGGGGCCGAGACCAGCCGGTCGAGCAGGCCGCTGCCGCGGCGCCCCAGCGCGAGGCCCAGCAGCGCTGCTCCGGTGCTGCCCGCCACCGACAGCAGCGTCCCCACGAGCGCCCCGAACAGCGCCCCGTTGGCGACCATCACCACGCTCGACGGCACGGGCAGGACGACGTCGACCACCAGCAGGACCAGCCCGAGGCCGGCGGCGGGGACCGCGTGCCCTGCCAGCCACGGCCGCGGGTCGGTGAGCAGCGGGACGTCCAGCGCCTCGACGGCGACGAACAGCGCACCGAGCACCAGCAGCAGGCCCGCGGCGACGACCCAGTAGGAGCGCAGGCGCATGCCGAGGGTCCTCCGGGTCCGGTGCGTCGGGCGTCCTGCCCGGGCGCCGTGCCGGCGCACGACCATCCTGCACCGGCCGGACGTCGGCCTGCGGACCGCTCAGCGGGAGCTCCCCACCGAGCCGTCCGGCGGACGAGCCAGCCGAGCGACCATCGCCGCGCGGGTGCCGACGTCGAGCTTGCCGAAGATCCGCCGCAGGTGCGTGGAGACCGTCCAGGAGCTGATCTCGAGGACGCTGGCGATCTCCTTGTTGGTGAACCCGTCGCCCACCATCCGCGCGATCTCCCGCTCCCGTGGCGTCAGGGCCGAGGTGGTCGCGCAGTGGGGAGCCGGCGCACTGCGCTGCGACACGTGGCTGCGGGTCACGACGCACCGGGACCCGCCGAGCACGACGTCGAGCACGATGCCCTGCTCGGACGGGCCGCGCGGCAGCCGGCCCACCAGCGCCAGCAGTCGACGCGCGGCGTCCTGCACCTCAGCGGCCTGCACCTCAGCGGCCTGCACCTCAGCGGCCTGCACCTCAGCGGCCCAGGCGACCGAGGCGCCGCCCTCGCCGGAGGTGTCGGTGCCGGCGGTGTCCACGACGAGCGCGGCCGGCGAGGATCGGCCAGCCGGCGCTGGGATGCTCACAAGGGCCTCCCCCCTGCCCTCGCACGACGCGGACGCCGGCGAGGGTGAGTCCTCGAGGATCAGGCTAGGCCACGCAGGGTCGCAGATCAGTCACACGTGTGCGCGACCCGTGACGTGCGAGGCACGAACGGGTGTCCGTCGGACGTGCGACTACCGGCCCGCGGCGAGCGGTCCTACACCTGGAGCGCCGGAACAGCGACCGAGGAGGCCCCATGCGCACTCGAGACCAGGAGGAGGAACTCGAGCTCGAGAGCGAGCTGGAGTCCGAACTCGAGTCCGAAGGCGAGTCCGAGTACGAGCTCGAGTTCGAGGAGGAGGGCGAGTTCGAGGGCGAGTTCGAGGGAGAGGCGGAGTACGAGCTCGAGAGCGAGTTCGAGGAGGAGTTCGAGGGCGAGTTCGAAGCGGAGTACGAGGGCGAGCAGCTGTTCGGCACGATCGCGCGGGGCCTCGGCAGCCTGCTCGGCGGCGGTGCCGGTGAGTTCGAGGAGGAGTTCGAGCTCGAGGGCGAGCTGGAGGGCGAGGAGTTCGTCCGCCGCATCGGCCGCGCGCTGCGGCGTGCGGCGCCGACGCTCGTCCGCATCGCGCGCGTCGCGGCGCCGATCGTCGGCACGGCAGTGGGCGGGCCCGCGGGCGGCCTGATCGGTCGCGGCATCTCCCAGGCACTGCGCGAGGAGGAGGGCGAGTACGAGGAGGAGCTCGAGCTCGAGCTCGAGGGGTCGGCCGCCACCGCCCCCACACGCGCCGTCGCCGAGATGATGGCAGCCGCGGCCAGCCAGGCCCAGGGCGAGCTGGAGGCCGAGGCCTTCATCGGCGCCGCGAGCGTGCAGACGCTCTCCGAGCGGGATCGCCGTGCCCTCGCCAACCTGCTCCCGCACCTGGTCCACGGCTCCGCGGTCCTGACCCGCATCCTGCGCCGCAGGGCGGCCACGCGCCCCGCAGTGCGCGCCGTGCCCGCGATCGTGCAGGGCACCGCCCAGGTCCTGCGTCGGCGTGCCGACCAGGGGCTGCCGGTGAACCGCGGCATCGCCGGCGCCGTCATGGCGCGCCAGACCCGTCGGGTGCTCGGCAGCCCCCGCCGGACGGCGACGGCCGTCGCCCGCAACGTCCGCGCCACCCGCCGGGTGGCCCGTCCGGTCCCGCGTGCCCAGCTCGCCCGCCGGCGCACGCTGCCCGGCGCTCGGGTCCTGCCCGGCCCCGGCATCCCGGTCCCGCGCGTCCAGACCGGTGGCGTCGTCGCTGCCCGCACCCCCGGTGGGCGCATCGTGCCCGCACGCGTGGTCCCCGTCCGCGCCGCTGCGCGGCCGGTCCGCCGTCTGCCCCGCTGACGCCCGACTCGTCATGACCACCCAGCCTGCGCGCCCGGGGACCCCCGGCACCGTCCGACCGACCTTCCCGGGTCGTCGTGCGGGGCGCCCCACCGCTGCCGCCGGAGGCGCACGCCGGCGGGGCAGCGCGACGGCGGGCGCAGTCCCCGTCCGGAGGCTGCCGGTCACCGGCCCCCTCGCGGCGGGGTCGGCGCGGTCAGGACCGCCTCCCGGACGCGCCCCCCGGGAGCTGCTGACCTGGATCCGCGTGCAGGGCCAGAACAGCGAACGCCACGTCGACGCGCTGCGGCCCTTCGCCCGCGAGGAGTTCGGCACCGGGCCGCAGGCGCCGACCGAGGGACACGTGCGGGCAGCCAACGAGCTGATCGGTCAGCTGACCCGGTCGCTCAGCCAGCGCACGGTGCGGCTGGACCAGGCCGTCCGGGCCGCCACCAACGTGCCCACCTCCGCGCACCTGCAGCAGGTGGTGCGCCGCAAGCAGGTCGCTCACGAGTCGGCCCTGCAGTCCGAGCGGGTGTGGGACTTCTTCTTCGAGCTGTTCGGCCAGCGCCAGTCGCGCTTCGGACCGTGGCTGCTCGCCTGCGACCGGATCGCCCTCGACTGCTACCAGTACGCCTACCTCGGCGTCGGGACGTCACGCTCCATCCCAGCGCCCCCGCCGTTCTCGTACCTGCGGACCGGCTTCTCGCCCGCCACGTTCCGCCGCGGCATCCCGCTGCGCCGGCTCGGCAGGCAGCTCAACCCGTTCCCGCTGATCCAGCTCCCGTACCACCGGCTGGTGAACCCGTGGACCCTGGGCGCGATCCTGCACGAGGTCTCGCACAACCTGCAGAACGACCTGGGGCTGGCGCGCGTGGTCCCGGTCGAGATCGGCCACCAGCTGCTGGCAGCCGGGTTGCCGCGGCCGGTGGCCGCGACGTGGGTGCGCTGGCAGCGCGAGATCTTCGCCGACCTCGCCGGGCTGCAGCAGGGCGCGGCGGCGGTGGTCGCCTCCCTGATGGACGTCGTCGGCCGCAGTCCCGAGTTCGTCGGCCGGTTCGTGCCCAGCGGTGTGCACCCGACGCCGTTCCTGCGCGTGCTGCTGAGCATCGAGCAGCTGCACCGGATGGGCTTCGCGGACGACGCGCGCCTGTTCCGCTCGATCTGGCTGCGCACGTACCCGCGGCCCTCGCCCGCAGCGCTCCCCGCTCCCCTGCTCCACACGTTCGACGTGGCGTGCGGGGCGGTGCTCCGGGCCGTCTGCGACACCGCGTACCCGTCACTGGGCAGCCGGACGCTCAGCCAGGTCCTCCGCTTCCAGCCCAAGGAGCAGCACATGGTGGAGGAGGCGGCCCGCCGGCTCGCGCAGGGCGACGACCCCGGTGTCGTCCCGGAGCGGTTCCTCATCGGCGCCACCCGCTTCGCGCTCGACCGACGGCTCGCCGGGCCCGAGGAGCTGACGAGGACCTTCTTCCGAGAGCTGGCCAGGAGGTGAGCGTGATGGTCGCGCAGACTCCGACCGCCGCCCTCGAGACCAGCCTCGCCAGGTTGCACGAGGCGGCCTGCGTGGTGCGGACCAGCGTGGAGGACTGCCCGGAGGACGCCCGGCACCCGTCCGACCACAAGGCCCTCAGCGATCTGCGCGACTCCGTCGACGACCTCGTGGACGCGGTCGACCAGGCCCGTTGGTCCGCGCGGAACGTGCAGGACGGGCCGGCCGGGCTCCTGGCCGGTGTGCACGAGGCCGTCCTGCGCGCGCAGGCGGTGCTGCACGCCGACCTGCTCCCCGTCGACCGTCGCTTCGACGCGACCCGGCGCGTCGCACGGGTCTGGGGCGGGCCCTGGCGTCCCTGGAGCGAGGTCGTCCTGACCAACCTGCTCGAGGCCGCAGCGGCCCTTCGCGACACCGAGGACCGCCTGGCCGCGGCGTGGGCCAACGCCGTGCCGCCCCTCCACTCGACAGCACGACCAGCACCGCTGAAGGAGCGCGCGCCATGACCATCCACGTCCTCGTCCGCCACCTGCACGGCGACAGCGCTCCGCCGGACTGGGACGTCCAGGTCCTGCGGCCACCGAAGGCCGAGCTGGTCGGCAACCGGCGCGACGAGCGCGGCCACCTGCTGGAGTTCGAGGTCGCCGCCAGTGCCAAGGAGCTGAGCTACCGGTGGTCGCAGGCCGGGACGGCCGCTGCGCCGGACCAGGAGCCGGTCGTCTGGCGGCTCGAGCCCGGCTCGGCGGAGCAGTCCTTCCAGCTGCGCCACGACGACAGCGACGCCCAGGTGGACACCGACGCGCAGGTGGACACCGACGCGCAGATGGCCGAGGGAGCGCCCGTCGCACAGGTGGACCCGGCCGGTCCCGGGACCGACGAGCACGGCGGCGGCGCGCCCGGTGGCTCGGCGACCGAGGCGCTGCGGCAGCACGTCGACGAGCAGGTCGCGGCGCTGCTGGAGGAGCTGGGCGCCCTCTCCCAGCGGGTGGGGCGGCTGGAGGCGCAGGGCCCGTACCAGGAGCCCGAGGTGCCGGGGCCGGTGACGGGAGGTCCGGGGCCCGGTCCGGGTCCCGGTCCGGGGCCCGGTCCGGGCAGGCCGCCGACCGGTGTCGAGCTGGCGGTCCGCGACGCGACGGCGGCCACGACGACGGTGCGCGACGGCTTCGCCGGCGCACGCGACGCCTTCGCCCACGACGTGGGGCTCGAGCTGACCGCTGGGAGCGGGACGCTGGCGGGCAGCACGGTCGCGCAGCTGCGGCTGGCCGTCAGCGCGGCTGACCGGGCGATCGAGCGGTACGAGGCGCTCTCGGCCGACGCCGAGCTGAGGAGCCAGCTCGACCGCGAGGCGTTCACGATCGAGGTGCAGCGCGCGGGCACCTTCTACGCCGACACCGCAGGGCGGGTGGCGCTCGCGGTCGAGCGCACGACCGAGGAGGGTGAGCGCCTGGCCTACCGGCGACTCCTCGCCGCACTGCGCGCGGAACCGGTGACCGCGGCCCTCCAGGAGCTGCGCTCGTTCATCGTCCCCGACCCGTCGGCGCGGACCGGGAGCACCCACGCAGAGGAGGCAGGCCGATGATCTACGAATCGCTCGAGTCGACCTTCCGGTCCGTGCAGGAGCTGTCGACCTCGTTGCAGGCGGCGCTCGTCCAGTACGGCACGGCCGCGGACGCCAGCGGCAGCCCGGCCGAAGGAGGGCTGCTGCTGCTGCTCGCGTTCCAGGCGGACGGCGAGGCGACCACCGCCGGCGCTGCCGCGCAGGCCGCCGTCGAGCAGGGCGACCTCCGCCTGGCCATCGCGTTCGGGCTCGGACAGGTCGCGGCGCGCCGCGCGACGCTGGCCGGCATGCGGGCCGACTTCGACTCCACCGGACCGGCCCTCGGCACCTCGGGCGACCGCAGCCGGTGCACGCAGCTGTTCGACCGCCTGGAGCAGGTGCTCCGCCAGGCGCGGCAGGACCTCGAGGAGGCGGGGACGTCTCCCGAGGGGCCCGCGGTCAACCTCGCCCGGGTCCGCAGCACCGTCGACGACATCGCCGCCTACCCGTTGTTGACGTCCGAGCGCGGCGGAGCCGGCGGCTCGCTGGCTGGCGGGAGCGGCGGGTACGGCACAGGGACGGCGGCGGGACACGTGCAGCAGACCGTCGACCTGGCGATCCGCCAGGTCCTCGGGCGGCTGCCCAAGTACACGGACCCCAAGGCGTTCGGGGCCGCGCTGACGGCGACGTTCGCGCTCGAGCAGCAGCAGGGGCACACCGTCGCGGTCTGGCGACCTCGCGGGTTCGTGGGGCAGACCGAGCTCGGAGGCTCCGTCTCGGGCGCGCAGGCGAGCCTGTACGCCCGCGCGACCGACGCGCTGTCGGCAGCCATCCCCGTGCTGCACGGCCTGACCGCCCTGCGGCCCGATGCCGACACCCAGGAGATGGACGCTGCCCGTGCCGTCGTCGAGTCGCAGTTCCAGGCGGTGGTCACCGAGCTCGGGACGCCGGGCGGGCCGCGCAGCGAGCGCGTGGACGGACTGTTCCGCGTCCTGCTCGACGACGACGTCACGGGCATCGACAACGTCGAGGTGGAGGGCGGGATGCTCGGCTTCCTCGCGTCGGTCTTCGGTCTCCAGCAGGGGCAGGTCAACACGATCGAGGAGGAGCAGGTCTTCTCGAACTTCCTGCTCCTGCACGACTACGTGGACTCGATCCGGACGAGCTGGAACGCCTTCCGCGGGACCTTCGCCGGTCGTGACCTCGGCACCCGGCTGGTCCTGCTCTCGAACGCGCTGCAGGTCGTCGCCGAAGCCGTCGACGAGGTCTCGGCGGCACTGGACTCGGTCTTCGTCGGCAGCGCCGAGCGCACGGTGGCGCGGTTCACCACCGACACCGGCAGCTCGATGCTGGTCTCGGAGCTGCTGACGTGGATCTCCTCGTTCGCGACCGAGGAGGCCCCTGAGCTCGTCCAGCAGGCCGGCCGCCGTGGCATGGGTCCGCTGCAGTCGACGGGCACCCAGCTGACCGGGCTCGTGGCCCGTCTCACGACGGCGATCACCGCGGACCCGGGTCTCCCGGCCGGCATGCGCCACCCGCGGGTTCGCCACCCGCTCGAGGAGCTGCGCACCTACCTGACCCAGGTCGTGCAGCTCGCCGCCGACGTGCGGACCGTGCCCGTGCCCTGACCCGCCGGCTCCACCGGAGCCGAGGAGGAGGACGACATGCCCACCGAACAGGGCACACAGGAGCTGTTCGACCGCGTCGCCGGCCTGCGCGAGCAGCTGGTGCGGCGACTGGGAGCCGATCTCATCGCCAATCCGCAGCTGTCCGAGGCACTTGTCCGGCAGGTCGACGACCTGGTGGCGGCGGCCATGTCGGCGCAGGCGGCCGAACCGCCACCGCCCGACCTCGGGGTCGCACAGCTCGCCGGCATCGGTCCCGAGGCGGCGGCCGACCTCGGAGCGACGCGGCTGCCCCCCGGGGTGATCCCGTACGACGAGACGGTCACCTCGGAGCGGATCGTCGCCGTCGGAGACCTCTACTACCTGTACCAGCACGAGCGGCTCGGGGTCTTCCGCGCCGTCCACAAGCTGCAGGAGCTGTTCCGGGCCGGCACCGTGCGGCTGTCCGACGGCCCCGGCGCCCTGGGCCTCTACCAGTTCGACCGCCGGGACGTGCTCCGCTACACCCGCACGGACCGGCACGCCGCCTACGCCCGCGTCCTGGGGTACGGCAGCACCGCCGTGCCCCGCGGTGCCCGTCGGAACGCCGAGTTCCACCCCCTGTTCGCCCACTTCGTCCACCAGACCGCCTTGTTCTGGCGCGACAAGCGCATCTCCGACGTCATCCGGGAACGGGCCAACGACCCGAGCTTCGGCAGCATCGCCGTCGTCCGGCGCGCCGGGCTGGACCTGCGGAACAACCTCAAGTTCGCGTCGTTCGGCCACCTCAACGTCCTGCGCGTCGAGGTCATGCAGGTCCTCGACGAGGCCTTCCGCGTGCTCGAGGCCGACGACATCAAGCGCGTCTTCGGTGCCGACAACGCGTGGGACGTCCTGGAGGAGGTCCTCCTGCGCTACTTCGGGGAGCGCCTGGTCACCTCCCCGCGCCAGCGGATGGGTGTCGCCGGCCGCGAGGTCCTCAGGTGGCTGGGTCAGCCGCACGTGCTGCAGACGGCGCGCTCGCCGTTCGAGGCGCTGCTGCTGCAGATCGCCGAGTACGCCGAGGAGTGGCTCACCAGTGCCGAGTCCCTCGGTGCCGCGCAACGGCGGCCGACCGCTCGCGTCATGCCGTTCCAGGGTCGGGCGCCGCTCGCCGTGATCCCGGCCGTGGGCGGCCCGCGATGACGGCGTCCCTGCGCGACCGCGTCTCCGCGCCGGTCGGTGCCGCCTGCGCGAGCTGCCCGGGCTGCACGTGCCGAGGTGCGCTGGGTCCGGGCGCCGGCGAGCACCCCGGCGAGCACATGGTGCTCGGGCGGGACACGAGGTGGCGGGTGACCCGGACCACGCGTGCGCCGTTCCGCTACATCTGCAACCTCGAGCACGACGGCTGGTCCGTCGGCACGGGCACGCTCGTCGGGCCGCGCACCGTGCTGACCGCGGGGCACTGCGTGCACACCTCGGCCGAGCGGCTCCTCGTGCCCGCGCGCCTGCGGGTCGTCCCGGGGCGCAACGGGTCGTCGGAGCCGTTGCCCGCCACCCGTGCGGTCCGCTTCATCCCCTTTCCCGGCTACCGCCGGGTGTCGCCGACCGACCTGGCGCTGATCCGCCTCGCGGACCCGATCGGCAGCACCGTCGGCTGGTGGCGGCGCACGACCAGCCCGCCGACACCGCTCGACCCGGCCGGGACGTCGATGGCCGGGACGCTGCCGGGCGCGGTCGGGACGCTGCGCGTGAGCTTGAGCGGGTACCCGGCGGACATGCCGGCGAGCCCGAGGCTGGGCTGCCGCGCCGCGAGCGGCCGGCCGTGCGCCCACAGCGCCCCGGGGTCACCGACGCGCGACCGCACGCGCTGCGGCACGGAGCAGTGGCAGTCGCGCAACCTGACGGTGAGCACCGCGATCCGCGACATGCTCCTCTACCGCAACGACACCTGCCCCGGTCACAGCGGCAGCCCCGTGTGGGCGACTCGCCGTCCCGGCGCCGGCGGCCGGACGCTCGTCGGCGTCCACGTCGACCGCGCTGCCACCTCGGACGCGAACCTCGCTGCGCGGATGCGCCCAGCGGTCCTGCAGTGGCTCCGCAGGAACACCGTCTGAGCGACGCCGGTCGGCGCCGGCTGCTGGACGACCTCACCGCCCTGGTGTCGCTGCCGAGCGTCAGCGCCGATCCTCGGCACGCCCGCGACGTCGGTCGCACGGCGGCCTGGCTCGCGCGGCGGCTCGCGACTGCCGGGCTGGACGACGTGCGGCTGCTCGAGGCCGGCGGGCCGCCGGTGGTCGTCGGCCGCGCGGCCGCCTCCGGAGGACGGACCGGTCGAGCGCACGTCCTCGTCTACGCCCACTACGACGTCCAGCCGGCGGGCAGCGGCTGGACCTCTCCCCCGTTCCGGCTGACCGTCCGCGGCCGGGACGCGGTGGGACGCGGCAGCGCCGACGACAAGGGTCCGCTGATCGCGCACGTCTCGGCCGTCGAGCACCTGGTGGCCCGCCGCCGACTGCCGACGGACGTCACCTTCCTGCTGGACGGTGAGGAGGAGGTCGGGAGCCGGCACCTCCCCGCGGTGCTGTCGGACCTCCCCCGTCCGGACGTCGTCCTGATCTCCGACACCCGCATGGCCAGCAGACGACGACCTGCCCTCGTCCGCTCGCTGCGCGGCTCCGTGACGCTCGACCTCGGGCTGCGCACCGCGCATCCCGTGCTGCACGCCGGTCAGTGGGGCGGTGCGGTCCCGGGCGCTGCAGCCGGCCTCGCCGCGCTGCTAGCGCCGCTCGACCGGGGTGCGGCCGCCGGGGACCCCGCGCTGCAGCCGGCCGTGACCGTCACGTGCCTGCGCTCCGGTGGGCCGGCGACCGCCGTCCCGGACACGGGCTCGGCGCGCCTGAACCTGCGGACGGTCGTCGGCCAGGACCCGGTGGGGGTGGCGACGGCTCTTGAGCGTCGGCTCCGCCGGCGGCTCGCCCCGGGGACGACGCTGTCCGTCCGCCGCGGGACGGCGGTCCGTGCCGTGGCTGCCGACGTGCACGGGCCGGGCGCCCGCGCCGCAGCGGCCGCCTGCCTGGACGCCTTCGGCCGCCCGCCGGTGGTGACGGACTCGGGCGGGACGATCGCCGCTGTCGCGCAGCTGAGAGCCGCCTTCGGCGTGCCGGTGGTCCTGATGGGCTTCACGCCGCCCGACGCGAGGATCCATGCCGCGGACGAGCGGATGCACCTCCCGGTGCTCTGGCGCGCCGTCACGGCGGCAGCGCGCTTCCACCACCACTTGGCGCGGCAGTGACAGCGCGTGCTCCGGCTGACTAAGGAGCAGGTGCCCCTGCGCCTCCAGGTCGAGCCCGTCGACGAGCCGAGCGTGTCGACGCGCTCGAGTGCCCGATGAGTCTCGGGCTGCTCGACCGTCTGCACCGAGCAGCCCACTCTCGAGGAGCACCCCATGCGCAACCCAGCCCTGGAGCCACTGTCGGAGCTCGTCGGTACGTGGGACATCACGCTCACGAACGCGTGGTTCCTCGAGTCCATGGACGTGACGCAGCACGGTCGTGCGGTCGTCCGCTGGCTCGGCGACGCCTTCGCCGAGCTGACCGCGAAGATGGACGGCGAGCCCGTCTGGCACTTCGTGTTCGGACGCAGTGACGCGAACGACCGGTCGGTCGTGCTCTACCACGATCCTCGCCCTGCCTCGAGGCTCTTCGAGCTGCAGCGCGACGGCGGCGCGTGGGTCCTGCACCGGGAGGACCCGGACATGCACCAGCGCTTCGTGCTGCGCCGAGTCGGCGACAGCATCGAGGCACGCACAGACGCCTCGGACGACGGCGGCCGCACCTGGCGCAAGGACTTCGACCTGCGCTTCACGCCGCACTGACCGGCTGGGCGTCCCCTCAGATGACCGCGCTGCAGCGGCCCTCGCGAGTGCGGCTGCTGCCGTGGAGGTGGTGGGACGGCCCAGTCGGCGGGCGTGCTCAGCGGGCCGCAGGAGATGACCACATCCATCGCCGGGAGCGTCGACCAGCGACACCGGCACCCGGGGGACGGCCGCGGTCATCGGCAATGGTCTGGTCCACACCGCAAGAGTCGTCCGGATGTCCGTGGACGCCCGGTCCCCCACCGGCACGTCCTCCGTTGGAAGGTCAGCGACGTCGGTGGGGCGGTGCTCTGGCGGTGCCGTGCACGGTGACAGGTCGCCGGTTGTCGAGCCGGTCCGGCGGAGCGTGCACTCCCACCCGCCTGCTGATCCCGGCGGTCAGCCGCCGACCACGCCTCCGGACCCGTCGAACGCGGGGATCCCGGTCAAGAGGCAGGCGAATCCGGTGCAGCCGTACGACACAGGCGCAGGCGCAGGCGTGGGAGCGGGCGTGACGGTCCAGGTGCTCGGAGGGTCGATGCTGAGAGGGAACCAGGTCGAGTTCTGCGTCGTGACGACGTACTCGGGGTCCTGCAGGGTCAGCCTCGAGTTCGTGCCTTGGAAGTTGTCCGTCGACGCGGTGAGGATGGGCGCGTCCATGGTCCGCCAGTTCTTGCCGGCCAGGGAGGCCAGGCTCTGGACGACCAGGGACCCGTCCCTGCCGACCTTCGTGGTGAGGTCGCCCAGTGCCTGGAAGCCGGCCTGCACCGTCGGCACCATCGTGCTTCGACCACCGAGCACCCAGAGCTGGTTGTACTGGTTGAAGCCGTTCGGGTCGCAGCCGTACGCACCGACGGCAGACCCTGTGGCGCCGCTGCCACCGAGGGCATCCAGGCAGGTGTGTCCGCCGACCCCGTCGTAGTGGATGACCTTGTAGACGGGGTACAGCACGGGCGCGAAGTCGGCGTCGTCCACGACTGCCGGGTTGATCAGTCCCACCCTGCCCACGTGCTGGAACCTCCACTGCTCACCGATGCGTCCTCCGGTGGCCGTCCGGGTCCGGGCCGGGGTCTCCCACGGCACCCCGCCGTCTGGGACGCTGAGGACCTGCGAGGTGGCGCGCGTGGTCGAGGCTCCGCCGTGCATGAACAGCTGAGTCGGGTTCCCCATCGTCCCGGGGGCCGGCGGCAGCGCCCAGCCGTAGGGCTTCGCGGCCGGGGCGACGGCGGGGATCGGGTGCGTCCCGAGCTCGAGCTGCCCGGGCCGCGTGATGGCCGCCTGCGCCGGCGACGCGGTCAGCACCGTCGCCGCCAAGACAGCCAGACCAGCTGCTGCCGCCGCGCCGACGCGAGTGAGTCGCGTCGCCGCGCCGCGCGCCGGCCGACCCCGGGTCGCGCACCGTCCTGTCGTCGTCGTGGGCATCGTCGTCACTCCATCCGCGCTGGGTCGGCACCGGCTGCCGACGACGGAGAGCGTCTCGGGGGCAGGCGCCGGCGTCAGTCACGCTCCTGACAGGCGCCGTGTCGTGCTGGTGACAGCTGCCGGGTGGCGGGAGCACGCAGAAGATCCACGCGGTGGCCCTTCACCTGCCGGACCACGCCGACCAGCGCACGACCTCCGACGGGCTGCACCACGACCAGGGACGTCACCACGCCTGGTCGCCGGGCATCTACTGTGCGGGCGTGGTCTGCGGACACTGCGGGAACGGGAACAAGACGACGGCCAGGTTCTGCGCTGAGTGCGGGAGTCCGCTGGCCCGCGCATGTCCGACGTGTGCCGCCGCGGTACGGCCGGATCAACGGTTCTGCGACGAGTGCGGCACCGCTCTTCTCGGACACGCTCCGCCCACGCCCACGCCCACGCCGGGGGATTCCCGGGTGACAGTCGCTGTCGCGCCCCACCCGACGCTGCCGCTTGGAGAGCGGCGGGCGTGTTCGGTGTTGTTCTGCGACCTGGTGGGATTCACGCCGTTGAGCGAGGCGCGGGATCCGGAGGAGGTCCGCGAGCTGCTGTCGCGCTACTTCGAGGTCACCCGCATGATCATCGCCCGGTACGGGGGGGTGGTGGAGAAGTTCATCGGGGATGCGGTCATGGCGGTGTGGGGGACGCCGACGGCGACAGAGGATGACTCTGAACGGTCGGTGCGGGCCGCGCTGGACCTGATCGATTCGGTGGCGGCTCTCGGTCGTGAAGCCGGTGTGGACGGGTTGGCGGCGCGCGCGGGAGTGGTCACCGGCCTGGTCGCGGTGACCGTCGGGGCCACCGGCGAAGGCATGATCGCCGGTGACGCCGTGAACACCGCCGCCCGGATCCAGGCAGCTGCTGATCCGGGAGCCGTACTGGTGGACGAGGGCACCCGACAGACCACGCAGGCAGCGATCGAGTTCACCTCGGCTGGCGAGCACGTGCTGAAGGGCAAGACGTCGACGACGCCCTTGTGGCGGGCCGAGCGGGTGTTGTCGGGGGTCGGGGGTTCGCAGCGGGTCGACGGGTTGGAGGCACCGTTCGTCGGCCGATCAGCCGAGCTGCGGCTCGTGAGGGAGCTGTTCCACGCCTGCGCGGAACGCCGTACACCTCGGCTGGTGTCGGTGACCGGCGCGGCGGGGGTCGGGAAGTCACGGCTGGCCTGGGAGTTCGAGAAGTACATCGACGGACTCGCCGCCACCGCGTACTGGCACCGCGGCAAGTGCTTGTCGTACGGCGACGGGGTGGCCTTCTGGGCTCTGGCGGGGATGGTGCGCCAGCGCCTGCAGATCGCCGAAGAGGACTCGACAGCGGTCGCGGCCGGCAAGCTGGACCACGGGCTGCGGCGCTTGGTGCCTGACGAGGCGGAGCGGGACTACGTTCGTCCCCGGCTCGCGCAGCTCCTGGGTGCTGACGCGCCCGGTGACGGCGCCGTGCACCTGGGGCGTGAAGAGCTGTTCGCGGGCTGGCGGTTGTTCCTGGAACGTCTGGCTCGCACCGAGCCGGTGGTGCTGGTCGTCGAGGACCTGCACAACGCCGACGCCGGCCTGCTCGACTTCCTCGAGCACCTGCTCGACTGGGCGCGCAACGTCCCGATCTTCATGTTCACGCTGGCCCGTCCGGAGCTGGAGGCCCACCGTCCCGGCTGGGGTGCTGGGAGGCGCAACAGCACCACCTTGACCTTGGACGCACTGGACGACGCAGCGATGGCGGCCCTGCTGGAGGGGCTCGTGCCGGGGATGCCGGCGGCGGCGAAGGCGACGGTCGCCGCTCGCGCGGAGGGCGTGCCGTTGTACGCGGTCGAGACGGTGCGGATGCTGGTGGATCGGGACGCGGTCCGGCCCGTCGACGGGATCTACCGGCTGCTGGGGGACGTCGGTGAGCTGACCGTGCCAGCCACGTTGCAGTCGCTCCTGGCAGCCCGTCTCGACGCCCTCGACCCGGATGCACGAGCCCTCGTCGCCGACGCCGCGGTCCTGGGCGGCACCTTCCCGCCCGAAGCGCTCGTCGCGGTCGGCGGCCAGGCTGAACAGCAGGTACGCCGGCTCCTGGTCGAGCTGGTGCGCAGGCAGGTCCTCGAGGTGCGCGCGGACCCGCGGTCGCCCGAGCGCGGCCAGTACGGGTTCGTGCAGACGATGCTGCGCCAGGTCGCCTACGGCACGTTGTCGCGGCGGGCTCGCAAAGCACGTCACCTGGCCGTGGCCGCTCACCTGCGCTCGGCCTTCGCCGAAGACGGCGAGGAGATGGCAGAGGTGATCGCCGCGCACCTGCTCGACGCACTCGCAGCCGTTCCCGGTGATCCCGATGTCCCCGACCTGCGGGTCGAGACGGTCACGATGCTCACCCGCGCCGGTGAACGCGCGCAGCGGACCGGCGCACCCGCCGCCGCCGCCGCCGCCTACGGCACCGCCGCGGATCTCGTCCGACGTCACGCCGACACCCCACGAGCCGTGCTTGGCGCCGCCGCCCTGACAGAACGGGCAGCCACTGCCCGTGCCCGCTCAAGTGATCTCCCGGCAGCCTTGGAGCTGTTCGAGGCGGCGTCCGAGCTGTACCGGCAGCACGACCGGCTCCGCGACGCCGCTCGCGCCGACGTGCAGATCGGGAACATGCTGCGTCGGCAGGGCCGCCTGGAGGAGGCCCTCGTGCCGATCCGCGACGCGCTGACGGTGCTGAAGGTGGATCCGGACGCGGACACCGTCACCGCCCTTGCAGAACTCGCGTCTCTGGAGGCCTTCGCGGGCAACGCCTCGGAGGCGGATCGGCTGTCGGCGGCCGCCCTGGCTCAGGCACAGATGCTGGACACCCCCGACGCCGTCTTCGCCGACTTGTTCGACACCCGCGGGATCACCCATTCCATCGCCGGCCGGACAGTGCAGGCAGCCGCCTCCTTCCGCGAAGCGATCCGCCGTGCGGAGGCAGCACACGACAGTGTCAGAGCGGCCGATGCTCACAGCAACCTCGCCGACACGCTGATCAGCACCGACCCGTCAGCGGCCGCCGACGCGGCTCGTGCGGCTCTGGCACATGCTCGCCGCATCGGGAACACCTACTCCGCGGCCCACGCCAGTGGGAACCGCATGCAGGCGCTGTTGATGACCGGCGACTGGTTCGGCGCCCGACACGTCCACGAGACGGCGTCCAGCGAGCACGAACCAGATGACCATCCCTGGGCCTTTGTGATCGCGCACACCGCCGCGGTGCTGCATGCCTTGTCCGGCGACACGACGCAGCTCGCCGGCAGCCTGACCGTGGTGGAGCACGCTGGAAGCGAGGATCCGCAGGACCGTGCCGGTGTCGCCACCGCCATCGCCGCCGCGGCCGCCCTGGCCGGTGACCATCAGCTGGCGCTGCACCACGCACAGCGGGCCCTCGATGACGGTCTTGCGGCCGGCCCGCGGAGCGACGCCGTGCGATGGGCGTGGCCGTTCGCCGCCGACGCCGCACTCGCCCTCGTCGACCACGCCGAGGTGCGACGGCTGCTCGACTGGCTCGACGAACACCCACCCGGGCACCTTCCACCGGTACTTCGCGCGGAGCGCCTGCGCATCCGTGCGCGGCTGGTGGCCACCACCGACGATCCGGAGGCCGGCGCAACGTTCGAGACGGCTGCAGCCGCCCTGCGCGACCTCGGCTCGCCGTACCACCTCGCCGTCGGACTGCTCGACCAAGCGGAGTACCTGGCCGATACAGGCGTTGCTGACGTCCCACGACAGCTGGCCGACGAAGCCGCCCTCGTCGCAACGCAACTGGACGCCAAGCCTCTTCTTGCTCGGGTCGAACGTCTCCTCTCCGCCTCGCCTGCGGCCCACAGCTCCGACCGACTCACGTGAGACCTCGAGACCTCACGCTGCGACATCCATCGGCGTACGAGCTCTCGCGTCCGTGCTGCTCGGCGCAGGGCCGTTCAGCACGGTCGTCGGCCAGCCACACGCCATGTGCTGGCGCGAGACGAGCGCTTGGAGAAGGGCGAGATGCAGACCCGGACGGGCTGCGCGGCCCGCGGGCGGCCACATGGCGAGCCGCTCCCCCTCGCGGCGGCGGCGGTGACCTCCGGTCCGGCCTTCCGCCTCTAGTCTTGCGCTGTGGATGTCCACGTCGCGCTGTCGGCCATCGGCCTGTTCGACGCACTGCCCGAGACAGAACTGAGGGCGGTCGCAGACCTGGCCGCCACTCGGCGCCTGCGCCGAGGGCAGCTGCTGTTCTCCGAGGGCGAGAGCAGCGAGCACCTGTTCATCCTCGCCACCGGCCGGATGAAGATCTTCCTGACGTCCCTGCGAGGCGACGAGCTCCTGCTGGCGGTCGTCGGACCAGGTGAGGCGCTCGGTGAGCTGAGTGTGCTCGACGGCCTGCCGAGATCGGCCTCTGCCCAAGCGCTGGACGACGTCACGCTGGTGGCGCTCCCCGCGGCGGCTCTGCGGATGCTGTTGGGGCGTTCGCCGGCACTTGCCCTGGCCTGGGCCCAGGAGCTGTCGGGCACAGTGCGACGGCTCACCGGCTCCAGCGCCGACCTGGTCTTCCTGGATCTTCCTCGTCGACTGGCCAAGTTCCTGCTCGACGCGGACACCGACGCCGCGAGGCCGCACACCGTCGAGCTCGGGCTGTCACAAGCAGAGGTGGCAGCTCGGCTGGGAGTGGCTCGGCAATCACTCAACCGCGCTCTGTCTGCACTGCAGTCGCGGCGCTGGATCGACGTGCAAGGCAGCCGCGTGGTGCTGCTGGACCGGTCGGCGCTACAGCGCTTCGCCGCCTCCTGACCGCGAACGAACAGGCGTCACGAGGTCAGCTGAACGCTGAGCGATGGCCAGCCTGCCGCCGAGCGCGGCGATGTACGCCGGCCCCCCCCCCCGGCCAGGAGCGCACGCTGCCGGCGGATGGTTCGTTCAGCCCGACCAGGCGAGGACAGGAGGAGCAGCCCGACGTACGGCCGCACCCCCATCGTCCCGCCTTGTGATGCTCCATCAGCAGGCGAGGACGGCGCGGATGCGGGTGGATGCGGCGGTCAGCGCGGTCGCGTCGGCGCGCGTGACTGCCTTGCCGGACTGGGCTGCGACCTGACGCTGGAAGTCCTGCAGGGCAGCACAGGCGATGGCGGTGCTGCCGGTGTCGACCGCGGTCGCAGCGCGGACGAGCTTGTCGGTCAGGCTGGTGCCGAGCGACGACTGCAGGGTGAGGGCGCGGACCTGCGTGGTCAGGGCGC
Organism: uncultured bacterium; assembly: GCA_964243385.1. GTDB lineage: Bacteria > Actinomycetota > Actinomycetes > Mycobacteriales > SCTD01 > SCTD01. The sequence continues at coordinate 2,873 of CAXTFU010000031.1, read as the reverse complement.
TCAGTTGGGTGCCGGCGCCGGTGACGGCGACGGTGAGGGACGACTGCGCGGTGTTGCCCGCCTGGTCGGTCGCGGTGCACGTCACGGTCGTGGCGCCGATGGAGAAGGTCGACCCGGACGTCCGGGTGCAGCTGACGGTGACCGGCCCGTCGACGCGGTCGCTCGCCGAGGCGCGAAAGGTCACCGCGGCTCCGCCGGGGCCGGTCGCGTCGGCCGTCAGGTCCCCCGGCAGGGCGAGTGTCGGGGCGGTGGTGTCGCGCACTGTGGCGGTTAAGCTGCCGGTGACTCGGTTGCCGGCCCGGTCGGTGGCCGAGCAGCTCACCGTGGTGGCGCCCAGCCGGAAGGTACCGCCCGATGCGGGCGAGCAGTCGACCGGGAGGTCGCCGTCGACCGCATCTGTGGCGGACGCGCGGTAGGTCACGGTGGCGCCGTTGGGAGCAGTAGCGTCAGCCACGATGAGCGCGGGCAGAGCGAGCGTCGGTGCGCTGCGGTCGGTGACGGTGACGGTGAACCACGTCCCGGCCCGGTTGCCGGCCCGGTCGGTGGCCGAGCAGGCGACGGTGGTGGCGCCCAGGGGGAACAGGGACCCGGAGGCGGGGGCGCAGCCCAGGGTGACCGGGCCGTCGACCGCGTCGGTCGCGGTCGGGACTGTGTAGGTCACCGCTGAGCCGCTCGAGCCGGTCGCGTCCGCGGTCACGTCGGCGTGGCTGTCGATCACCGGCGCATCACGGTCAGGCGCAGTCACCGTCACCAGGGCTGTCTCGGTGATCATCGGCCCGGCCAGACTGGCCGTCGACGCGGTCACGCTCGCGGCCCCGGCACGGGTGAACGTGCACACGGCCCCTTGGCAGGTTCCGCCGGCCCCGCTGGCGGTGAAGGTGCTCGCCGCGGTCACGTCGGTCAGGTTGCCGTAGGCGTCCTGCGCTCTGGCCGCGAAGCTCGTGGCAACACCGCTCGTCACTGTCGCGTCGCCTGGCACCAGCTCCAGCGACGTCGGCTTGCCCGCCCGCAGGGTCACCGTGGCGGACGTGCTGAGACCGTGGGCGGAGAAGATGACCTGGTGCTTGCCGAGGGTCGCCAGCGCGGGCCCGTCCGGAGAACAGGTGATGGTGGAGACCGTCCGGGAGGAGCAGTCGTACGCCGACGACGTGGCCCTGGCCTCCAGGCTGAGGCTGCCCCCGCTGTTGCCGTAGGCGTCGACCCCGGTCAGGCGGAACATCACGGCCTCATCGATGGTCGACGACGCAATGGGCGGGTCAGCCACGAGACGCACCAGCGGGCCGGTGCCGACGGTGAGGGCGGTCGTGGTCGCCGCGCCGGTGAAGGTGCTGCTGCCCGCGTAGTCAGCGCGCAGCGTGTACGCACCGGGGCTCGGCGCCGTGAAGGTGCAGGTGGCCCGGCCAGACGTGTCCAGGGTCCCGGTGCAGCGCTGAGCGCCGTCGCTGAAGACGACGTCGCCGGTCGGGTACCCCGCTCCCTGCGGCGAGGTGCTCAACTGCGCGGTGACGGTGAACGGCAGTGTCGCGACCGGGGTGACCGGGTCGACGACCAGCGCCATGCCCGGGCCGGGCAGGAGTTCCACACGACCCCGTCGCAGCTCGCCGTGAGCTCCCGTGTTGCCACCCGTGAGGATGCTGCTGCCGGTGGCGGCCGGCCAGACGTAGGAGCCGCCACCACCACCGCCCCCGCCGCCCCCGCCACCGGCGCCGCCCCCGTACCCGCCGGAGCCTCCGCGCACCCAGCCGCCGCCACCGCCGCCACCGCCGCCAGCTGATGTGCCGCTTCCCTCCGCGGCCGAGCCTTGCGTACCGTCCATCGTGTCCGACAGACCACCTGTCCCGCCCGCACCGGCACCACCGATCGCCATGATCCCGTCGCTGCCGTCCGTGGCCGCATCGCCGGGCGCGCCGCCGGCACCGGCGAGGCCTCCCCGGTTCGCGGTAGCGCCGCCCAGGCCGTCGCCGCCCCCGCCACCGCCACCGCCGGCCACCACCAGCGCGTCGCCGGTGTCGGTGAGCACTGCGCTCCCTCCCCCGCCTGCCTTGCCGTTGGAGCCGCCAGGCCCGGTCCCGATACCCCCGCCGTCGCCCTTGCCGTAGCCGTCGCCGCCGCCGAAGTCACCGGCGCCGGAGCACCCTGCGACCACCCGCAGCTGCTGGCCCGGCGTCAGGGGCAGGACCGCCGTCACCACCGCACCCGCGCCGCCGGTCTCCACCCCCGGGTTCGTCAGGTCGATGAACGGCGCCGTCTGCGTCCCCGACCCGCCCCTGGCGGTGACCCGCACACTCGTCACCCCGGCCGGCGCGGTCCAGCTGGTACCGCCGGAGCCGCACGTCGTCCAGGTGAACGCCGCAGGAGCGGTCACCGTGGGCTCTGCCGCTGCAGCCGGACCGGCCGTGCTCAGGGCCACTGCCGGCGCTCCCACCATGACCGCCACCACCACCGCTGCCACGCGCCGGACCGAGGCCCGCGCGGCGGCGCGGCACCCTGTGCCCGGCCCGCGGACCCTGCGCTGCCTCGGTGTGGTGTCGGTGGCGGCCATGCTCGTCTCCTCGATGAATGGCGGTGGCGTCTGCGTGCAGCCCGCGAGCTCGCAGCCGACCTGAGCAGGCCAGTGCGATGGCCCGCGGAAGTGGTGGACCCGGGAAAGGTAGAAGGGCGGAATGGCACTGCGGACCCCACAAGAACCCCCAGTTCTGCAGCGCCCGCTGCTGTGGGGGGTCCTCGTCACAGCGCCGACGACGGTTCGAGGTAGGCCTGTGCCCGCCAGCCCGCCAGCCCGCCAGCCCTGGGGGGCGAACGGGTCAGCGGGCCGGGGCCCAGTGGTGTCCACCAAGGTGGTGTGCGTGGGCCGGCCCGGTGAGGGCGTGGCG
>CAXTFU010000030.1:0-23375 GCA_964243385.1 uncultured bacterium | reverse complement strand
CGTCGCCCATATCGAGACGCTCCAGTTGCACGTGCAGGACAGCTGGCGCGTGTTCCAGCCGCTGCTCGTGCAGTTCGGGTTCAAGACCAGCGCGCAGTGGGCAAGCGGGCAGTATCCAATCCAGCCGGTCCTGGGCTCGCTGTCGCCGTCGCGTGCCGGCGACTTCATGACGTGCCCCCTGCTGTTCCGCTTCCGCACCATCGACCGGCTGCCGCAGGCGCCCTCGCCCGCCGCCACCCGCGGCATGGTGGTGCACGCCGTGCTCGAGCGGCTCTACGACCTGCCCGCCGCCCAGCGCACGCTCGAGGCGGCGGAGGGCCTGCTCGACCCCGAGTGGGAGCGCCTGCGCGCAGCCGAGCCGGCGGTCGACGAGCTGTTCGCCGACGAGCGCGAGCTCACGACCTGGCTGGGCAGCGCCCGCGACCTGCTCGCCGGCTACTTCAGCCTCGAGGACCCGACCCGGCTCGAGCCGGCCGAGCGCGAGCGGCTCGTCGAGGTGGTCCTGCCGGGCGGGCTGCGGCTGCGCGGCATCGTCGACCGCCTCGACCGCGCGCCGTCGGGCGACCTGCGGGTCGTCGACTACAAGACCGGGCGCGCGCCCGGCGAGGCCTTCGAGGGCAAGGCCCTGTTCCAGATGAAGTTCTACGCACTGGTGCTCTGGCGCACGACCGGCACCGTGCCGCGGCTGCTGCAGCTCATGTACCTGGGTGACCGCGAGGTGCTGCGGTACTCCCCCGACGAGGCCGACCTGCTCGCGACCGAGCGCAAGCTGCTCGCCCTCTGGGAGGCGATCGAGCGCGCCACGCAGCTGCGCGAGTTCCGGTCGCGGCCCTCCAAGCTGTGCTCCTGGTGCGACCACCAGGCGCTGTGCCCGTCCTTCGGCGGGACGCCACCGCCGTTCCCCGAGGTCGTGCCCGGTCCCGACGTGCCCCTGCCCCACCAGCGGGCTGCCGTCCTCGCCGCCGCCGAGCGCGCGGACGGCTGACCGCGTCGCGTCCGCGTGCCCAGCTGCCCGTGGCGGGTGTCACACTGGCGGCGCCGCCCGTCCAGACGCGCGGCGACCTGCGCAGCCCACGCACCAGACCCCGGGAGGACCCCCGTGAGCGTGACCGACCAGGAGCACAGCACCGCCCTCGCGCACGCCGACGAGCTCGTGACGGCCGCGGTGACCGAGGCGCCCAGCCAGGCCCCGGGCGACGGCGCGGGTGCGAAGAAGGCGCTGCGCATCCCGCTGCCGCCGACCTTCGACTCGGTCGAGCAGGAGCGCGCGCACCGCAAGGCCAAGCTCGCCGCGGCGTTCCGCATGTTCAGCAAGGCGGGGCTCGACGAGGGGGTGGCCGGCCACATCACCGTCCGCGACCCCGAGCACACCGACTCCTACTGGGTGAACCCGTTCGGCATGCACTTCAGCATGATCAAGAGCTCCGACCTCGTGCGGGTCGACCACGCCGGGGACGTCGTCGAGGGCGACCGCGCGGTGAACGGTGCTGCGGTCGCCATCCACTGCGCCGTCCACGCGGCCCGTCCCGACGTCGTCGCAGCGGCCCACGCGCACGGGCCCTACGGCAAGACGCTGTCGTCGCTGGCGATGACGGTCGAGCCGCTCACGCAGGACGCCTGCGCCTTCTACGACGACATCGGCCTGTACGACGACTACCGCGGTGTGGTGCTCGACAGCGAGGAGGGCGCGCGCATCGGCCGCGCGCTCGGCGACCGCAAGGCCGTCGTCCTGCGCAACCACGGCATGCTCACGGTCGGCGAGACGGTCGACAGCGCGGCGTGGTGGTTCCTCACGCTCGAGCGGACGGCGCAGTCGCAGCTCATGGCCTACTCGGCCGCCGCGGGGCTCGGCACGAAGCCGATCCAGATCGGGGCGCAGGAGGCCGCGGCCACCCGCGGTCAGGTCGGCTTCGAGGTGGCGGGCTGGTTCCAGTTCCAGCCGATCTGGGAGCGCATCAGCCGCGACAACCCCGACATCTTCGACTGAGGGGTGAGCGGACGGACGGGCGGTTCACCCGTTCGAGCCGTCATGACCACCCGTGACGTGCGGTTACGGCCTTCTGCGCGGGTGATAACTTGGGCACAGCCCTCGCCTCACGACTGCAGGAGACCCCCATGCGCACGTCCAGCCGCCTCGCCGTCTCGGCCGCCCTCCTCGGGGGCGGGCTGCTGCTGGCAGCGCCCGCGTCCGCCCAGGAGGTCTGCGACTACCCGTTCGACTGCGTCCCGACCGGTGGTGGCGCCGGCGCCCCCGCGACCGGCACGGACACCGACAGCGGCACCGACACCGACAGCGGCACCGGCACCACCACCGTGGTGAACAACAGCCCGGCCGTCGGCGCCAGTGACTCGCTCCCGTTCACCGGTGGCGAGGTCACGCTCATCGCCCTGGCCGGTGCGGCCGCGCTCGGCGGCGGCGTCGTCCTGGTCGCTGCCGGTCGCAAGCGCGCGACGGTCTGACCTCCTCCTCTCCTGCCGACGCGGCGTCGCCCCTGCCGGGCGGCGCCGTTCGGCGTTCGAGCCTGCTGACACCGCCTCCGTGACGCTGATGCTGCCTGCCGGACCGGGCCCGACGTGAGGCGCCGCACCGTCGCCGCCGCTGCGGGCGCGGCGTGCGCGGTCGTCGTGCTGGGCGCGGCCGGCGTCTCCGCGCTGCAGGCGGCGCGGGCCCTCGAGGGCGCCCAGGGCCAGCTGCGCACCGTGCAGGACCTCGACGGCGGGGCCGAGGCCACGACGGCGGCCCTCGCCAGCGCCGACGCGCAGGTCGACCGGGCTCAGCGCGTCCTCGGCCGCTGGCCGGTCGACGTGGTCGCCGCAGTGCCGCTGCTCGGCCGCTCCTGGACGGCCGAGCGCGCCGTCGCGTCCACCGCGCAGGAGGTCCTGACCGGCGCGACCGTGCTGGACGACCGGCTCGCCACCGTCCGGGCCTCCGGCGGCGGCGTCGACCTCCCGGCGCTGGCCGCGGCCCGCGAGGCGCTCGAGGCCCCCGCCCGGCGCAGCCGGACGGCGCTCGACGCCCTCGAGCGCGTCTCGACCGGGCTCACGCCCCCGCAGGTGCAGGACGGCGTGGCGGACGCCGAGGACGCCCTGGGCGACGCCGTGACCAGCCTCGAGCGCGCGGCGAGCGGCCTGGACGTGCTGTCCGGCGTGCTGGGCGGCTCCGGCCCGCGGTCGGTGCTCGTGATGCTGCAGAACAACGCCGAGCTGCGGGGTGCGGGCGGCTACTCCGCCTCGTACGCCACCGGCCGCCTCGAGGACGGTCGCCTGGTCCTCGGCGCACTGCAGGACGTCGCCGCGGCGGGCGACCCGGCGCAGCGGGCCCGGCGCGTCGACGCGCCGCCGGAGTACGTCGAGGACTTCGGGCCGCTGTCCGGCAACACCACCATCTGGCGCTCGTGGAACCTGTCGCCGCACGTCCCCGACTCGGCGCTGGTCGGCGCGCGCGTCGCCGGCGAGCTGCTCCCCCAGGAGCCCGACCTCGTCGTGCTCCTGGACGTCCCCGCGCTCGGCGCCCTCGCCGCGCTGGGCGACGGCGGCGTCACGCTGCCGGACGGCTCCGCCATCAGCCCGCAGCAGCTCACCGACGCCCTGCTCGTCGACGCCTACGCCCGGGCCGGCGACCGCGTCGAGGACCAGCTCGGCCGTCGGGCCGAGCTGCAGGCCGCCGCCACCGCCGCGGTGACCCGCCTGGTGGCCGGTGGCGTGCCGGCCGCCTCGGCCGGTCGCACGCTCGGCCGCCTGAGCGCCGGGCGGCACCTCTCGGTCTGGTCAGCGCGTCCGGAGGAGCAGGCGGCGCTCGTCGAGCTCGGCGCCGCCGGCGCCGTCGAGCCCCCGCCGGACGGCGACCTCGCGCACGTCAGCGTCAACAACCTCGGCAGCAACAAGCTCGACCTCTACGTCGACCGCGAGGTCGCGGTCGACGCGACCGTCGGGCGGGACGCGGCCGAGGTGACGCAGAGCGTCCGGTTCACCAACGAGGCGCCGGACGACCTCGTCCCGTACGTCGCGGGCTACTCGCGCCCGGGGCTCGTCGTGAGCCTGGCCGAGCTGTCGCTGCCGAGCGGCGCCGAGCTCGTCTCGGCCGAGGTGGACGGCGAGCCCTGGACGGGCAGCGTCCACACCGGTGGGTCGCGGCAGCGGCTGAGCGCGCGCCTGGAGATCCCGCGGGGCGACACCGCCGAGCTGCAGGTCCGCTACCGGCTCCCGCTGCAGGACGGGCGCTACCGCCTGCGGCTGGTGCCCCAGCCGCTCGCGGCCGACGCCGACCTCAGCGTGACGGTCCGCCCCGACGACGGGCTGGTCCTGCGCGGCGGCGCCGGCACGGTGCAGGAGTCCGGCCCGTTCCGCACGACCCGTGAGGTGAGCGTGCGCGCCGACGAGCCGCAGCAGTCGCTGTGGCAGAACCTGCGCGAGTGGTGGGGGGAGCCGGTCGAGGTCGGCTGACCGGCACAGGTGCGCCGACCGACCGACCGACCGGCCGGGCGAGCGGGCCGGCGGGCGAGCGGGCGAGCGGGCGAGCGGCTCAGTAGGCCCCGTGCCGACCCAGCACGACGAAGGCGGTGCGCCACAGGATGTGCGCGTCCAGGGCCAGCGACCAGTTCTCGACGTAGTGCAGGTCCAGGCGGACCGACTCGTCCCAGGAGAGGTCCGAGCGCCCGCTGATCTGCCACAGGCCGGTGAGGCCGGGCTTGACGAGCAGCCGGCGCCGGACGTCGTTCTGGTACTGCCGCACCTCGCTCTGCAGCGGCGGCCGGGGGCCGACCAGCGACATGTCGCCCTTGACGACGTTGATGAGCTGCGGCAGCTCGTCGAGGCTGAACCGGCGCAGCCACTTGCCGAGCGGCGTGACGCGCGGGTCGTCCTTGATCTTGAACAGCAGCCCGTCGCGGTTCTCGTTCAGCGCCTCCAGCTCGACGAGCCGCTGCTCGGCGTCCGAGAACATGCTGCGCAGCTTGTACATCGTGAAGCGCTCGCCCTCGCTGCCGACCCGCTCCTGCCGGAAGAAGGCCGGCCCGGGCGAGGTGAGCCGCACGGCGATCGCCAGCACGAGCAGCAGCGGCAGCGCGACGAGCAGCATGAGGGACGCGGACGTGCGGTCGACCGTGTTCTTGAGGAACCGCCGGGCCCCGCTGAACTCCGGCTCCTCGACGTGCAGGAGCGGGAGCCCGGACACGGGGCGGATGTGGATGCGGGGGCCGGCGACGTCGGTGAGCGACGGGGCGACGACGAGATCGACGCCGGAGCCCTCCAGCTGCCAGGACAGCCGGCGCAGGTCGGACTGGCTCAGGTCGGACCAGGCGCCGACGGCGACCGTGTCGGCGCCGGTGTCGCGCAGGGCCGCCACGATGCTGGTGGAGGTGCCGACGACCGGCACGCCCTCGACCTCGGGCCCCTGCGTGCGGTCGATGCACGCACCCACCACCGAGAAGCCGGCCTGCGGCTCGCGCCGCAGCTGCCGGATGAGCTCGGCGCAGGAGCGCTCGCGCCCGACCACGACGACCTTGTGCAGCGACCGCCCCGCGGCGCGCAGCCGGTGCAGCCGCTGGCGGGCGCCGTAGCGGAACACCAGGCTGAGCAGCACCGTCGTGGGCAGCGCGATGAGGACGTAGAGGCGCGCCGGCTCGAGGCGCAGCGCGAAGCTCACGACGGCGGTGAGGGCGAGCAGGCGCACGCCGGCGTTGAAGACGCGCTCGAACTCCTCGCTGCCGGTGCCCAGGAAGCGCTGCTCGTAGGCCCGCACCGAGCCGCAGAAGATCACCCACACGACCGGCGCCGCCAGGGTGACGAGCAGGTAGACGTCTGGCTGGTCGCCGCCGAAGCGGACGAGCAGGGCCAGCAGGCCGGCGACGGTCGCGGCCAAGAGGTCGAGCAGCAGCAGGTTGCGCGCCAGGGAGCGCTGCCACTGCAGCGTCCCCCGAGGGGTCAGGGAGAGGTCGACGGCGCGGGTGATCGGCGGTCCGTCGGGAGCCGGCCCGCCGTCGTCCCGCTGCAGCTTCTCGTCGAAGGAGCGCAGCAGGGACGGCACGAGGCCGGTCCGTCGCAGCGAGGAGGTCACAGGCACCGATCGGCCGGCATGGGCCGGGTCTGTAGACCGCCGTCGCACGGCGTCCGCACCGGGCGAGCGCTCCGGTCCTCCGGCGTCACCGCCCAGCTCGTCAGCACTGCCGGCCGCCGTCGGGCGCTCGCCTCTGTGCACGGGCACTCCGTCCTCCACGTCCGCTGGACCGCGGCTCGTCCCGGGGCTCGTCCCCTCCGGCGCGGGTGCACCGTCCGTCGCCCGTCCGGTCCGGCTCGCCGGACCTGACGGTCAGGACGACGCGGGTGACCCGACGTCGCGCTGCGTCTGCGGAGCTCTCCGATGGTGATCGACCTCGTCTCGGACTGGCGCCAGGCTAGTCGACGGACAGGACAGGACGACCCGGTTCTGGGCGGGGGCTGCGTCACCGTCTCGTCATGCCCGAGAGGCCCTTCGACGGGGACCGCCGCGCGGTTCCCGGATGCTTGTGTGATGAACGACACAGGTTCGTCACCCGTTCGTGTGTTCGTTGTACGTTCCCCCGGGCTCTGAGGAGCCGCTGCTGTGCCCGTCGTTGCCCGCGGATGGGTCGAGCACAGCGCCCGTCCTTCCGTCGGTGCCCTCGGCACGTCGGCGTACGCGCTCATCGACCCGGAGGTCCCGTCTTGATCGACCATGCCCGCATCCCTGCCGCCCGACGGCCAGGTCGCCGTCGCGCGCTCGCGGTGGGGCTGGCGCTCCTCACGCCCCTGCTGAGCCCGCTCGCCCTCCCGGCCACCGCTGCGCACGCCGCGCCGCCGGACACGGGCAGCACGTCGCGGTCCGCCCTCGCCTTCGACCTCCCCTCGACCAGCGCGCTGCGGAACACCTCGCGCAAGGCCTTCGCCCACTGGGTGCCGTCGCTGCCGGTGTCCCTGGACAACGGCAACCCGGCGTCGGACTACTACCGCGTCAACTACCTGGACCCGAACGGTGAGGGCGGCAAGCACGCCGCGTACGGCGGCTACCTGCGCGACCGGCCGCTCGGCCGCGACCCCATCGCCGATGCGGACTGGCGCCTGCGCGACATGGAGACGGAGGTCCGCCAGGCCATCTCGGTCGGTCTCGACGGGTTCTCCATGACCGTGTACCTCATGCCCGGGGAGGGGGACCCCCAGCAGGCGCGCAACATCAAGCTCATGCAGCAGGCCGCTGCGAACGTCGACCCCGGGTTCCGGATCATGCTGCAGCCCGACATGAGCAGCGGCATCGGCACCAAGGACGCCGGCACGCTGGCCAACTACATGGCCGAGCTCGCCCGGCACCCCTCGACCTACCGGCTCGACGACGGACGCGTCGTCTTCTCGCCCTTCCTCGCCGAGCGGCACGACGCGGGCTGGTGGGGCAACTTCCTGTCGATCATGCGGGGCACGCACGGCATCCCGATGGCCTTCGTCCCCGTGTTCCTCGACGAGCAGCCCCACGCAGCCTCCTTCGCGCCGATCAGCTACGCGATGTCGAACTGGGGCAACCGCAACCCGGTGGGCAACGACCCGGCCGCGACCTACCCGACCTCGCCGTCCGGCCGGATCGCGAAGGTGCGGGCGCTCGGCGTGAAGTGGATGCAGCCCATCTCGACCCAGGACGTGCGGCCGCGAGAGGCGAACTTCAACGAGGCCGAGAACACCACGAACCTGCGGCGGACGTGGGAGCTCGCGCTCAACAACAACGCCGACTTCGTCCAGCTCAACACGTGGAACGACTTCCCGGAGGCGTCCCCCATGTCGCCGACGGAAGGGCACGGCTGGTCGTTCCTGGACATCAACGCCTACTACCTGACGTGGTGGAAGACCGGACAGCGCCCGGCGGTCGCCCGTGACACGGTCATCGTCAGCCACCGCAAGCAGCCGTGGCAGGCGAGCCCGAGCTTCCCGCAGAGCATGCTCATGCGGCTCGCCTGGGGCAGCGCCCCGCGGGACACCGTCGAAGCCCTGACCTTCCTGACGGCTCCCGGGTCCGTGCGCGTGCAGGTCGGCGGAGCGACGCACTCGTGCGACGTCCCCGCGGGCGTCGGCGTCTGCACGGTGCCGCTGAGCGAGGGCGCCGTCACGGCGACCGTGCTGCGCGACGGCCGTGAGACCACGAGCGTCACGTCCCCCTTCCGGGTCACCGCACGACCCTACGTCCAGGACCTCCACTACGTCGCGGCCAGCAGCGGTCGCACCGGCACCCGGACCGCCGCCGCGCCGCCGCCACCGGCAGCCGCGCCGCCGCCCCCGCCTGCCACGATCGTGCAGCCGCCGGCGCCGAGCGGCGACTACCAGGTCGCGATCACCCCCACGGAGGACACGTACGCCAACGAGGGCGCTCCGGGCACGAACTTCGGCAGCAGCGCCTCGCTGAGCTCGCGCTACGGCCCTGGGGCGGTGGCCTTCCTGCGCCTGCAGGTCCCTGCCGCCCCCGCGGGGCGTTCCCTCGTCGCCTCCTCGCTGCAGTTCCGGACCAACGACCTGGCGTCGGCCGGCTCCCGCTCGCCGCACCTGATCCGCAAGGGGTTCGGTGCGTGGTCCGAGGGCTCGGTGAACTGGTGGAACCGGTCCGGTGCCGGTGACGCCCTCGGCACGATCGGCTCCGGGACGCAGCCGAACAGCGACTACGCCGTGCCGGTGAACCTCGACGAGATCCGGGCGATGCAGGGGCGGACCCTGGACGTCGCCATCACGGGCTTGGACGACGACAGCCTGTGGATCTGGTCGAGCAACCACCCCGACCCGCGGTTCCGACCGAAGCTGGTCCTGACCTACCGCTAGCGCGCACTGCTTCGAGGGCTCGCCTCCCGCACGCGGGGAGGCGGGCCCTCGTGCTGCGACCAGGCCGGCGCGTGCGCCGAGGGCTGCGCAGCCGTGGTCAGGTCGCGCCGCCCGCGGTCAGCTGCCGCCACCAGTGGCGGCTGAGGGCGGCCAGGTAGGCCGCATGGACGACCAGCAGGACCAGGTACCAGCCGCGGAAGCCGTCCGCCCAGCCCCACAGCAGGAACGACCAGCACAGCACCCCGTAGTCGACGGGCAGCAGGCCGAGCAGCGAGCGCGTGGAGCTGCCCGGTCCGCTCGCGTGCCCGACCCGCGGGAGCAGCAGACCGGCGAGGGTTCCGGCCACGAAGGTCACCACGGTCACCAGCTGGAAGGCCAGCGGCACGAGCAGCACCGGCCCGCGGACGCCCTCGACGTACCAGGCGACCAGCACGCCGCTGTGCAGCACCAGCTTCACGCTGCAGTCGACGACGTGGTCGAGCCACTCCCCCGCCGGTCCGCCGGTGCGGCGCAGGCGCGCGAGCTGGCCGTCGGCGCTGTCCAGCGCGAAGCCGAGCGCCAGCAGGAACGCCGCCACCACGCCGGTCGCGGGGGTCGGCGGCAGCAGCACGAGCGCGCAGACGGCGGCCGCCGAGCTGAGGGCGCTCAGGACGGTGACGGAGTTCGGGGTCAGCCCGAGCGCCGCAGCCAGCGCCGCGAGGACCCGTCCCCACGGCCGGTTGACGCGCACGGAGTACACCGAGACCCCGTGCGACGGCTTCTGGGCGCCGCGCAGCGCCGCCATGGTCGCGCCGAACCCGCTGGGCGGGACCTCGACCGGTCCGCGCCCCGACCGAGGGCCCATCAGCCGGCTCCCGGGCCGGCGGGCCCGCGGTCCCGCAGCTGCTGCCCCGGACGGCGGCCCGGGGTGACGGGGCGGCGCAGCGGTCCTGGAGCGTGGGCCCGCACCGCGCTCACCTCGTCCCCCGTCCGTCGTCGGTCCCGACTGCTGCCCCTGGCTGGTTCGACGGCACTGCTGCGCCGTCCCGCTCGGCAGCCCTGCTGCGCACTGTGCTCTTCTGTGCGTACACCGTCACCCGCCGTCGTCCGTCAGGACGCTCGTCCGGGCTCCGGGTCGTCAACCGGGACCACGACCAGGCGCTGCCGAGCGCGGCGGCCGCTGCGAGGACCGCCGCTGCGCGGCCCACGTCGCGCGTCGCGGTGACGACGAGCCCTCCGACGACGACGACAGCCAGCGCCATGAGCGCGCGGGCCCGCAGCACCTCGGCGCCGCGCCGGCGGACCTTGAGCCCGGCGGTGGCCGCCGCGAGCACGCACAGGAAGGCGTACTCCCCGACCGTCCACGGCAGGACGCTGCGGATGCCGGGCCAGGACGCACCGAAGGCCGCCGCCCCGACGCCCGGCGGGACGACGAGCAGCAGCGCGCCCCAGGACAGGCTGCACAGGCACAGGACGGCCGCCACGCCGGCGCAGAAGGCGAGGTCGCGGGCGCGGGCGCGCCGCGCGAGCTGCGCGGTCACGCCGACCGCCGAAAACGACAGCAGCACGTTGACGGGGCCCATCGCCGTGGCCGCCCCGCGCAGGCTGCCTGCGGCGCCGTCGTCGACGACCCGCGCGACCAGCCACAGCAGGGTCAGGGCCCCGAGCGTCGAGACCATCCCGCTCAGGGCGAGCGAGGTCCCCTGCCGGTCGACCAGCCGCAGCTCGGACCAGCCGGCTGCCAGGCGGGGCCGCTGGCGGGCCAGCCCGAGCGCGAGGACCGCGGCGAGCAGAGCGGCCGCCGCCCACGCCACGAGCGTCGCCGGAGCACCGAGCGGACGGGGCCACAGCAGGACCCCGACCATCACCGCGACCCAGGCGCCGTCCGAGACGAGGGCGACGCCCGGTCGGCCGGTGCTCGCGCACGCCACCCGCACGACGTCCTGCAGGCACACCACCGGAGTGGCGATCGCGACCACGAGCAGCAGGCCGAGCGAGTCGGTGCCGACGGCGAGGACGGACACTCCCAGCACGCCGCCGACCAGCAGCGGCGCGAGCAGCACCAGCGCCCCGAGCAGCGGCCCGGTGCGGGCGCGGACCTCGTCGCGGTCGCCGCCGAGCACGAGGCGGTTGCCGAAGTAGGTCCGCGTCGCCCCGAGCACGAAGGTCAGCGCTGAGTAGGCGAGCGCGAACTCGCCGAACGACTCCGGCGACAGCACGCGGGCGACGAGGGCGACGGCCAGGAAGTTCGACGCGCCCGACAGCACCTGGTCGGCGAGGACGCCGGACCAGACGAGCGGGCTGCGGCGCGGCGACGTGGACCGCTCGGGGCTGGCCGTCGAGGGGACGGGCCTGGTCCCCGCCTGCTCGGCGCCGGCGTCAGCCGACGTGCCGCACCGTCACTCGCCAGCGACGGCCGAGACCGCCGGCGTCCGCAGGCGCGACGTCCGGGTCGTGCGCGGCGGCGCGGGCGGGCTCGACCGGCGCAGCTGCTCGCGCAGCCCGACCGCCACCAGCCCGGCGCCGAGCCCCAGGACCAGCCCGAGGCCCAGGCGGATCGTGCGGCGCGGGGAGATCGGGGCCTGCGGCGTGGTCGCCGGCTTGGTGACCGTCACGCTCAGCGGCGACTCACCCCCGGGCGGGGCCTCGATCGCCTGGATCGTGTCGCCGAGCCGCTGCGCCGCCGCGTTGGCGATCTCGGCGGTGCGGCGCGGCCGGGTGTCCTCGACGTCGAGCCGGATGAGGACGCTGTCCGGGATGACGCTCGCGGTGATCGTGTCGCCGACCTGCTCGGCGGACATGTCGAGGTCCAGGCGGGTGCGCACGCCCTGCGTCACCTGCGTGGAGTTCACCAGCGCCGCGTACGACTGCATGCGGTCCAGGGTGAACTGCGACGCCTGCAGGTTCACGCCCTCCTGCAGGTCGGTGCCGACGAACATCTCGGCGGTGGCGCGGTAGGTCGGCGTCGCGACCTCGACCGACCCCATGCCGATGAGCAGCCCGACGAGCCCCAGCCCGAGGACCGTCACCCAGGAGCGGAGGACGAGCCGGACGTAGTCGAGGAACTCCATGCAGCGCATCTCCACGGGGACAGGCGTCGAGGGGTCGACGTCATCCAGGCAGCCTAGCGGCGCGGGGCACCCCGCTGAGCGCCCTCGCGGGTGACGCGCGGCGGCAGCACCCGCCCTGGCGCGACGTGGTGGCGCTGCGTGGTGGCGCTGCGTGGTGGCGCTACGTGGTGACCGGCACGACCGGCCGTCGCACGGCCAGCAGGTCGTGCGCCAGCTCGAGCACCCGGGCGCTGGCGGCGCCGCGCCCGAGCGACGCGTCGGCGTACCGCGCACCGGCACGCCCCATCGCCTCGCGCTGCTCCGGCGCGCAGGCCATGGCCTGCATCGCAGCCGCCAGCGCGGGCGGGTCGTCCGGTTCCACGCGGACGGCGGCGCCGCCGGTGCTCTCGAGCTCACGGGCGCAGGCGCCGTCCGCGGAGACCGCCGCGAGCACCGGACGCCCGGCGGAGAAGTAGGAGGTCAGCTTGCTCGGCAGGCTCATCTCGCCGACCGTCGGGAGCTCGTTGACGAGCAGCAGGTCGGCGGCGGCCAGCACGTCGGCGTACCGCTCACCGGGCACCGGACCGGCGAAGCGGAGGTGCGGCACCCCCTCGCCCGCCTCCTGCAGCGCCTCGCGCTGGCTGCCGTCGCCCATGAGCACGACGAGCACCTCGCTGTCGGACGGCAGGGCGCGTGCGGCCTCGACGACGTTGAGCAGTCCCTGCTTGAGGCCCATGTTGCCGGTGTGCAGCACCACGAAGCGGTCGCCCCAGCCGAGCTCGCGCCGGACCTGCTCGCGGTCGCCGGAGCCGGGCGCGACGTGCGTCCAGTTGGGCAGCAGCCGCACGATGGCGTCGGGGACCCCGTAGTCCTCGACCTGGCGGCGGAAGCTGTCGCTCACCACCACCACCCGGTCCGCCTTGCGCAGCGCGTGCCCCTCGAGGCGTCCGGCGGCGGACGCGACGTGGCTGCCGCCGGTGATCCCGCTCTGCGCAGCCGCCTGGCCGACCAGGTCCTGCACGAGGACGGCCAGCGGCGCCGACGCGCGGCGCGCGACCTGCCCGGCGACGAGCGCCCCCGACAGGCTCGGCGTCACGCCGATGACCGCGTCGGGACGGCGGTGCAGGCGGACCAGGCCGCCGTTGACGAGGAACGTGGCCTCCCAGGCCAGCCGCGACAGGGCCGTCTGCCGGCCGGGGACGAAGTGCCTGACCCGCCGGAGGTCGACGCCGTTGCGGCGCTCGTCGGCGCGCAGGCGCCAGCGGTAGGCCGGGTCGACCTGCCAGGAGGGGTAGTGCGGGACGCCGGCCACCACCTCGACCCGCGCCCCGTGCTCGACCAGCATCTCGGCGAGCCCGGCGGTGTACGGCGCGATGCCGGTGGGCTCCGGGGCGTAGCTCATCCCCACGACGCAGAAGCTGACCCCGCGCAGGGACGCAGGTGCAGACGATGGGGAGGCGCTCACGAGCGAGAGTGTGCCAGGGTGACCGGTCGCACGGCAGCATCACCCGGTCGCGACCACCCAGACGGGGTGATGTCGACCTACCCTCGACGAGCGGCGACGTCGCCGCACGGTCCCCGAGGTGACAGCCCCCACATGCACCGCGCTCGCGTCCCCGCCCTCGCCCTGCTCGTCGGGCTGCTGACGGCGCTCCTGCCCGTCCTGCCGCGCGTCGCCGAGGCGGTCCAGCCGCCCATCGCCTTCAGCGCGGCGGCGTCCTCGTCCTACCAGGTCGACGGTGTCGCCTGGGCCGTCGCGACGTCGGGTGACCTGGCGTTCGTCGGCGGCAGCTTCAGCGCGGTCCGCCCGCCCGGCGCCCCGGACGGGACGAGCGAGCAGGTCCGCACGAACCTCGCCGTGCTCGACGCGCGCACCGGCGCCCCCACGTCCTGCGCTCCGGCGGTGACCTTCACCGGCGCACCGCAGAACGCCGCCGTGCGCGACCTCGCCGTGTCGCCGGACGGCCGCACGCTGTACGTCGCCGGCTCGTTCACCACCGTGCAGGGCGTCCCGCAGCAGCACCTGGCCGCGATCGACATCGCCACCTGCTCGCTCGTGCGCAGCTTCTCCCCGCTGCCGAACGGGCCGGTGCGCGCCGTCGTCGCGACCGCGACGACCGTCTACTTCGGCGGCACCCTGTCGTCGGTGCAGGGCACCGGACGCACGAACGTCGCTGCCGTGTCGGCGGTGGGCACGACCGCCCCGGCGGCCCTGCTGCCCTGGGCGCCGTCGCTGCAGGGCGAGCTGTGGGCGCTGGCGGTGCGCCCGGGTGGCAGCGCGGTCGTGCTCGGTGGCAGCTTCGGCTCCGTCAACGGCACCGACTCCCACGCCCTCGCCGTGGTGCACCCGACCACTGGCGCGTCGCTGCGCAGCTACCCCGGCTTCATCCACGCCGCCTCGAACGTCAAGGACCTCGCCGTCGACGAGACGGGCTTCTACACCGCCAACGAGGGTGCCGGTCCGGGCGTCTTCGACGGCCGCATCGCGCTCGACTGGTCGACGCTCGGCGAGCGCTGGCGCGACACGTGCCTGGGAGCGACGCAGGCGGTCGAGGTGCACGCGGGCGTCGTCTACAGCGGCTCGCACGCCCACGACTGCACGTCCAAGGACGAGTTCTCGGACGGCCCGCGCCACCACCTGCTGGCGCAGGCGGTGGGCGACCGGGCGCTGCTGACCTGGTTCCCGGACACCGACGACGGCATCGACGAGAAGATCGGCCCGCGCGACCTCGCGGTGGCACAGACCAGCACCGTCGGCGCCGTCCTGTTCGTCGTCGGCGAGTTCACGACCGTCAACGGGTCCCCGCAGCAGGGGATCACCCGGTTCCCCAGCGGCGGGACCGACACGACGCCGCCCGACCTGCCGCTGGTGAGCGTCACGAGCAGCCGGCCCGGCGAGGCTCGGGTCGCCTGGCAGCTCAGCTCCGACCCGGACGACGCCTCGCTGACCTACCGCGTGCTGCGCGACGGCGCCAGCACGCCCGTGCACACGGTCACCCGCTCCTCCACCTTCTGGACGCGGCGCCAGGCCACCTTCACCGACACGGGCCTGGCCCCCGGCTCGCGGCACACCTACCGCATCAGCGTGAGCAACGGGACGACGACGCTCACCACCGTCGCCCGGGAGGTCCTCGTGGCCTCGACCACCTCCGCGTACCGCGACCGCGTGCTGGCCGACGGGGCGTCCTCGTTGTGGCGCTACGACGAGCCCGGTGACGTCTTCCTGGCCGACGACACGGCCAACGACGCCAACGGCAGGCTGCTCGGCTCGGCGACGTACGGCGTCACGCCGACCGGACTGCGGCAGGACGCCAGCCGCGCCGCCACGCTCGGCGGCGGCAGCACCATCTACTCCGTGGCGCGCTACCGCTCCCCCACCGCCTTCACCGTCGAGACGTGGTTCCGCACCACGACGACCACCGGCGGCAAGCTCATCGGCTTCGGCGACAAGCAGACGACGCTCAGCACCGGCTACGACCGGCACGTGTACATGGCGAACGACGGTCGGCTGTTGTTCGGCGTGAACCCCGGGCCGGTGGCGACGATCAGCACGTCCCGTGCCTACAACGACGGGCAGTGGCACCACGTCGCTGCGACCCAGGGGGCCGGCGGCATGGACCTCTACGTCGACGGGGCCCTGCAGGCGCACGGCACGCCCACGACCGGGCAGCCCTTCGCCGGGGGCTACTGGCGCGTCGGCGGCGACAACCTCGCCGGGTGGCCGAGCGCACCAACGAGCTCCTCCTGGGCGGGCTCGCTCGACGAGACGGCCGTCTACCCGGTGGCGCTGTCGGCGCAGGCCATCTCGGCGCACGTGGCCCTGGCGACCGGCCCGGTCGTGCAGCCGGCGGGCAGCACCTACCGCCCGCTGGACCCCCGACGCCTGCTCGACACCCGCACCGGCACCGGCGCCCCCACGGCGAAGGTCGCGGCGAAGGGGACCCTGCGCCTGCAGGTGACGGGCCCGGCCGGCAGCGGCCTGGCCCCGGTCGGCAGCACCGCCGTGGTCCTCAACGTCACGGTGACCAACCCCGCCACGGACGGGTTCGTGGCCGTCTACCCGACCGGCTTCGCCGGCGGGCCGGACACGAGCAGCGTCAACTACCGGGCCGGGAGCACGGTGCCGAACCTCGTGCTCAGCAAGGTGGCGGCGGACGGCACCGTCACGCTCTACAACGACCAGGGCAGCGTCGACCTGATCGCCGACCTGCAGGGCTCGTACCTCCCCGACACGGCGGGGTCGTCCTACCGCCCGCTCGACCCGCGCCGGCTGCTCGACACGCGCGACGGCACCGGTGGGGTGCCCGCCACCCGGGTCGGTGCCCGGGGCACGGTCAAGCTGCAGGTGACAGGAGCAGCCGGCACGGGGCTTGCCCCGGTCGGCAGCACGGCCGTCGTCCTGAACGTGACGGCGACCAACCCCTCGACGGCGGGCTTCGTCGCGGTCTACCCGACCGGCTTCGCCGGTGGACCGAGCACGAGCAGCGTGAACTTCGAGACCGGCCAGACCTCCGCCAACCTGGTGCTGAGCAAGGTCGCGGCCGACGGGACGGTCACCCTGTACAACGAGCAGGGCAGCGTCGACGTCATCGCCGACCTCGCCGGGTCGTTCGTGCCGGACGCCAGCGGCTCGCTCTACCGGCCGCTGGACCCGCGCCGGCTGCTCGACACGCGCAACGGCACCGGCGCCCCGATCCGCAAGGTCGGCGCCCAGGGCACGCTCGTGCTCCAGGTCACCGGACCGACCGGCAGCGGCCTGGCGCCGGTGGGCAGCACCGCGGTCGTGCTCAACGTCACGGCGACCAACCCGTCCGTCGACGGCTTCGTGGCCGTCTACCCCAGCGGGTACGCGGGCGGGCCCGGCACGAGCAGCGTCAACTTCGTCGCGGGCGGCACCCGGTCGAACCTGGTGGTGAGCAAGGTGGCCGCGGACGGGACCGTCACGCTCTACAACCGGCAGGGGACCGTCGATCTCATCGCCGACGTGCAGGGGTCGTTCGGCGCGCCGTAGCGGGTGGTCGGCGTCGCAGTGGCCGGCTGCCATACTGGCGATCTTCGCGCGAACGGCACCGGACGCCTCGGAGGTCGACCCGGCGGTGTGCGCGACTGGTAGCTGCCGAGTCCTCCCGGCACCGACAGCACGACGAGGAGCATGCCCATGACAGGTGTCCCCCGGCCGCTCGACGCGACGGCAGCCCGGTCTGCTCGATGAGCGCTCGATGAGCGGGGCCCGTCCCGACCTGCGGACGATCGTCAGCCGGCTCGACGTCGCCCACAACGCCGGGAGCAAGGCCCCGTCGGACGTCCGCACGGTGGCACGACGGCTCGGCTTCGCCCCCGTCGACCTCGCGCCGTTCAGCCGGGTCAGCCGCCGCGACCGGGTGCTCGGGATCGTCCGGGCGGCCGCGCAGACCGTGCTGGCCACACCGACCTTCGCGCGCTCCGACGTGCTGCTCACCCAGCACCCGCTGGGCCGCGTGAACGACGTGGTGCTGGGCCGCACGGCCCGTCGTACGCGCTCGATCCTGCTGCTGCACGACCTCGAGTCGCTCCGGCGGACCCAGTACGCCGGGCGGGAGCGGGAGACGCTCAGCAGCTACGACGTCATCGTCGCCCACACGCCGGCCATGGCGGAGCACCTGCGCGTCGCCCTGCCGTCGACGCCCACGGTCGTGCTCGGCAGCTTCGACTACCTCGTCGAGGATCCCTGTCCCCTGCCGGCGCTGTCACCGCGACCGCAGGTGCTGTACGTCATCGGCAGTCTCGCGCTCGACAAGGCCGCCTACCTCTACGCCCTCGGTCCGCACGCCCTGCCGGTCCGGGCCTACGGTCGCGGCTGCGTGGTCGAGCGCCTCCCCGAGCGGGTCACCTGGGAGGGCGTGCTCGACATGCACCGACCGGCGCTGCCGGCGCGCGACGGCTTCGGCGTCGTGTGGGACGGCACGAGCCCGGACGGCCTGTGCGGGCAGATGGGCCAGTACCTGCGCTACAACGCCCCCCACAAGTTCGGCATGTACCTCGCGCTGGGGCTCCCGGTCGTCGTCGCGGAGGGCTCGGCGATGGCCGAGCTCGTGCTGACCGAGCGGCTGGGCCTCGTCGCACGCACCGTCGCGGAGGCCAGTGAGGCTGCGGCGGCCTGCACCGAGCAGCAGTGGCAGGAGCTGGGCGCGTCCGTCCTGGCCTACCGCGAGCGGCTGCTGTCCGGCGGTCAGGTGACCGCGGCGCTCCGCACGGCGCTCGACCTGCTCGGCACCCCCGCCTGAGCCGAGCCGTCGGCGGTCAGCGGCGCCGCCGGCGGACGGCCAGCTCGAGGCGCACGCGGCGCGGGACGCGGCGCACCCGGTCCTCGTGCTGGACCTGCAGCGCCCGCAGCCGCAGCAGCGCACGCCACGGCTGTCCGCTCACCTGCGCGGTCCCGGCGCGCCAGGAGTGCCGGCGGCGGACGCCGGCCCCACCGCGCAGCGCCTGCTGGAACACCGCGCGTCCGCGCACGGGCTCGGCGAGGGACGCGTCGTGCCGGGCCTCGTCCTCCCAGGGGAAGGCGCCCCAGGCCCGCACCTCGGCGTCGTCCGGAGTGCGCCAGAAGGCGTCGAGGACCTCGACCGCGAGGGCCGACAGGTCGGCGTGCGCGTGCTCCGGTCGCAGGTGCGGCACGCACAGCTCGACGGTGCGCAGGACCGCGCGCCGGAAGCCGTGCAGCCCCCAGGCGACGACCGGCTCGTTCACCGCGACCGTGAGCTCGGGGGTGCCGTCGTCGGCGTAGCGCGCGACGCGGCCCTGCGCGCCGGAGCAGAACACCTCGACGACGGTGGTCAGGCCCGACAGGCGGGACGCCGACGCGACACCCCGGCCGCGGTCCTCGTCGAACAGCCAGCCGGTCAGGTCCGGCGGCACCGGCCGCGCGCGGACCCGGTGCGCCTCGGCGGAGACCCCCAGGAACAGGTGCCGGACGCGCGGGAGGCCGCCGGCCCGCAGCAGCGTGTCGCAGGCCCCCGCCATGTGGCCGCGCCAGCCGACGTCGACGAGCGCACTGGGCAGGTCGTCGCCGAGCCCGACCGACCGCAGGTAGGCGACGGCGGCCGCCGACTGCGCGGCGCTCGCGGCGAGCACGCGCTCCCGCACGTCGGGCCGCTGGAGGTAGCCCGTCAGGACGTCCCGCTCGGAGCGGGTCAGCAGCCGGTCGGCCACCCCGGGAGCGGCCACCGCCAGACCCTCCTGCGCATGCACGTCCTCCGGCGTCAGCCCGACGCGGGCGAGCGAGTCGCGCGGCGTGTGCTCGTCGTCGACGCGTGCCCACGCTGCCAGGGTCGTCGGCTCCCCGGCCAGCCCGGCGAACTCCCACGCCTGGCGCGACGCGTGCAGGTAGCGGCACTCCACCTCCGGCGCCAGCCGGGCGAGCACCGGACGGGCCACCTGCAGCAGCACCTCGCCGTCGCGGGCGACGAAGTAGAGCCGCCGCAGCCCGTGCAGGCGGGCCTGACCGGCCAGCCACAGGGCGTAGCCCAGCATCAGCGGCGCAGCCACCCCGGCTGCGACCTTCGCGATGCCGCCGTCCAGGCCGTCCTGCTCCGCCTCGAGCCGCGCCAGGCGGGACGAGCCGGCCAGCCAGGGCGCGAGCCCGGCGGCGTCGGCGCCGTGCCGCTCGACGGCGCGCTCGTACCGGTCCAGTCGGGCCTGCGGGCGCGCGCGGGAGCGCCAGGACTGCAGCCGGGCGGCCGCGACGTCGGCGAGCGCGTCGTCCCCGACGTGCAGCACGGCGCCGGGGTCGACCCCGAGGTCGGCCGTCACGAGGTCGAACAGCTGGCCCTGTGCCTTGCTCGCCCCGAGCTCGGCCGAGCAGTACACGCGGTCCTCCGGCTGCAGCACGCCGGCCCGGTCCAGCAGCTCGCGCAGCAGGGTCGGGCGGTGCGGGGTGTCGGAGACGAAGACGACCTGCGGACGCGGCAGCTCGCGCCGCACGGCCGCGAGCTCGTCGGCGATCCCCGGCACCGGCACGCACAGGTCGCGCTCGAGCTGCTCCTCGAGGGCGAGCAGGTCCTGCGCCCACGACGCAGGACGGCTCAGGGAGGTGGCGACCTCGCGCCAGACCTCCGCCAGGACCACCGGTGCACTGCGGCGGGCCATGAGGTCCTGCTCGACGCGGCGCCGGGCGAGCGCGACGCCCGCCACCTCGCGCTCGAGCACCAGCCCTGCCTCGGCGGCGCGCTCGGCCACCAGGCGCAGGACACCGACGGGGTCGCCGATGCGCCGCGTCAGCACCGTGTCGAAGACGTCGAACGAGCGTACGAGCGCAGGGGCGGTCATGCGTCCTGTCCTGTGCGTGCGGGGGCGGAGACGAACAGGCCGCAGACCAGCAGGACCGTGAAGCCCGCCATCGACTGCAGCAACGAGCCGCGGAACATGATGATCGCGTAGAACGGGATGGTCGTGGCGATCACGCCGGGACGGGGTGGTCGCGGTCGCACCGCGTCGACCCGCTCGTCGAACCGGCGGACGACGATGCCGACCGCGCCCATGAGGACAACCAGGCCGACCCAGCCCCCGTTCACGAACGCCTCGGCCCACAGCGGCGCCGACAGGTTGGTCACCGCGTAGCCGCGGAAGTCGGCGAGGACGACGCCGGTGTCCTCGGGCTTGCCCGGCCACAGGCTGCGGGGGACGAAGAACAGTGCCGCGCCGAGCAGCTGCCGCCCCGGCACCGGCTCCGCCTCGTCGACGTAGGCGAGCGCGTTGTTGATCTGGTCGAACGCGTCGAAGTCCGGCGAGGACAGCACCTCGGCCGGGCCGCCCCGACTGTCCGAGCCGGTCTGGCCTGCGTAGCGGGCGATGTCGGCGTACGGGAAGACGAGCACCAGGCCGACCGCCAGAACCACGGCGAACGACCGCATGCGGCGGTCGGTGGCCACGGCGCCGAGCGCCACGATCACCGACAGGGCTGCGGTGCCTGCGACGTAGCGGGGGTTCGAGATGGGGTTGACGAGCACCCCGAGCGCCAGCGCGACGAGGAGCAGCAGCAGCCACGGCCCGCTGCGTCCCTCAGCGCGGCGCACCCTGCGCAGCTGCATCAGCGCCGCGAAGGCGACGACGAGCGGGAGCGTCGCCGCCGCCGCCACGACTGCGCTGACCGGGGGGATCGGCCAGACGGCGCTCTGCGCGTCGCTGCGGGCCGAGCGGCTGCTGAACACCGTCCCGACGCCGACCTGGCTGACGTAGTAGGCCGAGAACAGCAGCGCACCGACCGTCAGCAGCCGGACGCGCGAGGCCGCCGGCACCCCGTCGTCGGCGGACGAGCGGCGCGCCTGCGGCCGCTGCATCACAGCCGCGATCGAGCCGCCGACCGCGAAGGCGGCGCAGCCGACGACGACGACGGCCATCGTCGTGCCGTTGAGGGTGAGGTCGATGTCCGGGGTGGTGCCCGGGTAGACGCCGCTGCGCATCTGGACCAGGGGTGCCAGTCCGAGGAACACGTAGGCGAACAGCCAGAACACGACCTCGAACAGCCGCCTGCGCCCCTCGGCGACGAGCCAGGCGTAGCGCAGCCCGACCACGACGGTGAGCGCCCAGGCCCAGACCCAGGCGTCGGAGGACTCCCGGCCCAACGGCGTCGACTGCATGAGCAGCAGCGGCGCCACCCCGGACAGCAAGGTCGCGGTGAGCGGGAACCAGAGCGCACCAGCCGCGGGCAGGTCGCTGCGTCCGCGCGTGCGGCGCGCGGGACGACCAGCCAACAGCTCGGGTGCGGTGGCGCTCACCCGTCCGCCCGGCGCGGGTCGGTCACCCGACGGGCGCTTCGGCCCCGACCAGCTCGGCCTGCGTCATGAGCTTCGCCAGCTCGGGGGTGAGGACCTGCGGCTTCCACCCCAGCGCCCGCTCGGCCCGGCTGCCGTCACCGATCAGGGCGTCGACCTCGGTCGGACGCAGGTAGCGCTCGTCGAACTTGACGTGCCGCTCCCAGTCGAGGCCGACCGCCTCGAAGCTGAACTGCACGAAGTCGCGCACGGTGTAGCCGACCCCCGTGGCGAGGACGTAGTCGCCGGCCTCGTCGTGCTGCAGCATCCGCCACATGCCCTCGACGTACTCCTTGGCGTAGCCCCAGTCGCGGACCGCGTCGAGGTTGCCGAGGTACAGGGCGTCCTGCCGGCCGTCGGCGATCCGGGCAGCCGCCATGGCGATCTTGCGGGTCACGAAGGTCTCGCCGCGACGGGGCGACTCGTGGTTGAACAGGATCCCGTTGACCGCGAACAACCCGTACGCCTCGCGGTAGTTGCGGGTCATCCAGTAGCTGTAGACCTTCGCCGCGCCGTACGGGGAGCGCGGGTAGAACGGCGTCTCCTCGTGCTGCGGCGGCGGCGTCGCGCCGAACATCTCCGAGCTGGACGCCTGGTAGAAGCGGCAGTCGAGCCCGATCATGCGGATCGCCTCGAGCAGCCGCGTCGTGCCCAGGCCGGTGGTGATACCCGTGAACTCCGGCTCGTCGAAGGACACGCGCACGTGGGACTGCGCCGCGAGGTTGTAGACCTCGTCCGGGCGGATCTGCTCGAGCAGGGTCACCAGGCGCGAGCCGTCGGTGAGGTCGCCGTAGTGCAGGAACAGGCGGGCAGAGGGGTCGTGCGGGTCCTTGTAGAGGTGGTCGATGCGCGTGGTGTTGAAGGTGGACGCACGCCGGATGAGCCCGTGCACCGTGTAGCCCTTCTCCAGCAGCAGCTCGGCCAGGTACGAGCCGTCCTGCCCGGTGATCCCGGTGATCAGCGCGGTCCGGCGCACGAGGTCCTCCATGAGTGCAGGTCTTCAGGAGCCCCAAAGGGTAGGCGACCGGCCCGCCAGGCGAGGGCTGCTCGACGTCCCGCCGTGTGCCCGGCGGCTACCCTCGCGACGTCGCTCGGCACCGCGCCGACCGGGGGGAGGCAGCAGTGCAGGAGCGCACGAGCCGGGTCCGGAGCGCCCTGCTCGACTCCCGCTGGCTGGTCGGGCACGTCGCCGAGACGGTCGTGCCGCACGAACGGGTGCTCCGCTGGCGGACGCGCAGCGTCCAGCAGCTGCCCGACGTCACCCTCGCGCTGGTCTACCGCTCGCGGAACGCGGCGACCGTCCGTCGCCTGCTGGACGACTCCGGCCTCCCGCTCGTGCCCGCGCTCTGGGCGCTCGACGAGGTCGCCCCGGGCCTCGCCGACCACACCGTCGGTCAGGGTCCGGGCCCGCGGCTGAGCCTGCTGCACCGTGCGGCGCAGGCGGCCGGCACCGCGCCCGGGTCCTGGCTGGTCCTCGCCGACGACGACGTGCACCTGCAGCGAGGGACCCTGGCGGACCTGCTCCGGACGGCCCTGCTGCTGGGCCTGGACGTGTCGCAGCCCGCGCACGCCGAGGGCAGCACGCACTTCTGGCCCATCAACCGTCATCGACCGCTGACGCTCGCCCGTCGCACGGACTTCGTCGAGACCGGCCCGCTGCTGCTCATGTCTCCGGCAGCCCGCGCGGCCTGCCTGCCCGTGCCGTCGACCTTCGCCATGGGCATCGGCAGCGAAGCGGTGTGGGGCGGGCGTC
>CAXTFU010000029.1:20150-23536 GCA_964243385.1 uncultured bacterium | reverse complement strand
TTGTAGGGGTCGGGCTTGCGCAGCTTGCGGATGTTGGCGGCGACCTCGCCGACCTTCTGCTTGTCGATGCCGCGCACGGTGAACCGGGTCGGGCTGGCCACCTCGAAGCTGATGCCGTCCGGTGCCGCGACGGGCACCGGGTGGCTGTAGCCGAGCGCGAACTCGAGGTCCGAGCCCTTGGCGGCGACGCGGTAGCCGACGCCGCGGATCTCCATGCCCTTGGCGTAGCCCTCCGTCACGCCGGTGACCATGTTGGCGACCAGGCTCCGGGTCAGGCCGTGCAGGCTGCGGCTCTCGCGCTCGTCGTTCGGACGACCGACGAGCAGGGTGCCGTCCTCGGCGCGCTCGACGGTGATCGGCGCGGGGACGGTGTGGGACAAGGAGCCCTTGGGCCCCGTGACCGTCACGGCCTGGCCGTCGAGGGTGATCTCGACGCCGGCGGGGACGGGGATCGGCAGGCGGCCGATGCGACTCATGTCAGCCTCCTAGTAGACGTAGGCGAGGACTTCCCCACCCACGCCCTTCTTGTTGGCCTGGCGGTCCGTGAGGAGCCCGGACGAGGTCGAGATGATGGCGACGCCGAGGCCACCGAGGACCTTGGGCAGCTGACCGGCCTTCGCGTAGACCCGCAGTCCGGGCTTGGACACGCGCCGGACGCCGGCGATGGACCGCTCGCGGTTGGGGCCGTACTTCAGGTCGATGGTCAGGACCTTGCCCTTCTCGCCGTCCTCGGTGCCCCAGCCGGCGATGTAGCCCTCCTGCTGGAGGATCTCGGCGATGTGGGTCTTGATCTTGCTGTGCGGCATCGTGACGCGGTCGTGGTACGCCGAGTTGGCGTTGCGGACACGCGTCAGCATGTCGGCGATCGGGTCGGTCATCGTCATAGTGCGCTCATTCCGTTGGCCTTGTGGCCTTCCTCGTCACGGTTTCCTCGCGGACCTGCGACGTGCGGGTGTTCTCGGGGGACTCCGGCGCGCTCCCCGCGATCGCGGGCGGCGGCGGAGGGGGTTACCAGGAGGACTTGGTGATGCCGGGGAGCTGGCCGGCGTGCGCCATCTCCCGGAAGCAGATGCGGCACAGGCCGAAGGTGCGGAACACGGCGCGCGGACGCCCGCAGCGGTTGCAGCGGGTGTAGCCGCGCACGCCGAACTTCGGCTTGCGGTTCGCCTTCTCGACGAGGGCCTTCTTCGCCATGGGTCTAGCTCTCCTTGAACGGGAAGCCGAGCGACCGCAGCAGCGCACGGCCCTCGTCGTCGTTGGTGGCCGTCGTCACGACCGTGATGTCCATGCCGCGCGTGCGGTCGACCTTGTCGATGTCGATCTCGTGGAACATCGACTGCTCGGTGAGGCCGAACGTGTAGTTGCCGTTGCCGTCGAACTGCTTGGGCGACAGCCCGCGGAAGTCGCGGATGCGCGGCAGGGCGATGGTGACCAGGCGGTCGAGGAACTCCCACATGCGGTCGCCGCGCAGGGTGACCTTCGCGCCGATCGGCATGCCCTCGCGCAGCTTGAACTGCGCGATGGACTTGGTGGCCTTGCGGACCTGCGGCTTC
Organism: uncultured bacterium; assembly: GCA_964243385.1. Taxonomy (GTDB): domain Bacteria; phylum Actinomycetota; class Actinomycetes; order Mycobacteriales; family SCTD01; genus SCTD01. The sequence goes on along the minus strand of CAXTFU010000029.1, from coordinate 21,983 downwards.
TGACCGGTGATGGCCGTCAGGTCGCGCAGGGCTCCGTCGATGAGCTTGGAGTCCTTGGCCGCGTCGCCGACGCCCATGTTGACGACGACCTTGACGACACCGGGCACCTGCATCGCGTTGCTGTAGGAGAACTGCTCCGTCAGCGCGCTCTTGATCTCGTCGCGGTAGCGCTGCTTCAGGCGCGGCAGCGCCTTGGGCTCGCTCGCGGTCGTCTGGTCCGTGACGGTCATGTCAGATGTCTCCGTTGCAGCGCTTGCAGACCCGGACGCTGTGGGTCTTGCCGTGGTCGTCGGCCTCGCTGCGGCGGTGGCTGACGCGGGTCGCCTTGCCGCAGGAGGGGCACACGACCTGCACGTTGGACACGTGCACGGGCGCCTCGGTCGTCACGATGCCGCCCTGCTGCGCACCGCGGGCCGACTGCGTCACCTTCGTGTGCTTCTTGATGCGGTTCGCACCCTCGACCAGCACGCGCTGGCTCTCGGGGCTGGCCGAGATGACGCGGCCCTTGAGGCCACGGTCCTTGCCGCTGATGACGAGGACGGTGTCGCCCTTCTTGACGAACAGTCCAGCCATGGCTACAGCACCTCCGGTGCGAGCGAGATGATCTTCATGAAGCGCTTGTCGCGCAGCTCGCGGCCCACCGGGCCGAAGATGCGGGTGCCGCGCGGGTCCCCGCCGTCCTTGATGAGCACCGCGGCGTTCTCGTCGAAGCGGATGTACGAGCCGTCGGGACGGCGCCGCTCCTTGACGGTCCGGACGATGACGGCCTTGACGACGTCACCCTTCTTGACACCGGCACCCGGAAGGGCGTCCTTCACGGTGCCGACGATGATGTCGCCGATGCCGGCGTAGCGCCGACCGGAGCCCCCGAGCACGCGGATGCAGAGGATCTCCTTGGCACCCGTGTTGTCGGCGACGCGCAGTCGCGACTCCTGCTGGATCACAATTTCTCCTTCGGAGTCCGTATCCCCTCTCGGGGGACGCGACTCCAGTCAATGTTCTGCTGGCGGTCCTGCCCAGCACCGCCTGCGGCGGTGCTGACCTGCTGGTGCGTCGGACCGGGCGCCTGCGCCGCGGTCCGCCCCTACTTCGCCTTCTCGAGGATCTCGACGACGCGCCACCGCTTGCTGGCGGACAGCGGCCGGGTCTCCATGAGCAGGACCCGGTCGCCGACGCCGCAGCTGTTCTGCTCGTCGTGGGCCTTGAGCTTGTTCGTGCGCCGCAGCGTCTTCTTGTACAGCGGGTGCTGGACGCGGTCCTCGACGGCGACGACGACGGTCTTGTCCATCTTGTCGCTCACGACGAGGCCCTCGCGGGTCTTGCGGAAGCCACGTGCACCCTCAACAGCCGTGGTGCTCTCGGTAGTCCCCTGCTGGATCTCGGTCATGATGCGCCGTCCTTGGTGGTCTCGCGGACGATGCCGAGCTCGCGCTCGCGCATCACCGTGTAGATGCGGGCGATGTCGCGCCGCACGTGCTGGAGCCGCCGGTTGTTGTCGAGCTGACCGGTGGCCACCTGGAAGCGGAGGTTGAACAGCTCCTCCTTGGCCTCGCCCAGCCGCGACACGAGCTCGTCGTCGGCCAGGTCGCGGATCTCGGCCGCAGTCGTCTCGGCCATCAGTCACTCACCTCACGCGTGATGAAGCGGCACTTCATCGGCAGCTTGTGCATGGCACGGCGCATGGCCTCGCGGGCCAGCGGCTCCGGCGGGCCGGCGAGCTCGAAGAGCACGCGACCCGGCTTGATGTTGGCGACCCACCACTCCGGCGAGCCCTTGCCGGAGCCCATGCGGGTCTCGGCGGGCTTCTTGGTGAGCGGGCGGTCCGGGTAGATG
>CAXTFU010000029.1:0-20140 GCA_964243385.1 uncultured bacterium | reverse complement strand
GGGTAGATGTTGATCCAGACCTTCCCGCCTCGGCGGATGTGGCGCGTCATGGCGATACGGGCCGACTCGATCTGGCGGTTGGTGAGGTACGCCGGCTCGAGGGCCTGGATGCCGTACTCGCCGAAGGCCAGCTGCGTGCCGCCCTTGGCGGCACCGCTGCGGTCGGGGTGGTGCTGCTTGCGGTGCTTGACCCTGCGGGGGATCAGCATGGCTCAGGCCTCCACGTCGGGGCTCGGGGGCGTGTCGGTCGTGTTCGCCGTGCGGGGCGCGAGCGCCTCGGTGGCCTGCTCGCCGGCGTGCGTCGGGTCGGCCGTGCTGCCGCCCGAGGCGGCCTGCTCCGCGACCTCGGACAGCGGCGCCGCCGGGGTGTTCGCGACGTCGGCGGAGCGCTCGACGGGCGCGTTGGCGAGCGCCGGGTCTGCCGTCGGCAGGACGACGTCGCCGTCGACCTGGGGGGCGCTCGCACCGGTGGCGGTGGGGCCGCCGCTGGCCTGACGGCCGGCCTCGGTGCCACCCGCGGTCGTGCCGGTCGAGCCGGAGCGCGGGCCGCGGCGCTGCGGGCGGTCGCGGCGCGACTGACGCAGCTCGGCCTCCTGGGCCTCGCGCTCCACCCGGCTCTGGACGACGTCGCCCTTGTAGATCCACACCTTGACGCCGATGCGACCGAAGGTCGTCTTGGCCTCGTAGATGCCGTAGTCGATGTTCGCGCGCAGCGTGTGCAGCGGGACGCGACCCTCGCGGTAGAACTCCGAGCGGCTCATCTCCGCACCGCCGAGGCGGCCGGCGCACTGCACGCGGATGCCCTTGACGCCGGGGTTCTTCATGGCCGACTGCATCGACTTGCGCATCGCGCGACGGAAGCTGACGCGGCTCGAGAGCTGCTCGGCCACGCCCTGCGCGACGAGCTGCGCGTCGGACTCGGGGTTCTTGACCTCGAGGATGTTCAGCTGGACCTGCTTGCCGGTCAGCTTCTCGAGGTCACCGCGGATGCGGTCGGCCTCCGCGCCGCGACGGCCGATGACGATGCCCGGCCGGGCGGTGTGGATGTCGACGCGGACGCGGTCGCGGGTGCGCTCGATCTCGACCTTGGAGATGCCGGCGCGCTCCATGCCCTTGGACATGAGGCGACGGATCGCGACGTCCTCCTTGACGTAGTCGCGGTAGCGCTGCCCGGGCTTGGTGCTGTCGGCGAACCACCGCGACTTGTGGTCGGTGGTGATGCCGAGGCGGAACCCGTGCGGGTTGACCTTCTGACCCACTAGCGGGTCCTCCCCTTCGTCGCGGACACGGCCGTCGCGGCCCTGCCCTCGGGCACGCCCACGACCACGGTGATGTGGCTGGTGCGCTTGTTGATCCGGTACGCGCGCCCCTGGGCACGCGGGCGGAACCGCTTCATGGTCGGTCCCTCGTCGACGAACGCCGCCTGGACGACCAGGTCACGCTCGTCGAACGCCTCAGAAGCCTTCTCCGCCTTGACCCGCGCGTTCGCGACAGCGCTGAGCAGCACCTTGCGGACGGGGTCGCTGGCGCTCTGCGGCGCGAACTGCAGCACCGCTGAGGCCTCGGTCGCCTGCTTGCCTCGGATGAGGTCGACGACGCGGCGGGCCTTCTGGGGCGTGACGCGGATGTACCGCGCCTGCGCCTTGGCTTCCATCGCTGTCCCTTGTCTTCGTGGGTGGTGTGGCTGGTGGTCGGCGCGCCGCGTCAGCGGCGGCGGCCCTTGCGGTCGTCCTTCTCGTGCCCGCGGAAGGTGCGGGTCGGGGCGAACTCACCGAGCTTGTGGCCGACCATCGACTCGGTCACGAAAACCGGGACGTGCTTGCGGCCGTCGTGCACGGCGATCGTGTGACCGAGCATGTCCGGCACGATCATCGAGCGCCGGGACCAGGTCTTGATGACGGTCTTGGTCCCCTTCTCGTTCTGGGCGTCCACCTTCTTGGTGAGGTGGTCGTCCACGAAGGGACCCTTCTTCAGACTGCGAGGCATGCGTCAGGGCTCCTTAGCGCTTCTTGCCGGTGCGACGGCGACGGACGATCATCTTGTCGCTGTCCTTGTTCGGACGACGGGTGCGGCCCTCGGCCTGACCCCAGGGGCTGACCGGGTGGCGACCACCGGAGGTCTTGCCCTCGCCACCACCGTGGGGGTGGTCGATGGGGTTCATGGCCACGCCGCGCACGGTCGGGCGCTTGCCCTTCCAGCGCATGCGGCCGGCCTTGCCCCAGTTGATGTTGCTCTGCTCGGCGTTGCCCACCTCGCCGACCGTGGCGCGGCAGCGCAGGTCGACGTTGCGGATCTCGCCGGACGGCATGCGCAGCTGGGCGTACGGGCCGTCCTTGGCGACGAGCTGGACGCTCGTGCCGGCGGACCGGGCGATCTTCGCGCCGCCACCGGGACGCAGCTCGATGGCGTGCACCGTCGTACCGGTCGGGATGTTGCGCAGCGGCAGGGCGTTGCCGGGCTTGATGTCGGCGTTCGGGCCGGCCTCGACCTTGTCGCCCTGGCTCAGCCCGCGGGGCGCCACGATGTAGCGCTTCTCGCCGTCGGCGTAGTGCAGCAGGGCGATCCGCGCCGTGCGGTTGGGGTCGTACTCGATGTGCGCGACCGTGGCCGGCACGCCGTCCTTGTCGTGACGACGGAAGTCGATCACCCGGTAGGCGCGCTTGTGGCCACCGCCCTGGTGCCGCGTCGTGACCCGCCCGTAGGCGTTGCGGCCGCCCTTGTTGTGCAGCGGACGGACCAGCGACTTCTCCGGCGTGTCGCGCGTGACCTCGACGAAGTCGGCGACGGAGGAGCCGCGACGGCCCGGCGTCGTCGGCTTGTACTTGCGGATGCCCATGTGTGTGTCCCTCTTCCCTGGCGAGTCCGACCCCCTAGGAGGTCGGGCCCCCGAAGATCTCGATGCGGCCCTCGCGCAGCGTCACGATCGCGCGCTTGGAGGAGGCGCGCGTGCCGAAGCCCGCCCGCGTGCGCTTGCGCTTGCCCTTGCGGTTGAGGGTGTTGACGTCGCTCACCTTGACGCCGAAGACCTTCTCGACCGCGATCTTGATCTGCGTCTTGTTGGCGTCCGGGCGGACGAGGAACGTGTACTTGTCCGCGTCCAGCAGCCCGTAGCTCTTCTCGGAGATGACCGGCGAGAGCAGGATGTCCCGCGGGTCGGTCAGGTCGCTCACGACTGCTCCTTCGTCGACGTCGGCGCCTCGTCGGCGTCGTCGGGCTGCACGACCGAGGGCACGTCGCTCGAGAGGACGTGCGGGGCGAGGTCCTCACCCGGGGTGTTGTGGCCGGGCACCGAGGTGCCGCCAGCGGGCGCAGCGCTGCCCGTGCTGCTGAGGGCCGCGGCCTCGCTCGAGGTCGCCCGGGCCTTGACCGCGCGGCCCTTCGGGCGCGGCGCGAGGAAGGCCTGCAGCGCCTGCTCGGTGAACACGACGTCGTCGCTGATGAGGACGTCGTAGGTGTTGAGCTGGCCGGGGCTCAGGATGTGGACCGTGTGCGCGTTGCGCAGCGACTTCCAGCTGATCTCGTCCGAGCGCTCCGCGACGACGAGCACGTGGTTGCGCGTGCTGATCGCGTTGAGCAGCTGGACGGCCTGCTTGGTGCTCGGGGCTCCGGTCGTCGACAGGGCGCTGACGACGTGGACGCGGCCGTGCAGCGCGCGGTCGGTGAGGGCCCCGCGCAGGGCGGCCGCCTTCATCTTCTTGGGCGTGCGCTGGCTGTAGTCGCGCGGCTGGGGGCCGTGCACAACGCCACCACCGACGAACTGCGGCGCGCGGGTCGAGCCCTGGCGGGCGCGGCCGGTGCCCTTCTGGCGGTACGGCTTGCGCCCACCGCCGCGGACCTCGCCGCGCGTCTTGGTGCTGTGCGTGCCCTGCCGGGCCGCGGCCAGCTGCGCGACGACGACCTGGTGGATCGTCGGGATGCTGACCTGCGCGGCGAAGACCTCGGACGGCAGCTCGACGGTGCGGCCCGAGGGGCCCTCCGGCGTGAGGACGTCGACGGAGATCGTGGAGCGCTCGGTCGCGGTGCTCTCGGTGCTGACCGTCATCGCGGCACACCACCCTTCCCGAGGCCGCCCTTGGCGGCGGTGCGGACGAGGACCATGCCGCCGCGCGGGCCGGGGACGGCGCCCTTGATGAGCAGCAGGCCGCGCTCGGCGTCGAGGGCGTGGATCGTGAGGTTCTGGGTCGTCGTGCGGACGTGGCCCATGCGACCGGCCATGCGCGTGCCCTTGAAGACGCGCGCCGGGGTGGCGCAGGCGCCGATCGAGCCCGGCGAGCGGTGCTTGCGCTGCACGCCGTGGCCGGCGCCCAGGCCCTTGAAGTTGTGGCGCTTCATGACACCGGCGTAGCCCTTGCCCTTGCTGGTGCCGACGATGTCGACCTTCAGGGCGGAGCCCTCCGCCGGCGTGAACGCCTCGGCGGTGATCTCCTGGCCGACCGTGTACGACGACGCGTCGTCGGTGCGGATCTCGACGAGGTAGCGACGCGGCGGGACGCCGGCCTTGGCGAAGTGCCCGGCCTCGGGCTTGTTCACCTTGCGGGGGTCGACGGGGCCGTACGCGATCTGCACCGCGCTGTAGCCGTCCTTCTCCGGGGTGCGCACCTGGGTGACCACGCACGGCCCGGCCTTGACGACGGTGACCGGGATGATCCGGTTGTTCGCGTCGAAGACCTGGGTCATGCCCAGCTTCTCGCCCAGGACGCCCTGAGTTGTCTTTGCCATGGTTGCGTCGTCCCTAGAGCTTGATCTCGATGTCGACGCCCGCCGGGAGGTCGAGTCGCATGAGCGAGTCGACCGTCTTCGGCGTGGGGTCGAGGATGTCGATGAGCCGCTTGTGCGTGCGCATCTCGAAGTGCTCGCGCGAGTCCTTGTACTTGTGCGGGGAGCGGATGACGCAGTACACGTTCTTCTCGGTCGGCAGCGGCACCGGGCCGGCGACCTGCGCACCCGTACGCGTCACGGTCTCGACGATCTTGCGCGCCGAGCTGTCGATGACCTCGTGGTCGTAGGCCTTGAGCCTGATGCGGATCTTCTGTCCCGCCATGGATCGTCCCGTCTGATCTGGTGCCGCTGGCTGTGAGAGCTGGAGTGGCGGTCCGGTCCGTCCGACCCCCGCGCTCGGGTGTGTCGCCCGAGGAGCGCAGTGCCGCGGTGGGCACCGAGGGAGTACAAGGACGGACGCTGCCGACCTGTTCCCGACCGAGGGCGGCGCAGGTGTGACCTGCGCCGCCCCGGGCGAGAGGAGTGCTACTTCGTGATCTTGGTGACCCGGCCGGCGCCGACGGTGCGGCCGCCCTCGCGGATGGCGAAGCGGAGGCCCTCCTCCATGGCGATGGGCTGGATGAGGGTCACCTTCATCTCGGTGTTGTCACCGGGCATGACCATCTCGGTGCCCTCGGGCAGGTCCACGACGCCGGTGACGTCCGTCGTCCGGAAGTAGAACTGCGGACGGTAGTTGTTGAAGAACGGCGTGTGGCGGCCACCCTCGTCCTTGCTCAGGATGTAGACCTGGGCCTCGAACTCGGTGTGCGGCGTGATCGACTTCGGCTTGACGACGACCTGGCCGCGCTCGACCTCCTCGCGCTTGATGCCGCGGATGAGCAGCCCGACGTTGTCGCCGGCCATGCCCTGGTCGAGCAGCTTGCGGAACATCTCGACGCCGGTGACCGTGGTGGTCTGGACGTTCTCCTTGATGCCCACGATCTCGACGGTCTCGTTGACGTTGATGATCCCGCGCTCGATGCGGCCGGTGACGACCGTGCCGCGCCCGGTGATCGTGAAGACGTCCTCGACGGGCATGAGGAACGGCTTGTCCGTCTCGCGGACCGGCTCCGGGATCGACTCGTCGACGGCGGCCATGAGCTCGAGGAGCTTGTCGCCCCACTCCTTGTCGCCCTCGAGCGCCTTGAGCGCCGAGACCCGCACGACCGGCAGGTCGTCACCCGGGAACTCGTACTCGCTGAGCAGCTCGCGGACCTCGAGCTCGACGAGCTCCAGGATCTCCTCGTCGTCGACCATGTCGGCCTTGTTCAGCGCCACGACGATGTACGGGACACCGACCTGGCGGGCCAGGAGCACGTGCTCCTTGGTCTGCGGCATCGGGCCGTCGGTGGCGGCGACCACGAGGATCGCGCCGTCCATCTGGGCCGCGCCGGTGATCATGTTCTTGATGTAGTCGGCGTGCCCGGGGCAGTCGACGTGCGCGTAGTGCCGGTTCTCGGTCTGGTACTCGACGTGCGCGATGGAGATCGTGATGCCGCGCGCCTTCTCCTCGGGCGCCTTGTCGATCTGGTCGAACGCAGAGGCCTCGTTGAGGGTCGGGTACGCGTCGTGGAGCACCTTGGTGATCGCAGCGGTCAGCGTCGTCTTGCCGTGGTCGATGTGACCGATGGTGCCGATGTTGACGTGCGGCTTGGTGCGCTCGAACTTCGCCTTGGCCATGTGGCCTGTCTCCTTCAGTGCGGTGGTTGCCGTACGACGTCTGCGTCGAAGGCCGGGGGTGGAGCCGGCGGTACGGGGAGCTACTCGCCCCGGACCTTCGCGATGATCTCCTTCGCCACGTTGCCGGGGACCTCGGCGTAGGAGTCGAACTGCATGCTGTAGCTGGCGCGCCCCTGGGTCTTGGACCGCAGGTCGCCGACGTAGCCGAACATCTCCGACAGCGGCACGATCGCCTTGACGACGCGCACGCCGGCCCGCTCGTCCATCGCCTGGATCATCCCGCGGCGGCTGTTGAGGTCACCGATGACGTCGCCCATGTTGTCCTCGGGCGTGGTCACCTCGACGGCCATCATCGGCTCCATGAGCGTCGGGGTCGCCTTGCGCGCGGCCTCCTTGAAGCCCATCGACCCGGCGATCTTGAACGCCATCTCCGAGGAGTCGACGTCGTGGTACGCGCCGTCGGTGAGGGTCACCTTGACCCCGACCAGCGGGTAGCCGGCGAGGATGCCGTGCTGCATGGCCTCCTGACAGCCCTGGTCGACGGCCGGGATGTACTCCTTCGGGACGCGACCACCGGTGATGGTGCTCGAGAACTCGTACGTCGGGATGCTGCCCGTCTCGTCCGGCTCGGTGATCGGCTCGACCCGGAGCTGGATCTTGGCGAACTGGCCGGTGCCGCCGGTCTGCTTCTTGTGCGTGAAGTCGAGCCGCTCGACCGTGCCGCGCAGGGTCTCGCGGTAGGCGACCTGCGGCTTGCCGACGTTGGCCTCGACCTTGAACTCGCGGCGCATGCGGTCCACCAGGATGTCCAGGTGGAGCTCGCCCATGCCGGCGATGATCGTCTGGCCCGTGTCCTCGTCGGTGTAGACCTTGAAGGTCGGGTCCTCCTCGGCCAGGCGCTGGATCGCGGTGCCCAGCTTCTCCTGGTCGCTCTTGGTCTTCGGCTCGATGGCGACCGAGATGACCGGCTCGGGGAAGCTCATCGACTCCAGGACGATCGGCGCCTCCGAGCCGGCGAGCGTGTCACCGGTGGTGGTCTGCTTCAGTCCGATGACGGCGCAGATGTCGCCGGCGCGCACCTCGCTGATGTCCTCGCGGGAGTTCGCGTGCATCTGCATGAGACGCCCGATCTTCTCCTTGCGGTCCTTGGTGGCGTTCAGGACCTGCGTGCCCGCGGTGAGCGTGCCGGAGTAGACGCGGATGTAGGTGAGCTTCCCGACGTGCGGGTCGACCGCGATCTTGAACGCCAGGGCCGACAGCGGCGCGTCGAACTCGGGCTCGCGCGTCTCGAGGACCGACTCGTCCTTGACCGAGTGCCCGGTGACCGCACCGATGTCCAGCGGCGAGGGCAGGTAGTCGATGACCGCGTCGAGCATGGGCTGGACGCCCTTGTTCTTGAACGCGGAGCCGCAGAGCACGGCCGTGACGGTGCGCTCCTTGGTCGAGGTCAGGATGGCGCGGCGGATGCCGGCCTTGATCTCGTCCTCGGTGACGTCCTCGCCCTCGAGGTACTTCTCCATGACGGCGTCGTCGACGTCGGCCAGGGTCTCGACGAGCTTGGCCCGCCACTCCTCGGCCTGCTCGGCGAGGTCGGCCGGGATGTCGACCACGTCGAAGTGGTCGCCCTTGCTCGTCTTGTCGTCGTTGGCCCAGAGCAGGCCCTTCATGCGCACCAGGTCGATGACGCCGGTGAAGTCGCCCTCGGTGCCCCACGGCAGCTGGATGACGAGCGGGACCGCGTTGAGGCGACTCACGATCATGTCGACCGTGCGGTAGAAGTTCGCGCCGGTGCGGTCCATCTTGTTCACGAAGCAGATGCGCGGCACGCCGTACTTGTCGGCCTGGCGCCACACCGTCTCGGACTGCGGCTCGACGCCGGCGACCGAGTCGAACACCGCGACGGCGCCGTCGAGCACGCGCAGCGAGCGCTCGACCTCGACGGTGAAGTCGACGTGTCCCGGGGTGTCGATGATGTTGATCCGGTGGTCGGCCCACTGGCAGGTGGTCGCGGCGGACGTGATGGTGATGCCGCGCTCCTGCTCCTGCTCCATCCAGTCCATGGTGGCGGCGCCGTCGTGGACCTCGCCGATCTTGTACGCACGACCGGTGTAGTAGAGGACGCGCTCGGTCGTCGTCGTCTTGCCCGCGTCGATGTGCGCCATGATCCCGATGTTGCGGGTCCTGGCGAGGATCGCGTTGCTGGCCACAGCTGCTTCTCTTCTTCCGGGGTCTTGGGCGAACGGCGGTCGGACGTGGGCCTGCGCCGAAGGCGGGTGGTGACTGGCGACTACCAGCGGTAGTGCGCGAAGGCCTTGTTCGACTCGGCCATCTTGTGGGTGTCCTCGCGGCGCTTCACCGCGGCACCGAGGCCGTTGCTGGCGTCGAGCAGCTCGTTCATGAGCCGCTCGGTCATCGTCTTCTCGCGACGGGCGCGGGAGTACTGGATGAGCCAGCGCAGGGCCAGCGTGTTGCTGCGACCGGCGCGGACCTCGATCGGCACCTGGTAGGTGGCACCACCGACGCGGCGGCTGCGCACCTCCAGCGTGGGCTTCACGTTGTCGAGCGCGCGCTTGAGCGTGATGACGGGGTCCGCGCCGCTCTTCTCGCGGCAGCCCTCGAGGGCGCCGTAGACGATGCGCTCGGCGACCGAGCGCTTGCCGTCGAGCAGGACCTTGTTGATGAGGCTGGTGACCAGCGGTGCGCCGTAGACGGGGTCGACGACGACCGGGTGCTTCGGGGCAGGACCCTTGCGAGGCACTAGCTCTTCTCCTTCTTGGCGCCGTACTTGCTGCGAGCCTGCTTGCGGTTGCGCACGCCCTGGGTGTCGAGCGAGCCGCGGATGATCTTGTACCGGACGCCGGGGAGGTCCTTCACGCGGCCGCCGCGGACGAGCACGATGCTGTGCTCCTGCAGGTTGTGGCCGACGCCGGGGATGTACGCCGTGACTTCGATGCCGCTGGTGAGGCGCACGCGGGCGACCTTGCGCAGGGCGGAGTTCGGCTTCTTCGGCGTGGTCGTGTAGACGCGCGTGCAGACGCCACGACGCTGCGGGCTCGCCTTGAGGGCCGGCGTCTTGGTCTTCTCGACCTTGTCCTGCCGGCCCTTGCGGACCAGCTGCTGGATCGTGGGCAAAGCGTCTCCTGCTCGTCCTTGCGGGAAGTTCGGACCGTGCGGCGATCTCTGCGCCCCACGCGGTCGGGTGTGTCGACCGGTCGGGACTCGCCCGCCCGGTGCTCGTGCGCCGAGGGCGTGCAGAGGATCGTCCTGCGCTGCGTGTGCGCGCCGACTGCTCCGCGGGGGTGCTGCAGGTGCTGCGGCGGGCGTCGAGGCGCACGGGAGGACCCGGGTCGCCCCAGGCACAAGAAAGCACAGTACCTGTCGGCCTGACGGGGGTCAAAAGCACCAGCACACGCTCCCGGGCCGTGTCCGGACGACACGCTGCAGGCCTGCAGCGCCGGCCCGGGCGGGACGGGCGCGCGTGCCGGCCGGGCGGTGGCGGGGAGCATGGACCGATGACGTCCAGCCTGCACCCCGACCGGCCGCGCAGCCAGGCGGTCCTGTCCACGCGGCGGCTCGTGCTCGAGCCCCTGTCCGACGCGCACCTCGAGCTCGAGGTCGAGCTGGACGCCGATCCGGAGGTGATGCGGCACCTCGACCGTCCCCGCACGCGCGCCCAGGTGGAGCTCGCCCACCAGCGGCGGCTGGCGGTGGCCGGCACCGCCCCGGGCCTGGGATTCTGGGCCGGCGCGGTCGACGGCGAGCTCGTCGGCTGGTGGCTGCTGGAGCCGCCGGAGCGTCCCGACCAGGGCCCGGTCGCCGGGCAGGCCGAGCTCGGCTACCGGCTGCTGCGCCGGCACTGGCGGCGGGGGCTCGCCGGCGAGGGGGCGCGCGAGCTGCTCCGCCACGCCTTCGAGGACCTGCGGCTCCAGCGGGTGTTCGCCGAGACGATGGCCGTCAACACCGCCTCGCGCGCCACCATGGCAGCGCTCGGCATGCGGCACGTGCGCGCCTTCCCGGCCGTCTTCGACGACCCGCTGCCGGGCAGCGAGCTCGGCGAGGTCGAGTGCGCGCTCACCCGCCAGGAGTGGCTCGCCGGACGCGGCGCGGTGCCAGGGACGGGCGCAGGACGACGGTGACCGCTCCCCCGCCCCGGCCCACGCCGGCCGAGCTGCAGGCCGCCTACGGCCGCACCGTCCCCGACCTCGTCCGGCCCGGGCTCGCCGTGCTCCTGTGCGGCATCAACCCGTCGCTGTGGTCCGGGGCCGTCGGCCTGCACTTCGCGAACCCCAGCAACCGGCTCTGGCCCACGCTGCACGCCGCCGGCTGGACGCCCCGGCGGCTGCGGCCGGCCGAGACCGGCGAGGTGCTGGCGGCCGGCCTCGGCATCACGAATGTGAACCCCTGCACAGGCGACTTCGAGGTTAGCGCGGCGGCCGAACCGGCCCGATGCCGTCGACCGGCGGCCCCGCGCCAGCGGCTGCGAGCGCAGCAGCACTATAAGTAAGGCCATGCCGACGGCCTCCCGCGCTGGCAGGTCGCCGCCCGGGCAGACGATCGGGACCGTCGTCGGTTGACCGTCGGCGCAGTGCGCCTGCTGTCGGCACTGTCCGACCGCGTGCCGTGGCGGGGCTGGGTCCGGTCGTCACGGCGCGCGGCGGAGCCGCCTGATCAATCGCTGACGTCCCGTGGTATCGGCGCTCAAGCCAGCCGAGGCGGGCGAGAAGCTCGTCGTCCTAGTCGCCCCGGCGGGCGTACTCCATGGACATGCACCGCTCAGCACCACCGCGGTGGCCGACTGGCCGCCGACGCCCTGCGCGCCGCCACCTGGCTGCTCGTCGTGCCTTGATGCGCCGGGCACGACGGCTGCCGTCCGTCCCGACCAGCAGGGCCCCCCGTCACGAGTCCGGGTCAGCCGCCCCGCCGGGTCGACCAGACGCTCGAGCGGCCCCTGCTCGCTGCGTTCCTGCGCGATCGCCACCACCGCGTCCACATCGCTCGCGCGCTTTCGGCACGGGACCTCCCTCGTCAAGCGCGACTGGAGCCAGAACCGTCATCGCCACCCGGATCGACCGCCAACTGGACCCGCGGGTCCGGTCCGGCGCACGGCTTCGGTCCTGCGAGGGCCTGCGCCGCATGACGGCGGAGCACACGAGCGCCGGGGTCTGCTCCGGGCGCTCGAGCCGGCACCGCCGGTCAGTAGGTGAAGCGGCCGACGTCGCCGCGCAGGGCGCTGGCCATGCCGGCGAGCTCGTCGACGGCGACCTGCGTCTGGTCGAGCGCCGAGGTGGTGGAGTCCGCCGCGGCGGTCACGCTGATGATGTTCGCGGCGATCTGCCCGGAGCTCTGCGCGGCTTCGGCGACCGAGCGGGCCATCTCGTTGGTGGTAGCGGTCTGCTCCTCCACCGCGGAGGCGATCGTGACCTGGTACTCGCTGATCGACCCGATGATCGTGGAGATGTCGCCGATCGCGGCGACGGCGTCGGCGGTGCTGTCCTGGATCGCCTCGACCCGACGGGCGATATCCTCGGTGGCGCGGGCGGTCTCCTGCGCCAGCTCCTTGACCTCGTTCGCGACGACCGCGAAGCCCTTGCCGGCCTCGCCGGCACGGGCGGCCTCGATCGTGGCGTTCAGCGCCAGCAGGTTCGTCTGCTCCGCGATCGAGGTGATCGTCTTGACGACGTCCCCGATCTGCCGGGAGGACTCCCCCAGCCGGCTGACCGTGTCGGTCGTCGACGCCGCCCGCGTCACGGCCTGCGCCGCGACGCGGGCGGCGTCGCTGGCGTTGCTGGCGATCTCCCGGATGCTCGCTCCCATCTGCTCCACGCCGGTCGCCACGGTCTGCACGCTGCGCGACACCTCGCCGGCGGCGCCGGAGACCACACCGGACTGCGCGCTGGTCTGCTGCGCCGACGCCGCGATCTGCGCCGACGTCGCCGAGAGCTCCTCCGACGACGCGGCGACCGCGTCCGCCGACCCGGCGACCGACGTCATGACCTGCCGCAGGGAGGCCAGGGCCCGGTCCAGCGACGCGCCCATCCGGCCGAGCTCGTCACGGCCGGTCAGGCCGGTCGAGCGGGTCAGGTCACCGGCCGCGAGCGCGTCGGTGACGTCCTGCACCCGGCGGCTGTCGCGGGAGATGCCCCCCGCCACGGCAGAGCCCAGCCCGAGCGCCAGCGCGACACCGACGCCGAGCAGCAGCAGCGAGGCCGTCCGCTGCGACCGGTAGGACTGCCGGGCCTCGGCCGCGGCCGCCGCGCCCTGCCGGGACTCCTGAGCGGTCAGCTCGTCGATCGCTGTGTTCGTCGCCTGCGCCAGAGCCAGGCCACGCTCGTCGTTCACCCGGATCCAGCCGGCCCGGTCGCCGGCGACCGCCAGCGGACCCAGGACGTCCCGCTGGAACGCCGCGAAGTCGGTCACCGCGCGCTGCGCGCGCTGCACCACCGGACGCGCGCCGGGGTCGCTGTCCGCGATCGCTGCGGCGTCCCGCTCGAACTGCTCGTTGGCCTTCTCGAGCGCCTGCAGCTTCTCCCGGGCAGCAGCCGGCGTGCCGGCCAGCGCAGCGTCCCGGCCGCTGAGCCGGATCTGCGCCACCGCGCCCTTCAGGTCCCCGGCCACCGCGACCCCGGCCAGGTTCTCGCTGTAGATCGCCTCACTGCGCCCCGCCGAACCGCTCAGCGCCACGAGTCCCGTCAACCCGACCAGGACCGCAACCGCCGCGGCGAACGCCACCGCGCCCAGCACCTTGGTCTGGACCCGCAGGTCGGCGAGGCGACCGGCCCGGCCGGCACGGGAACGCGGACGGGACGGGACGGCGGTAGGGGCAGGTACCGGCATGACGACTCCACAAGACGCGTTTCTGGCCGTGCACGACAGCCCGGCTGGCCGGCGCACCTGCGTATCGGCCCATGTCGCGCCGTCTTGAGGCAGCGCCGCCACCGCGCGGGACCTGCGCCGTGGGCTCACCGGCGACCGGCGGGCAGCGTGTCCCGACGGGAAGAGGCAGGCGGCCGCGCCCGTGCACCGGCATGCTCCGCCCCGGGGCGCGCGGCGGCGTCGCGGCCGATGACCTGGCGCAGCGTCAGCGCCGTGGGCCGGACCGCCTCGACCACGGAGGCGGGCGAGGCGTCGAGGCCCTCGTCGCGCTGGACGGCTGCGCTGCCCAGGGCGGACCAGCGACCGCGACCAGAGCGACAGCGGGCACCAACGAGCACCGCACCCGTCGGCTGCCCGTACGGCGACCGACCGTCCTGTGCCTCGGCGTGCTGCCGAGCCCGAGCGGAGGGCCGACGGTCCGCGACCGTGAGCCGACGCCCGCCCGGGAGCAGCCGGCCGCGGCTGACCGGCCGGCACACGAGGGACGACGACCGGGCCTCGAGCGCCAGCGGTCAGGACAGCGACTGGTCCCGGCCAGGACCGCCGTGGCTCCGGTCAGATCCGCCGACGGGCCGCGCGGCCACGTCCCTTGTCCTCGCGTTCCAGCGCCGCCGCAGCAGGACAGCGCGACCGACAGACCCTGGCGCCGCGCAGATCACCGGTTGCCGGCGTGCGCTGCCCCGGCCGGCGCCCGAGTGGGCGGCGCGCAGCGGGCAGGCGCCCCGCACGGCCTCGCGGTCACGTGCGCGACCCGTGGAGTCCTCGAGCAGGTCGACCGGACGGAACGACGGCATCGAGGGATCGCCGTCGCGGTCTCGCGTCCGGTCGGTCACGGCAGCCGGGGGCAGCGCCGCGCCGGCGCTGGGTGGCACACCGCGCACAGCGACCGGCCTGCGCAGCCCGAGCACGGCGAGGCGCTCCCGGAGCTGTCGACGAGCACCATCCCACGGCCTTGGCACACCCAGCAGGCGCGGCTGTCCAGGCAGCCGGCACACGTCGACGTGCTGCTCGTCCCCGTCTGCGTCATCGTCTCCGCCTCACGCCGGCTCCAGGTCGCCCATCTCGCATCGGCACAGGTCGGCACCGTCCTGAGCGCGGGGCGAGCTGGCTGCTGGCGGCGCGGTACCGCTCGAGAACGTCGGCTCTGACGCGGCCTCGTGCGCGGACCGTGACACCGTCCGCGTCGGCCCACGCCCGACCTCGCGGGACCCGGTGCGGCGCCGCCGCGCGACCGCGGGCGCGAGCGCGCCAGCGCGCTCGCCGCTGGGACCGTCGCCCGGTCGCGCCGGTGGCCTTGCGTGCCGCCCGACGCACGGCGCGAGCACCTCCCGCAGGTCCGCGGCGCGCTCCTCGTTCAGGTCGATCCCGTACGCCGTGCCGTCCGGCACGAGCAGCACCGTCCCGGTGGCACCTCAGCCGTCGTCGGTGAGGTGACTGAAGCTGGTCTGTGCCGTGTGTCCTGCTCGTTGCTGCACCCGCGGCAGCCGGAAGGTCACGCCGTGTCCGGACAGGCGGCACAGGAACATGCGGGGCCGTGCTCGGGCGAGCGCGGCGCTGAGTGCCGCCGACCTCGTCCACACCACGCCGCGCGCCGGCGCCCCGGCCGTGTCCGCGGGCGTCGGCCGTCATGAGCGCGACCGGGGCCGCGGCGACGTCCGCGGGCGGGACGGCGCGCGAGGTGGCGGCGCCGGTGTCGAGCGGCTCGCCGATCCGTGCGGGGTGAACGACCTGCGCGGTGACCCGGGTCGCCGGGAGACCGCGCGCACGGCCTTCACCGCGGAGGGCCCCCGCAGCATCGTGAGCGGATCCGGAAGCAGCCGCAGGTCGGGCTGCCCGGCCGCGCAGATCCCTGCGGCGTCCGGGCCGGTGCGCACCCGCGCGACGACGCGGACCACGGCCGCGGCCATGGCTGCGTCGACCGTGCCGGCGCACCAGTCGCCGCGGTGCTCCGGCACCGCCGTCGGCCCGGGACCGGGCCGCATGATTGCGCATGGCCTGGCGCTGCCGTTCCGAGGCTGGTCCGAGGCGTCCTCGCGGCTGCCGGCGCCGGCGGGCGAGTCCCGGGGGGCGTCGGCGCACCACCTCGCGAGCCGACCGACGCCCTCGACCCGCGCAGCGCCGCGGTCCCTCCCGGACCGGCCGGCAACGCCTTCCTCGAGCCCTGTCAGCACGCGCCCCCTGAACGGGGCGAGCCGTCCGCGTCTCGACCGCCGGACCTAGGGGCGCAGGACCGGCAGGACGGCGCCGGCGGACGAGGACCGGCGGACCGTCCTGCTCGGACGGCTGGTGGTCACACGCTCTCGACGGCGCCCGCGTCGACCCAGCCCGCATGGCTGCCGGACTCGGTCTTCCACGAGACGTCGACGCGCTGGCCCCGCCAGCCCAGGCGAAGCCGTCCCGCACGCTGACGCCCCGGACGGCGACGCGGACCGGGTCGGGTCCTCGGCCTCGACACGCTCCGACTGCGGCTCGGACAGGGGCCGGCGCAGAAGCGGCGCCAGAAGGGCAGCGGGCAACGCTCAGGTCGTCGCCCGGCCTGTCGATGAGGCGAGTGCAGACGGTGAGCGTCCCACGGGTCTTCTCCGCCCGAGGGTCGCCGTGCGGCCGGCTGCGCCGGCATCGCCGCTGGAAGCGCCCTGCCCCGCGCGTCCAGCGGTGCGCCGGCACGTCCGTCGCGCTCGGGCCGGACCTTGGACACCGATGCTCCGTCGCGCAGGAGTGGCTGCGACGGAGGCGAAAGCGGATGACTCAGGCCGGGGGACGTCCTGTCCCGACATGCGCTGGATGCCTGGGGACGCGCACGTGCTGGGCCTGCCAGGGCCGCGGCTCGACCACGACGGTCGGCGCTGCGGCGCAGCGTCTGTGCAGGGTCTGCGACGGCCGGACGCTGTGCCAGCTCTGCAGTCCCGAGCCGTACCCGTCCTAGTCGGCACGGCGCGGTGCCTGCTGCGGGACGGATGAGCCTGTGGCGGCGAGGCGCCGCCGCCAGACGGACGGCAGCAACGGCCTCACGGACGACGTTGCGGCTCTCGAGAACGTCCGCGACGGCCGTCAGCACTGCCCGGCGTCCGCTCGCTGCCTCACCGCCAGCATCTCCGCCGCTGATGCGAGACCACTCCGTCCGTACAGAGCTCCACCCACTGGGCCCAGGCGGCGGGTCCGACCGTCCGACGCCTCGTGGCAAGGGTGACGGCGTGCCAGGAGGCGAGGCGGATGGGCGAGGCAGGGCCGCGCGGCCTCCCGGCCTGTCCGGGCTGCCTTGACCAACGCCGGTGCCGGGCGTGCGAGGGCTACGGCGTGCTGTTCGCCGACGAACCGGACGGGACCCGTCCGTGCACGAGCCGCGGCGGCCGGGCGCACTGCTCGGCGTGCCCTTCGGCTCAGCGGCACTGCTCACGCGCGCGGGACGCTGCGGTCGCGGCGCAGGACGCAGCACGAGCGGTCAGGTACGCCAGGGACAGCCCTGGGACGGCGCTGCCCGCGGACGCCGGTGCGCACAGCGCGCGGCGAGGGGACCCGAGCCTGGCCGCGCTCCAGCCCGCCGACCGGCGTCGACCAGCTAGTCACCTGCAAGCGCCGACGTACACATAGGCGGACAGCCGCCGCTGCCTTGCCATGCGGTGCATGCTGCATGGGCCCCGGTCGGCAGGACACCCGCACGGCGCCGTCGCTCGCAGGCCGCGGCGAGCCGCGTCGGGAAGGACACCGGCCGGGGCCTCAAGCTCAGCGGTGAGGCGGGTCGACACAGGGCGGCTCGACCGGCAGCGTCAGCACGAGGCAGGCGGGCACCGCCGGCACGGGCAGCGGAGTGCTCGTCGACCTTCACCCGACAGAACGCGCCGTAGCCGCGTGAGCGTCACTCATCCCTGCGAGCGAGCCGCCGGCCGTGACGAGTGAACGCCGAACCGCTGCGCCAGACCGCTCGATCGCGGCAGCCGCTGGCGCCGCTGGCCGTGCCGGCCAGCGCGGACCGGCCCGCCGAGCAGGCACCCAACGGATCGGGCGTGCCCCGCACCCACCGACCCTTGCGGCCAGGCCGGTCGGCCTCGACCACCTGCGGACCGGCGCCGTGCCGGCGCAGGCGCCGGTGTCCTGCGGCCCGGCTCGGTCGCGACGACGCTCGGGGGCGCGCGGCATCCCCGCGCAGGGACGCCTCGGGGCGGAGCAGGGCCGCGCCCGCGCGAGGCGACGCCGCACGGCGCTCCGCAGCGGGCGGCGCCGGGCCGGCCCGTCAGCCGGTCGGGCCTCGCCCGTCGCGAGCACCGACGGGCCGGCCGAACGGCGTAGCCTCGCGCGGTGACGCGTTCCGGCCGCTCAGGGCCCCGCCGGAGGGGGCCGTGCTCCTCGGCGCGCTCGTGGCGCTGCTGCTCGGGTCGGCGGGCCCGGCGGCGGCGGACGACATCCACGAGATCGACGAGCGGCTCCCGGCAGCCGGCTTCGACTCGGCCTGCACCGAGGCGTTCGGGGCCGTCGACCGGGAAGGCGTTCGCGTCGTCGTCGACTTCGACAGCTGGGGCGGTGACGAAGCGGCCTGCTGGCGGGAGGCCGACCGGGCGGGGAGCTCGTGTGGCGGCACCTGGACGGCCGCGCGGAGCCTCGACTGGGCCGCGCTCGCGGACAGGCACGGGCCCCGCCCGGCCGGCCTGGATGACGCGGACGTCGGAGACCGTCGACGACGGGGGCCTGGCCGTCGCCGGGGCGGTCGTCGCGGGATGGCTGCTGTCGGCGGGCGTTGTCGGCGCGGCGACGTTGTTCGTCACGCGGGCGAGGTACCGGCGCGCAGACGGCCGTCCCGGGCGGGGACTGGGGCGCCTGGGACCGGCCTGGCGTACCGCCCGCCCGCGCGACGGGGCAGTGGCCCGCGCCGCCGCCGTCGGCCGGCCGGCGCCTCGCGGAGGAGGTCCTGCGCGATCCCCGGCGGCCCGCTGGGCTGAGCGCCGCCGAGACCGGCAGCGGGCACGCGTCACCGGCCGTCCGTGCGCACGGGCAGATGGGTGACGACGACCGCGGCGCCCTGGTGGCGCAGGAGCGGCCAAGCGGGAAGCCCGCGACGCAGTCGCCGTAGGGCGAGCCGTTCGGCGTCGACCCGGCGAGCGCTGCGCCAACGTCGTCGACGGGTCGCTGCTCGTCCACGAGGGCCTCACCCGTGACGCCCTGGCCCTGGTCGACCTGGCGCTGTCCCTGTTCGCCGCCGAAGGACCGGTCGACGGCGTCGTCAGCGCGCTGACGGTCCGCCTTAACGTCCTGCGCCGGGCCGGGGACCCGGCGGGCCTGCGGGAAGACCGGCGCGCCCCGGCCGTCGTCCTTGACGGGCGGTCCGCCGGCACGCACCGCGCGCGCGGCCAGGCGCGGTCGCGGGAGGCCGTCGCCCTCGAGGACGGGCAGTTCGCCGCGCACCGCGAAGGGACCCCGGCCGCGGGACGGCGGTCCTCGAACGCGTCGCGGGCAGCATCTGCCCCGTCCACGCGGCGCTCGACCGCCTGTGCGTCGCGGCGATCGCGAACGCCCGCAGGGCAGCCCCGCGAGGCGCCTGCGCTGGCCGAACGTGTCGGAGCGCGCCGGGTCGCCGCCCGGGCCCGCGACCTGCTCGCCGGCGGCGCGGGCGGCCCGCTCGAGCTGTTCCTCCCCTGAGCGGAAGCGGCGGTCGCCGCGCCCGTGCGTCGCGGCCGTCGCCGAGCGGCCGCAGCAGAAGGCCTGCGGGGTCGCGAAACGGACGGCACCCCTGGCGCGGGCCGGGCCGGGCCGGGCGGGCCGTCGCCGAGGCGCCGCCCCTTCCCTCTGCGAGGACGCCCGCCGCGGTCGCTGGGGTCCGGGCATGGCGGACGACGGCCCCGAGCAGCGGGCCCGCCTGCGGCGGCAGCGGCGGGCCTCGACTGCCGTGCGGCTGCTACGGGGCGCGGACGCAGGATCGGCTCGGGCAGTCGAGGACGCCCGGCTCGACCTCCGGCTCGGCGAGGAGCGGAGGGAGTCCCGCCCGGCCAGGCGGCGGTGCTAGGGCTGTTCGTCCGGTTGCTCCCCCGGGACGGCGACCCGGCGGGCGTGGAGGACGAGCCGCAGCGCTACATCGACGGGGGCTGACGCCGCGCGTCGTGCTCGGCGAGGGCCCGTGCGAGCGCGAAGTGGACGCGGGTGTCCTGCGTGAGCAGCGGCCGGGCCGGTGCCGCGGCGGCCGAGCCGTCTCCGGCCAGGGCGATCATCGCGTCGAGGACCTCCTAATAGCGCCGGAGCAGGGCGGCGCGCTGCGCGTCGTTCAGGCCGTCCTCGCCTGCGGCGGCAGGGGCCCGGTTTCGCTCGGTCCGCGCACGGCGGGTGGTCGGAGGCGCCGGATTCCATGCGTCCGTCATCGGCCGCCGGGTCGCTCCGGCTGCTGCAGGCGCAGGACCGGGGCGGGGCGCTGGGGCAGGTCGGGGCGGCGTGCGGTGCGCCATGCCTGCCACGCCTGCGGGCGCTGCGCCTGCAGGTGCTCCGCGGGCCATGCCGGGCTGCCGTCGACCGGCATCCGCAGGCAGCGCGGGCACAGCAGGCCGGCGGTGACCGTGGCGGTCCGCTGGACGAGCAGCGGCCCGCCGGCGCAGCCCGGATGCGGGCAGGAGGCGCCCAGCGGAGTGAGCCATCCGCCGGCGGGCCTGCGGAGCCTGCCGAGGCGGTGCGCGTCGGCGGGGCCGGTGCTCCCGCAGCGGTGGCGGTCGGCGAGGTCCTGCGCGCCGGCCTGGTCGCGGCCGAGCCATTCGGTCTGCCGGGGCAGCGGGTGGCCGCCGCGGGAGGCCGCGGCGCGGCCGAGCTCGGCGAGCAGCGCCGGCGGCAGGCGCCGGCACGCGTCGGCGTGAGC
>CAXTFU010000028.1:0-24257 GCA_964243385.1 uncultured bacterium | reverse complement strand
GAACTCGGTCGAGAAGATGCAGGTGTTCTGGCCCTGGTCCTCCTTGAGGATGTCGGCCTGCACCGTGCCGCGGACGTTCGCGAGCACCTCGGCGGTCAGCTCGTCGGTCTCGGCCGCGTCGGGCTCGCGGCACTGCTCCGTGCAGAACCGGTCCCGCCGCTGGTCGACGGCCGCGCAGAGGAACATCGCGAGGATCGTCGGCGCCGGGCCGTTGATCGTCATCGACACCGACGTGGTCGGCGAGCACAGGTCGAAGCCGTCGTAGAGCGCCTTGAGGTCGTCGAGCGTCGCGATCGAGACGCCGGACGTGCCGACCTTGCCGTAGACGTCGGGCCGGACGTCGGGGTCGCGGCCGTAGAGCGTCACCGAGTCGAACGCCGTCGACAGCCGCGTCGCCGGCTGGCCCGCCGACAGGTGGCGGAAGCGGCGGTTCGTGCGGAAGGCGTCGCCCTCGCCGGCGAACATGCGCGCGGGCGTCTCGCCCTGCCGCTTGACGGGGAACACCCCTGCGGTGAAGGGGAAGTGCCCCGGCAGGTTCTCCCGGCGCAGGAAGGCGACCAGCTCGCCGTCGTCGGTCGTGCGGGGCAGCGACACGCGCCGCACGCGCAGGCCCGACGGCGTCTCGCGGGTCAGCGGCGTGCGGAGCTCGCGGCCGCGGACCGTGTAGACGAGCTCGTCGCCGCGATGCTCGGCGACCCGGTCGGGCCAGGCCGCGAGCAGGTCGCGGACCTCGGGGTCGAGCGCCGCCTCGACCGTCTCGATCGCGGCGTCGAGCTCGCTGGGGTCGGCGACGACGTCGCGGGCGGTGCGCAGGTGCTGGCGGCGGCGGGCGAGCTCGGCCTGCTGCTCGGTGCGGGCGTGGTGGTCGCGCACCGTCGCACTGATCTCGGACAGGTACCGCTCGCGCGACGGCGGCAGCACGCTGGTCAGGCCCGTCGACACCCGCGTCGTCACGGGCGGCAGGACGCCGGGCCCGGCCGCGAGCCCCCGGTCGGCGAGCAGGCCGCGCAGGTGCTGGTACAGCGCGGTGACGCCGTCGTCGTCGAAGCGGGCGGCGGACGTGCCGAACACCGGCATGTCCTCCCACGACGAGCCGAACGCCGAGCGGTTGCGGACGAGCTGGCGGGCGACGTCGCGCCGGGCGTCCTCGGCGCCGCGCCGCTCGAACTTGTTCACCGCGACGACGTCGGCGTGGTCGAGCATGTCGATCTTCTCGAGCTGCGACGCGGCGCCGTACTCGGGCGTCATGACGTAGAGCGACACGTCGCTCGAGCCGACGATGCTCGCGTCGCCCTGGCCGATGCCGGGCGTCTCGACGACGACGAGGTCGAAGCCGGCGGCCCGCAAGGCGGTGAGGACGTCGTCGAGCCGCTCGGGGACCGCCCCGCCGCCGCGCGTCGCCATGGAGCGGAAGAACACCGGCCCGCCGTCGAGGGCGTTCATGCGGATGCGGTCGCCGAGCAGCGCGCCGCCGCCCCTGCTGCGGGTCGGGTCGACCGCCAGCACGGCGATCCGCAGCTCGTCCTCCTGGTCGACGCGCAGCCGGCGCAGCAGCTCGTCGGTGAGGCTCGACTTGCCCGAGCCGCCGGTGCCGGTGATGCCGAGGACCGGCACCGACCGCGCCCGGGCGCGCAGCGCGTCGGCGAGCTCGGGCGAGCGGCCGTCCTGCAGCACGGTGAGCGCGCGGGCGAGGGCGGCGGCGTCGCCGGCGATCACGTCGTCGACCGACGGGGGATCGGCGGCCAGGTCGAGGTCGCAGCGCTCGACCAGCACGTTGATCATCCCGGCCAGGCCGAGCCGCTGGCCGTCCTCGGGCGAGAAGATCGTCACGCCGCGCCGGCGCAGCAGGGCGATCTCGTCCGGGACGATGACGCCCCCGCCGCCGCCGAAGACCTGCACGTGGCCGGCCCCGACCTCGAGCAGCCGCTCCTTGAGGTAGCTGAAGTACTCGACGTGGCCGCCCTGGTAGGAGCTGACGGCGACGCCCTGCGCGTCCTCCTGCAGCGCGGCGGTGACGACCGCCTCGACGCTGCGGTCGTGGCCGAGGTGCACGACCTCGGCGCCCTGGGCCTGCAGGACGCGGCGCATGACGTTGATGGCGGCGTCGTGGCCGTCGAACAGGCCGGCGGAGGTCACGAAGCGCACGGGGTTGACCGGGACGTGCAACGGCACGACGGCTCCAGAGGTTCTCGGCGGAGCCCGAAGGTACCTGGACGTCCACGTACCCGCCAGGAGCGGCGAAGTGCGGTCAGGCCTCGCGGGGCGGGACCGCGAGCACCAGCACGGCGGCGTCGTCGCGGTGGCCGAGCGCCACCAGGCGCTGCACCTCGTCCACCAGTACGGCAGCCGACTCGCCGCGGCGCGCCGACAGCGCCCGCTCCAGGCCGTCCTGCTCGAGCGGCTGCGGCGCCCCGGAGTCGTGCACCCCGTCGGTGACCAGGACGAGGGCGTCACCGGGGTGCAGCACGACCTCGCTCTCGACGAGGTCCAGCTCGGGCAGGACGCCGAGCAGCGTCCCCGGCTCGCCGACCGTGCCGACCGTGCCGTCGGCGCGCAGCAGGGTGGGCAGCGGGTGGCCGGCGCTCGAGAAGCGCACACGCACGTCGTCACCGCACGGCGCCACGCGGGCGAGCAGCGCGGTGACGAACGGCGTCTCGGGACCCTCGTCCGGCTCGTCGAGCAGCGCCCGGTTGACCGTCCGCAGCACGCTCGCCGGGGAGGCGTCGTGCAGGGCGGCGCCGCGGGCGCTGTGCCGCGCCGCGCTCGTCCGGCAGGCCGCCTGCGGGCCCTTGCCCATGACGTCGCCGATGACGACGCCCCAGTCGCTGCCGTCGAGGGGGAAGACGTCGTAGAAGTCGCCGCCGACCTCGCTGCTGCTGACCGGGCGGCAGCGCGCCGAGACGTCCAGGAACGGCACCTGCGGCAGCACCGACGGCACGAGCCGCGACCGCATGACCTCGGCCACGTGCTCGAGGTCGTGCGCCCGCTGGGCGGCCCCGTCGACGGCCACGCGGGCCGCGCGGCGCAGCTCGAGCTCGCCGACGACGACCTCCGCCAGGCTGACGAGCAGCTGCGTCTCCTGTGCCGTGATGGTGCGCGGCTCGCGGTCGATGACGCAGAGCATCCCGAGGTTGAAGCCGTCCGGGGTGGTGAGCGGCGCACCGGCGTAGAACTGCAGGCCGAAGGCCCCCGCGACGAGCGGGTTGGTGAGCGCCCGGGGGTCGCGGCGGGCGTCGGTGACGATCCACGGGGCGTCGCTGAGCACGGCGGACGCGCACAGGCCCGGATCACGGCCGATCTCGGTGGCGTCCAGCCCGTGCGCGGACTTGAACCAGATGCGGTCGTGGTCGACGACGCTGATGACGGCGATCGGGACGTCGAGCAGCCGCGCTGCCAGCGCGGCGACCCGGTCGAAGGCGCCGTCGGCGGGGCTGTCGAGGACGTCGTAGCGGTGCACGGCGGCGAGCCGGGCGAGCGCGTCGACGCTGCGCACGACGGGCAGCGCCTCGGCGGCGCGCTGCGCCGGCAGCGCGCGGCCGTCGCCGGCCGTGCGGCGCAGGGGCCGGCGCAGCTCGAGCTGGGCGACCACCTGCACGGCCAGGACCCGCAGGACGTGCCGGCGCGCGTCGTCGAGCTCGTGCGGCCGGTCGTCGGAGACGCACAGGGTGCCGAGCACCTCGCCGCCCGAGGTGCGCAGCGGGAAGCCGGCGTAGAAGCGGACGGCGCCCTCGACCACCGGGGCGATGTCGGCGAACCGCGGGTCGAGCTGCGCGTCGGGGACGACGAGCTCGGCGTCGTCGAGCACGACGTGGCGGCACATCGACACCGACAGCGGCGTCTCGCGCGCCGTCGTGCCGTGCGCGGCCTTGAACCACTGCCGGTCCTCATCGACCAGCGTGATGAGCGCCACCGGGACGCCGGCGACCGCTGCCGCCGCCGAGACCAGGTCGTCGAACTCGCGCTCCGGAGCGGTGTCGAGCACCTCGTAGGCGCGCAGGACCTCCAGCCGCTGCTGCTCCCGGTCCTGCACCGCGTCGTTCCGCACACGGTCCTGTCGGCAGCCGGGGCGGCGGACTGAGCCCTTGCGGCCGGACGTCCACCCTGTCGGGCGAGCGGCTGGACCCGGGCGGGTGCCGACACCGCCCCGGCTCGTCCGTCCGCCGGGCTGCTCGGACGAGCCGCGCCCCCGTGCACGCCAGTCCGAGACGGTCGAGGCGGGCGATGGGCTCGCTCGGCGTCGACCTCGGCCGTGTGCCGCGCGTCCTGCTTGCGCTGGTCGGCTCGGCTGCCGTCGCCGCAGGCCAGGCCGCCAGCGCCCTCAGCGAGGCGTACGGGATGGGCCAGCACGAAGCCGTCACGCACGCTGCCGTCGCGGAGGGCGACGCGGCCGGCGATCGGCACCGACGCCGGGACGCCGGGACGCCGGCACGGACCGGCTCGGGGCCCCGGCTCGAGCGCAGGAGCAGAGGGAGCTACCGTCCCTACCGCACGATCGGGAGCGGCTCCGGGCACGGTGACCGGGGAGCAGGCTGCAGACGCCGAGGCGGCGGCGCGCCTCGGCGACGGAAGGACGGAGCGGTCGCGTCTTGGGAGAGATCGGGCAGGCGGTTCCCCCGCGTCCGCGACGCTCGATCGGCAGACGACTGCTGGCTGCCCTGGTCGTGCTCGGGTGGATCGCGACGCTGGCTGTCGTCGTCCGAGCCGAGCCGCCCAGCACGGTGACGGCCGGGCAACGGCAGGATGCCGGGCCGTGCGAGAGGTGCCTGCCGGCGTCGCGTGAGCTGTGGCCGCAGGTGGCCTTCATCGGGGACTCGTGGACGTCCGGCAGCGACATGGGCGGGCGCGGACGCAGGAACTACTCGGCGGTGCTCGGTGCGGCCAAGACGTGGCGTGTCGACGTCGTCAGTGCCGTGGGCGGGACCGGCTACGTCGAGGGAGGGCAGTGGCTGCCTCGCCCGCTCCACTTCGGCGCTCCCGACCGCGTTGCGGCCCTGCACTCCAAGCTCGACCTCGTCTTCATCGTCAACGGGGTGAACGACTGGAAGCAGCCCATGGACCGCATCGAGCCGGCCGCCTACGACACCTACCGCGCGGTCACATCGGCCGCTCCACGCGCGCGGGTCGTGGTCGTCGGCTACATCCCGGTCGGGCAGGAGGACAGCGAGGTCGAGGCGCGCAACGACGCGCTGGCGAACGCGGCCGCACGGGCGGACGTCACGTTCTGGGATCCCGTCGGGCAGAGCTGGTTCACCGGCAGGAACGCCCGGCACCTCGGCGTCGACGGCAACCACCTCACGGACGAAGGGCACGAGGTCTTCGCGCGGCTGCTCGCCGCCAGGGCGACCGCCGCGGGACTCGACGAGATCGTGCACCCGGAGCCACCGATGCCCGTCAGCGTGGTGGGGACCTGAGGGGCTTCGCAGCCGGGGTCTCGCCGGTCGGCGTGAGAGCCAGGTGTTCCTGGACTGCCTCCTCGACCGGCCACCGCGCTGGCCACCGCGACCCGTGCGGCCGACGCCTCGGACGAGGCCTTCGCCGCAGGCGAGCGGTCGAGCCCCCGGTCCGGATCGAACGGACGACCTGCTCATTACAAGTGAGCTGCGCTACCACTGCGCCACGGAGGCCTGCGCCACGAGGGCCGGGCTCAGCGTACCGAGTCGGCCGCCGCCGGGTCCTGCTCGGGACCCGGCCGGCCGGGCATCGGGAACACGAGCAGCGTGCTGCTGGCCGTGGCCACGAGCGTGCCGGCGGCGTCCGTGACCGAGCCCTCGGTGAAGCCCACGCGGCGTCCGCCCTTGACCACCCAGCCGGTGGCGGTGAGGGGGCCGCTCGCCGCGTGCACCGCCCGCAGGTAGCTGACCTTGATCTCGATGGACGTGTAGCCCGTCCCCGCCGGCAGCGTCGTGTGCAGCGCGCAGCCGGCGACGGTGTCGAGCAGCGTGCAGACCAGCCCGCCGTGCACGAGCCCGATCGGGTTGTACGCCGACTCGTCCAGCTCGCAGGTGAACACCACCCGGCCCGCCTCGACCGTCGAGATGCCCATCTGGAACAGCCGGCTGATCGGCGGGGGCGGCAGCACCCCGTCGCGCACCGCCTCGAGCAGGGCCAGGCCGGCGAGCTCGCGCCCGGCCGCAGCGGCCAGGAACGGGTCGTGCCAGGTGACGGTGCGCGAGCGCGGCTCGCCCCAGGAGGCCGGGGCGTCGTCGTCAGCCACGGGCTGCCGCCGCCTCGTGCGCGTCGCCGGTGCAGGCGGGCGCGTCCTGCGGGGGGAGCCCGGCGAGCGCGCGGCCGGCCGGGGTGAGCACCCGCGAGACGGGTGAGCCGTGCACCGGCTCGCCGCAGGTGCGGCACACCATCGCCAGGTCGATGCGGTGGTCGGCGTGGTGCAGCACGACCGGCGGCGACTCGGCCACCCACCGGTCGCCCCACTGCAGGAGCGCGTGCAGCACCGGCAGCAGGTCGCGGCCGCTGGCCGTCAGGTGGTAGCCCGAGCGCGGCGGCGCGTCGCTGTACTGCCGGCGCTCGAGCACGCCGACGTCGACGAGGTCGTTCAGGCGGGCGGTCAGCCGGTCGCGCGGCGCACCGGTGCCGCGGGCGATGTCGGTGAACCGGTGCGCGCCCATCGACACCTCGCGGACGACGAGCAGCGCCCAGCGGTCGCCGACCACCTCGAGCGCGCCGGCGATGGAGCAGGGCCGGCCCGGGAGGTCCTGCAGGCGGGGGATCGTCATGGGAGAAGGTTTGCACATCAGACCGACTCCGGTCTACGGTCCCGTCAGTTCGAGAGCCGGACCGACGAGAGCGGGTCGACATGACGGACGCCACCGTGCGGGCCGATCTCCCGGGCGCGACCGGGTCAGGCGGCTCGATCCCGGCAGCGGCTCCTGCCGCCGGCCCTGCCGCCGGCCCTGCCGGGGGTCCGACAGCAGCACCCGCCCTGCCCGAGCTGCGCACGCCCGAGCAGCGGCGGACGCTCGGGCTCGCCTCGCTGAGCACCGTCCTGGCGCTCATGGCGTTCGTGACGCCGCTCGCCACGGGGAGCCGCACGGCGGCCGCCCTCGGGTCCGGACCGTCGACGGTGCCGTGGCTGCTCAGCGCGATGGCGCTGGGCCTCGCGGTGGCCCTGCTGCCGAGCGGCGCCCTCGCCGACGACCTCGGCCGCCGGCGCGTGCTGGTCGTCGGGCTCGCCCTCGTCGCCGCCGGCTCGGTGCTGTGCGCGTCGGCGTCCGCCTCGCTGCTGTTCGTGGCCGGGCGGCTCGTCACCGGCCTCGGCGGCGCCGCGGTGCTCGCCTGCGGGCTCGGGCTCATCGGGCACGCGTTCCCGCCCGGACCGGCCCGCGGCGCGGCCACCGGCGTCTGGGGCGCGAGCGTCGGCGGCGGCATCGCCACCGGCGGCCTGCTGACCGTCCTCGCCGACCCGGGGTCGAGCTGGCGCGGCACGTACGTCGTGCTCGCGGTCCTCGCCGCG
Organism: uncultured bacterium; assembly: GCA_964243385.1. GTDB lineage: Bacteria > Actinomycetota > Actinomycetes > Mycobacteriales > SCTD01 > SCTD01. Next base: position 16,789 of record CAXTFU010000028.1, on the reverse strand, counting down.
CTGCTCGCGGTCGCCGGTCGGCTGCTGCTCGTCGAGTCGACCGCCCTGGTCCGGCGCCGGCCGGACCTGCTCGGGGCCGCGCTGCTCGCCGCCGCCCTCGCCGCCCTGCTCACCGCGCTGGTGCAGGCCCGCACCGGCAGCGGGGCGGTGCTGGCCGCGCTGTCGCTCGCCGGCGCCGCGCTGCTCGCCGCGTTCGTCCTCGTCGAGCTGCGCTCGTCCGCCCCGATGCTCGACCTGGGGCTGCTGCGGCGGCGTCCGTTCCTCGCCGCCTCGGTCGGGGCGTTCACCAACGGCGTCAGCGCCACGGCCCTGGCCGCCTTCACGCCCACGCTCCTGCAACGGGGCCTCGGGCGCAGCCTGCTGGCGGCGTCGCTGCTCTCGCTGCTGTTCGCCGGCACCAGCGTGCTGGCCGCGCTGCAGGTCAAGCGCCTGCCCGTGCGCTGGACGAGCCGCCACCTCATGGTCGGCGGGCTCGTCGGCATCGCCGTCGGGCAGCTCGTGCAGGCCGGGCTGACGACCGGGTCGTCCGTCGGCCGGCTGGTGCCCGGGGCGCTGCTCACCGGCATCGCGTTCGGCGTCCTGAACGCCACCGTCGGGCGCGAGGCGGTCGCGAGCGTCCCGCCCGACCGCACCGCGATGGGCAGCGGGGCCAACAACACGTTCCGCTACGTCGGCTCGGCGCTCGGCATCACGCTGGTCACGGTCGTGGCGACCCGGGACGCGGCGGGCGGTGCGGCGGCGCTGGTCGCCGGCTGGGACGACGCGGTGCTGCTCACCGCCGCGCTGTCGCTGGCGGGTGCGGCGGTCATCGCCGCGGTGCGACCCGCGCGGTGACGCTCAGCGGACGACCGACCGCGCGGCGCTGCTGAGCAGGTCGACGAGCAGCGTCAGGGCGACGAGCGCCAGCAGCGTGCTCGCGACGCCCGACCAGTCGAAGCCCGCCGTCTGCCGCGAGAGCAGCTGACCGAGCCCGCCGCCGGCGACGAGGCCGACGACGACGGTCTCCCGCGTCGCGACCTCCCACCGGTAGAGGCCGTAGGCGAGGTCCTTGGGCGCGGCCCGCGGCAGCACGGCGTAGAGCCACGCGCCCGCGCGCGGCGCGCCCTGTGCCCGCAGCGCCCGCACCGGCGCGACGGGCAGGCTGTCCTGCCCCTCGGCCATGAGCCGCCCCAGCACGCCGGTGTTGTACGCGGCGAGCGCGAGCGCCCCGGGCAGCAGGCCGGGCCGCAGGACGAACAGCACGAGCAGCGCCCAGACGGGCGGGGGCACCGCCCGGCACAGCAGCAGCGCCACGCGGGTCAGCAGGTGCGCGGCGCGGCGGGCGGCGCTGGGACGGTCGGACGACGGCCGCGCGGCCAGCACCGCGAGCGCCGCGCCGGCGAGCGTCGACAGGACGAGCGCGAGCAGCGACATCTGGAAGGTCGCGACGGTCAGCCGCCCGAGCTCGCGCAGGAACGCCGGGTCGGACCGCGGGACCCAGGCCGCCTCGGCGAGCAGGCGCAGCTGCACCGCGGTCCGCTCGGCCCACAGCGTCGACGGCCGCACGTCCAGCCACACCCAGGCCCAGCAGGTCAGCGCGACGGCGGCGAGCGCCGCCGCGGGCACGACCGGGTCGCGGGAGGGGGCGCTGCGCCCCGACCGGTCGCGCCGCGAGGTCGCCGGGCGGGTGGCCAGCCGCTGCCGCAGGCCGCTGCTCAGCAGGTCGGTCGCGCCGCAGAGCAGCACCAGGGCGTACAGCACCGTCCACATCTCGCCGTAGCGCAGGGTGGCGAACGACAGCTCGAGCTCGAAGCCGAGCCCGCCCGCGCCGACGATGCCGAGCACGACGGCCGAGCGCACCGAGCACTCCAGCCGGTAGAAGGCGTACGCGAGCAGGTCGGCGGCGGCGAGCGGCAGCAGCCCGTAGGCGATGGCAGGGCCCCGGCCCGCCCCGGCCGCCCGCAGCGCCCGCAGCACGGCGCCGGGCGCCTCGTCGAGCAGGTCGGCGAAGACCTTCGCGGTGATGGCGCCGTAGGGCAGCCCGATCGCGAGCACCGCGACGAGCGGGTCCAGCCCGAGGACGTTGACGAGCAGCAGCCCCCACACCGCCTCGTGCAGGCCGCGCGGCAGGGCGAACGCGCCCCGCGCGAGGAGCCAGCTGCCGCGCCCCGAGCACGCCCGGGAGACCGGCACGCACAGGACGGCGCCCACTGCGAGCGCCACCGCGCAGCCGAGCAGTGCGTAGGCGGCGGTCACCAGGGTGGCGTCCGCGACGACCCGCAGGAACGCGCCGGAGGTCTCCGGGTGCACCGCGCCGCCCAGGAACGCCTGCACCTGCGGCCAGCCGGCCGGGTTGGCGAGCGGACGGCTGCCGACGCCGGCGCCGTGCAGCGACCACAGGACCCCGGCGACGACGAGCGCGAGCAGCACCCGCCGCGGCGCCCGCCCCCGCGGGCCGCGCCGCCCGTGGCCGGGCTCGGGGACGGCGAGCGGACGGGTGCCCTCGGCCAGCAGGGTGCTCAGCGCACCGCTCCGTACAGCTCGTCGAGCGCCTCCGGGGCCAGGGCGCCGGCCGCGACGTCGAAGCGCACCCGTCCGTCGCGCAGGCCGACGACCCGGTCGCACCAGCGCAGCGCGAGCTCCGGGTCGTGCAGGCTCGTCACCAGCGTGCGGCCGCGCTCGGCGGCCAGGCCGGCCAGCAGGCCCACGACCTGCGCCGACAGCGCCGGGTCCAGGCTGTGCACCGGCTCGTCGGCGAGCACGAGCTCGGGGTCCTGCACGAGCAGCCGGGCGACCGCCACGCGCTGCTGCTGCCCGCCGGACAGCGCGTCGCAGCGGTCGTGCAGCCGGTCGGCCAGGCCCACGCGGTCCAGCGCCGCGACGACCTCGTCCACGCCCTGCGGGCGCAGCAGCGACCAGGCCGCGCGGGCGAGCGACCAGCGGTGCAGCCGCCCGGCGTTGACGTTGTGCACGACGCGCAGCGGTCCGACGAGGTCGAGCGACTGGCTGATCCGCCCGGTGCGCGACCGCAGCCGGCGCAGGGCGGCACCGGACAGCTCGTCCGGCCGCGCGCCGAACAGCTCGACCGTGCCGGTGCCGGGCGGCACGACGCCGGCGAGCGCCGCCAGCAGCGTCGACTTGCCCGCACCGGACGGCCCGAGGACGGCGACCCGCTCGCCGGCCCCGATCCGCAGGCTGACGTCGTCGAGCGCGGTCACCGGGCCGTAGGACACGGTGACGTGCTCGAGCGCGACGACGGGTTCGCGGCTCACCCGGTGTTGACGAGGCCCAGCTGGCGCCCGACCTGCTCGATCGTGTCGTACCGGTCGGCGGAGGTCGGCACGAACCGCCGCGCGCCGAACAGCGACAGCACCTGCGCGTCGTCGGGGTCGGCCGGGTCGAGGTCCTCGAAGGCCCGGGCGATCCGGTCGCCGACGTCCGGCCCGAAGCGCTCGAGCGCCGACGGGCCGAGCAGCCAGTGGTAGTCGGCGTACGGCGGCGTGCGCAGCACCACCTCGACGCGGTCGCGGTCGACCGTCCCGGCCGCGAGGCGGGTCGTCCAGACCTGCTCGTTCACGACGCCGGCCTCGAAGGTCCCGGACGTGACGAGGTCGATCGTCCGGTCGTGCGAACCGGAGAAGCCCGGCTCGCCGGCGAAGCCGCGCTGCGGGTCGACCCCCGCGTCGGTCAGGAAGTGGGCCGGCATGAGGTAGCCGGAGGTGGAGGACTGGCTGCCGTAGGTGAAGCGCCGGCCGGCCAGCGCGGACAGCCCGGCGACGTCGCGCACGGGGCCGATGCCGGCCGAGCGGTTCGCGATGAACAGGCTGTGGAAGTCGCTGTCGATGTCGCGCTGCACGAGCGGGACGGCGCCCGGCGTCTGCAGGCGGGCCTGCACGCCGGTGAGCCCGCCGAACCAGACGAGCTGCAGGTCGCCGGTGCGGAACAGGCTGACCGCCGCGGGGTAGTCGGTGACCGGCCGGTACTCGACGTCCAGGTCGAGCTCGCGGGCGAGGTGGTCGACGACGGCGCCGTACAGGCGCTGCAGCTGCTGCGGGTCCTGGTCGGGGATCGCCCCGACGACGAGCGTCCCGCCGGTCGCGGTGTCGCCGGAGCCGGGGTCGGGGTCGGAGCCGCCGCAGCCGGCGAGGACCAGCGCGGTCAGCACGGCGAGCCGCGCCGTCAGCCAGGTCGTGCGGGTCGTGCCGGGCGTTCGGGTCGGGGCGGGCGGGGTCGGGCCGGGAGGGCGGGTCGGGGCCGGGGGGGGGGTGCGGCGGCGCCCGGGGACCCCAGGCGTGGAGGTGGCCGTCACGAGGCGCGGGCGTTGGGACGTGGCACGAGGAGCTCCGGGAGGTCGAGGACGGGGGGACCGACGGGCGCGCGGCACCGGTCGGCCTGCCCAGCATCCTCTGCCGCGCCGCGGTCGCGCCTCCCCACCGGGTCCGCCCGGGCCCGGGACGCACGGCCCGCAGGGCAGGCCGTCCGGTCAGGGGTGGCCGGTCAGGGGTGGAAGGAGGCGTACACGTGCTTACCGTCACCGGGGACCTGCTCGACGCCGACGTCGTCGGCCACCTCGGTGACGAGCAGCAGCCCGCGGCCGGACTCGGCGTCGTCGGCGGCGGTGCGGCACTGCGCGAAGCGCGGCGCGGTCGGCACGGTGTCGTGCACGTCGACGCGGACGGTCCGCCCGATGCGGGTCAGCACCATGCGCAGGGGCGGGCGCCCGTAGCGGACGCTGTTCGTGACGAGCTCGGACACCACGAGCAGCACGCGGTCGGCGAGCACCGCCAGCTGCCAGCGGCCGAGGGTCTCGCGGGCGATGCGCCGCGCCTGGCCGGGCGCCTGCGCGTCGTCGCGCAGGTCGACCGAGACGCAGTCGTCCAGCACGCCGCCGGGCCCGCCGGCGTCGTCGGGGCTCGTGGTCACCCCTGCGTGATGCCCGGTCCGCGTGCTGCGTACCGGTCTCGGCGCGTCCGATCGGCGGGCCGACCGTGCGTCCCCGAGGTTGCACCGGCGTGGACGGGGCAGTGCGCGCGCATCCGCACAGCACGATCGCTCCGCGTCGGCCCGGCAGGACCTGGCCGACGCGGCTCCCTCCGGAGGACCCATGACCCCTGTCCGCAACCGTCTCGCCGGCGCGCTCCTGGCCGCCGCCCTCCTGCCCGCCGGTGGCTTCGCCCTGGCGACCCCGGCGCAGGCCGACACCGCCGTCCCGTCGGCGCTCGGCGCCAGCAGCACCGCGAACGTCCTCAACCCGGTGGGCTCCCGCGCCGCGCAGGTCCGCAGCACGCTCGCGGCCGCCTTCCAGGCGCACACCGCGCTCGCCGCGATCACCGAGAGCGCCTACCTCCTCAAGGGCGACCGGCTGGGTGCGGCCGCCGCCGCGGTCACCGCCGCCAGCCGCCGGCAGCTCGCCGCCGGCGTCGGGGCGAACACCCCGAGCGCGGCCGCCGCCTTCGGCGACGCGCTCGCCGCGCACGACGACGCCAAGCTCGCCTACGCCTTCGGCGTCGACCGGTTCCGCGGCAGCGCCGCCCGGGCCGCTGCGGCGCAGGTCGCCGTGACCGCCGCCCGCGGACGGGTCGTCACGACCCTGCGTCCGCTCGTCCCGTCGGTGCCGGCGGGGGAGCTCGCCGCGCTGCTCGCCGCGCAGGACGCCCGTGACGCCGCCGCGACGCGCGCGCTCGGGGCCCGGTCGCCGCTGGTGTACCAGCTCGTGCAGGCGGCGCACCTCAACACCGCGGTGCTCGCTCGGCGCGTGGCGGTCGCCCTCGACGTCCGCGACCGGCTGGCCGGGTCGGCCACCTCGCAGGCCGCCGAGCTGCGCGCCAGCACGGTGAACCTCACCCAGGCGCACGTCGTCCAGACGGGCCTGGCCAGCGACACCGGGCTGACCTACGGCCTCGGCTCACCGGCCTACGCGGGGGCCCTGCGGGCGCTCGGCTCGAACACCGAGGCCCTGACGACGCGCGTGCGCCAGCTGTCCGACGCGGGCAACGCGGCCGCCTTCCGGGCGCAGTGGGTCCGGCACATCCGCGACTACGGCACCTACGTGGCCGGCCACATCGCCAGGAACGCCCCCGTGCGCCGGGCCGCCGCCGCGGACCTCGAGGGCTTCACGCGGCCGGTCTCGATCCAGCTCTCGCGGGCCAGCGGGCTGCCGGCGCCCGAGCTGCGGGCCGAGCCGCTCGTGCACGTGCGCGGCACGCTGACGGTGATCGACCTGCAGGCCGCCCGCAGCCCGCGCCAGTACCCGGCGGCTGCCGGCGGCACGGCGCACTTCGCGATGGTCGGCGATCTGCTGGCCGCCTCCGCCGCGGCGCGCTTCGGCCTGACGCAGTAGCGCTCCTGCAGTCGCATCGCCCGGCCCTGGGCCCGCACGGGACCTAGGGTCGGGCGATGCGACTGCTGCTGCTCGGGGGGACCGCGTTCGTCGGCCGTGCCATCACCGACGAGGCGCTCCGGCGCGGGCACGAGCTGACGCTGTTCAGCCGCGGCCGCACCGGGGCCGAGCTGTTCCCGGGCGTCCCGCGCCGCCTCGGCGACCGGGACGCCGGGGACTACGGGTCCCTTGCCGGCGCGTCGTGGGACGCCGTCGTCGACGTCAGCGCCTACGTCCCGCGCCACGTCCGGCAGGCCGCCGACCAGCTGGCCGACGCGGTCGACCGGTACCTGTTCATCTCGACCGGCTCGGTCTACGACCGCTCCCGCGCCCCGGAGCGGGGGCTCGTCGAGGACGCACCGCGGCTCGCGCCCGAGCGCGGCACCGAGCAGGTCACCCCGGAGACCTACGGGCCGCTGAAGGTGGCCTGCGAGGACGAGGTGCGCGAGCGCTTCGCCGACCGCGCGACGGTCGTGCGACCGGGGGTCGTCGCGGGCCGCCACGACCCCACCGACCGGTTCACCTGGTGGGTCCGCCGGGCCGCGCGCGGCGGGCGGCTCGCGCTCGCCGGCCGTCCCGACCAGCCGGTGCAGGTCGTCGACGCCCACGACCTCGCCCGGCTGGTCGTCTCGCTGCTCGAGGCCCGCGACCCGGGGACCTGGGACGCGGTCGGCCCGGCCGAGCCCGTCACCCTGGCCGGGCTGGCGCAGACCTGCGCCGAGGCCGCCGGCGCCGAGCTCGAGCTGGTGCCCGTCGACCCGTCCGCGGTGCAGCCGCCGCTGCCGCTGGTGCTGCCAGACCCGGCTGACGACGTGCTGTTCCGGCGCAGCGCCGCGCCGGCCCGCGCGGCCGGCCTGACGTCGACGCCGCTGGTCGACACCGCCCGCGACGTCCTCGCGTGGGACCGCGAGCGCGGCGAGCCGCCGCTGTCGGTCGGGACCAGCCCCGAGCGCGAGGCCGAGCTGCTGGCCGCCGCGCCCTGACCGCGCGACCGCAGCAGCGCCGTGCGGCCGCGTCAGTGCGTCAGCGCACGCCGTCCCACACCGCGCGCTGCCCCGGACGCGGGTCGTCCACGAGCCGGACGTCGTCGCCGAACACCTGCACCGGACGCCGCCCGGGGTCGTACGGCGCCCAGCCGGGGTCGCCGTCGCGGACGAAGGCCACCCAGGCGGCGTGCATCGCGTCGGCGAGCGCCTGCGGCGGGGCCTGCCCAGCCAGGGGCGCGTTCTCGGGAGCGCCGAGCTGGTCGAACACGAAGCCGATCTCGAGGGCGTGGCAGGCGCCCAGCCGGCCGTCGAACTGCGGGCTGGCCCAGTCGAACTCGTACATCCACGTGCGTCCCGGGCCGGCGGTGCGGGCCTCGGCGAGCCGGACGGCCGGGATCCGGTAGAACCAGTCGGTCGCGACGTCGGCGAGCAGCTCGCCGGGGCTCGCGTCCGGCGCCGTCTCGCGGTACGCCGCGAGCGCCGCCTCGGCGGGCAGCCGGTAGCCGGCCATGACGAGCGCCAGCAGGTCGGCCGAGACGTGGTCGACGACCCCGGTGGGGACGAGGAACAGCCGGTGCTCGTCGCGGTTGCTGCCGAGCAGCAGGTCGAGCCCCGCGCCTGCGCCGGCGACGACCGCCGCGCGGGGGACCGACGCCAGGACGTCGCCGTCGACGACCGGCTCGAACAGCATGGCGTTCAGGACGATCTCGCCCCACCGCGCCGGGTCGGGGACCGCCCGCGCCTCGCGGGTGAGCGCGCTCTGCGCTGCGACGAGGTCGGCGGCCGGCACGGCGGCGAGCGCCGCCCGGGTGAGCGGGACGCCGAGGTGCTCGGCCAGGTAGCCGGCCACCCGGGACGCCGTCGCCGGGGTCAGGACGAAGTCGCCGCCGCCGCTCTGCGCGACCAGCCGCGCGAACAGGCCCTGCGCCCGCGGCACGGCGAGCAGCGAGACGGCGCTCATCGCGCCGGCCGACTCCCCGGCCACGGTCACCCGCGCGGGGTCGCCGCCGAAGGCCGCGATGTTGTCGCGCACCCACGCCAGGGCGCCGGCCGGGTCGGGCAGCCCGCGGTTCTCTGGGCCGCCGTCGCCGAAGTGCAGGAAGCCGTCGGCGCCGAGCCGGTAGTTCAGCGTGACGGTGACGATGCCGTCGCGCGCGAAGGCGGTGCCGTCGTAGACCGCGACCGAGCCGCTGCCGTTCACGAACGCCCCGCCGTGGATCCAGACCAGCACCGGCAGCCCGTCGGCGTCCGGGTCCGGCGTCCAGACGTTGACGGTCAGGACGTCCTCGCCGGGCAGGTCGGGCTCGGGCAGCAGCGCGTCGATCGGGGCCGGGTACGGCGCCTTCCGCGCCGTCGGGCCGAAGGCCGTGGCGTCGCGCACGCCCTCCCACGGCGCGGGCGGCTGCGGCGCGGCGAAGCGCAGGTCGCCGAACGGCGGCGCGGCGTACGGGATGCCGCGGAAGACGGCCCCCGTCCCGCTGGTCGTCCCCCGCACGGTGCCGGACGTGGTCGAGACCTCGAGGCGCATGGGGGCAGGTCTAGCCGATGCAGCCGGCGCTGCGCCCGGCGGGGTCCGCGGCGCCTGCCGCCGATCCGCCTGCCGCCGGTCCCCCTGTCGCCGGTCCCCCTGTCGCCGGTCCCCCTGCCGCCGGTCCCCCTGCCGCCGGTCCCCCTGCGACCGGTCCGCCCGCCGCCGGTGCCCGGGCCGCCGCGCGCCGCCGGCGGCCGACCGCGGCCTGCAGGGCCATGACGAGCCCGAGCAGCGCGGAGGCGCCGCCCGTCACGAGGAGCCACACCTGCACCAGCCCGAGCAGCCCCCTCACGACGGCCGGTGCGACAGGGGGCGGACGCGGGAGACCGCGCGCGCCTGCGCGGGCGGACGCAGCAGCGGCCGCACCGCGCACCGCCCCGTCAGCACCGCGTCGAGCACCGGCTGCGGCAGCCGTCCGTCGGAGCGCCGCGCCACCGCGACGAGGTCGCGCAGCAGCCGCTGCTCCCGGGCCATCTCGGGCAGGTCCTGCACTCGCACGTTCCCGTCCTCTCCGGCTCCGCGCCGGTCGGCGCGGGGGAAGACGCCGTCGGACGGCGCCTGCGCAGACGAGGACGCCCCCGCCCGACGGGCATGACGCGGGTCCGTCCCACGGACGACGGACGGGCCGTACAGTCCCGTCCATGCCAACGGCGGCGGGCGCGCAGGCCGGGCGGCCCGGCCCGGACCCCGAGCTGCTCGAGGAGATGCGGGCCATCGTGCGCCGGGTCGTCGCCTCCCGCGTGCGCGACCGGCACCTCGTCGACGACCTCGTGCAGGAGACGCTCACCCGCGTGCTGGCCTCGTGGGACCGGGTCGAGCCGGTGACGGCCGTGCCGTACGCCATCGCGACGGCCCGCAACGTCGTCGCCTCGACCTGGCGCTCGGCCGACACGACGGTCCGCAACCTGCACCGCGTCGTCGACCTGCTGCCGGCCGAGCAGCCCGACGAGGCCCTGCTCGGTCGCGAGCAGAGCGAGGCCGTCGGTGCCGCGCTCGAGCGCCTGCCGGCCCGCGAGCGGGGCCTGCTCGTCGCGCACGACGTCGAGGGCCGCGAGCTCGCCTCGCTCGCGCGCAGCGCCGGCCTGACCCCGGGGGCGCTCGCCGCCCAGCTCAAGCGGACCCGCGCCCGCCTGCGCGTCGAGTACCTGCTCGAGATGGACCACACGTCGCCGCCCACGCCGGCCTGCCGCCCGGTCCTCGTCGCGCTGTCCGGCGGCGACCGCCGGCGTCAGGCGGAGCTCGACGTGTCCGGCCACCTTCTCGGCTGCGCCTACTGCGCCGACCTCGGCGCCCCGCTCGTGCCGCGCAGCAGCGACGACACGTCGACCCGCATCCCCGTCCGCACCGACGCCGACGTGGTGCTCGCCCGGCAGACCGGCCGTGCGCTGGCGGGCGAGCTGGGCTTCAGCGCCACCGACGGGACCGTCATCGCCACGGCGATCAGCGAGGTCACCCGCAACATCGTGAAGTTCGCCGGGACCGGGGAGGTGCGCATCGGGCGGCTCGAGGAGCCGTCGCGCTGCGGCCTGCTCGTCGTCGCCCGCGACGCCGGGCCCGGCATCCCCGACGTCGCGCAGGCGATGGCCGACGGGCACAGCACGTACGGCGGGCTGGGCCTCGGACTGCCGGGGTGCCGGCGGCTGATGGACGACTTCGCGCTGGAGTCGGGTCCGGGCAAGGGCACCACGGTCACCCTGCGCAAGTGGCGCAGGACCGGCACGTCATGACGGCGTGGACGAGGCGATCACGAGGACAGGGAGCAGTGCCATGAGCAGGACCGTCGACACCCGCAGGGGCCACGGCACCGACGACGGGCCGCTGCTCGGGCCGGAGGCCGACGCCGACGACGAGGTGTGGCTGGACGACAAGCAGCTCCTCCCGGCGCTCGTCGCCCACCTGCGCGAGCACCGCACGCAGCTGCGCCAGGAGTGGTCGAACCGGATCACGCAGTCGCACCTGCTCACGGCGATGACCCAGCAGGAGGTGCACTCCGAGACGACCTCGGTCTACGACAACTACGTCGAGGTGCTCGAGACGGGCAACGTCGAGGCGCTGCGCCGCTACGCCCGCGACCTGTCCGAGCGCATCATCCCGCGCGGGGTCGAGACGCACGAAGTCGTCGGCATCGTCCTGCTGCTGCGCGACGTGCTGGCCCGCTCGCTGTTCCAGAAGTACTCGACCGACCTGACCCTGCTCGACCACGTGCTGGACGCCTACGAGCCGGCGGCGAACCGGATCGCGAACACCGTCGCCGTGAGCTTCGTCGACGAGCGCGAGCGGGTCATCCGCGACCAGCAGGACGCGATCCGCGAGCTGTCGACGCCCGTGCTGCAGGTCCGCGAGCGGCTGCTCATCCTGCCGATCATCGGGGTGCTGGAGGCCGAGCGCGCGCAGCAGCTCACCGAGCAGCTGCTCGCGGGGATCCGGGCGCACCGCGCCAAGGTCGTCGTCATCGACATCACCGGCGTGCCGGACGTCGACGTCTCGGTGGCCGACCACCTCGTCCAGACGGTCGACGCGTCACGCCTGATGGGCGCGAGCGTCATCATCACGGGGCTGTCCTCGAAGATCGCTCAGACGCTCGTGACGATCGGGGTGGACCTCAGCAAGATGAACACCATCGGTGACCTGCAGGGCGGCATCGAGGAGGCCGAGCGCCTGCTCGGGTTCAAGGTGATCCGCCGGGACTCCGAAGGGACCTGATCACGACCTCGCCGATGCTCGTCTCGATCCTGCGCCAGGGTGACCACCTCCTGGCGTCCATCAACGCTGCCCTGGACGACGGCGAGATGCTCCGCTTCTCGCAGGCCCTCGTCGAGCGCATCGGGGCCGACCGCGCCCGCGGCGTGCTCATCGACGTGGGCGCGCTCGACGTCCTCGACAGCTACGCCGCCAAGACGCTCGGGACGCTGGCGGAGATGGCGCGGCTGCGCGGGGCCGAGACGGTCGTGGTCGGGATCGGCCCGGAGATCGCGGCGACGATGGTGAAGCTCGGCATGACGATCCCGCAGGTGCGCACGGCGCTCGACCTCGAGCAGGGCCTGCAGCTGCTCGAGGACCTGACCGGCGGGTCGGTCGTGCCGGACCGCCGGTCGTGAGCCCGACCCCGGACGCGGAGCAGGTGCCGGCACAGGAGCGGACGCCCGAGCAGGAGCGCCTGCAGCGCGACTACCGGCCGGCGTTCCTGCGCTTCCTGTCGCGCGGCGACGAGCAGGCACGGACGGCCGGCTACGCCCTCGGCCGGGCCGCCGTCGCGCAGGGCAGCAGCCTGCTCGACCTCGTGGCGGCGCACCACGTCACCCTGCTCGAGGTGCTGCCGGACGCGCGCGACCCGGCGGAGGTCGTCGCGATGAGCACGGCGGCGTCGGAGTTCCTCACCGAGGTGCTCGCCGCGCACGCCCTGTCGTCGGCCGCGGCCGACGACCTGCGCGCGCAGCTGCAGTCGGCGCGGCGCGAGCTCGCCGTCCTGCGGGCGGCCCTCGGCGGCGCGGTGGAGCCGTCCGGGCACTGACCGGGCGGCCGGATCCGGAAAGCGCCTGACAGGGGACGGCCCTCGTGCCAGCCTCCCCCCGTCCGTGCCGTCAGCGGTCGCGCGGAGCGGCCACACGGACGTCCTGGGGGGGACGCATGTCGAACACGCACACCCGCGCCCGAGCGCGCACCCTGCTCGCCGCCACCGCAGCCGCCACGACGGCGGTGACCGGGCTGGCCGCCCCGGCGCAGGCCGGTGACTCCCGTCCGCACGGCGACCGTGGCGACCGGGTCGTCCTGGCGTCGTCGGCCCTGCCGCTGCAGCTCGCCGTCGGCGACGACGGCACCGTGTACGTCGCGCAGTCCGCCGCCGGCGTGCTCACGGCCGTCGACCGGAAGGACCGCGTCTCGACGGTCGCGACCGTGACCGGTCCGCAGGCGGAGATCGCCGGGGTGGACGCCCGCGGCAGGGGCACGGTGACCTTCACCAGCACGACCTCGACCGGCAGCGAGGGCGCGACCGAGTGGCTCAGCGGGACGCTGAACCGGGTGCGGCCGAACGGCCGGACCCGCCAGCTGGCCGACCTGCTCGCCTACGAGCGCGCGGCCAACCCCGACGCGCAGCAGTCCTACGGCACGAACGCCTCGGCCGCGTGCCTGGCGACCCTGCCTGCGCCCGTCCGGGCGTTCCTGTCGCCGTACACGGGCATCGAGGACTCGCACGCCTACGCGGTCGCGCTGCTCGACGACGGCTCCCGCGTGGTCGCGGACGCCGGCGGCAACGACCTCGTCCGGGTGGCGTCCAACGGCCGCGTGAGCACGCTGGCCGTCCGGCCCCCGCAGCCGGTGACGGTGACGCAGGAGATCCTGGACGCCAACGAGCTGCGTGACGCCGCGTGCCTGGTCGGCGCGACGTTCCTGTCCGAGGCGGTGCCCACCGACGTCGAGCTCGGCCCGGACGGCTGGCTCTACGTCACGACGCTGTCCGGCGGCATCGCGCCCGGCGCGGTCTGGCGGGTGCACCCCCGCACCGGGCAGGCCACGCGGCTGTCCTCCGGCTTCGCCGGGGCCGTCAACCTGGCGGTCGGCCACGACGGCACGATCTACGTGTCCGAGCTGCAGGGCGGCCGCATCGCCGCCCTGCGCGACGGCACCGTGACGACGGTGCGGCAGGTCGTGGACCCGGGTGGCCTCGAGTACGCCGACGGGCGGCTGTACGTCGGCACGGACGTCTTCGCCTCCGGCAGGGTCATCAGCTTCCGGCTCTGAGCCGGCGCCCCGCCGGGGCGCCGGGCTCACGGTTGCGGCATGGCCGGGTGGGCACCACCCGGCCATGCCGCCTGCCCCCGGTCCCCGCATCGTCCTGCTCACCGGCGCCTCCGCCGGCATCGGCCGCGAGAGCGCGCTGCGCTTCGCCCGGCTCGGCGACACCGTCGTGGGGGTCGCCTCGCGCGAGCCCGCGCTGCGCGAGCTCGCCGCCGAGCAGCCCGGCATCGAGGTCGAGGTCTGCGACCTCGTCGACGCCGCCCAGCGCGCCGACCTCGTCGACCGGGTGCTCGCCCGGCACGGCCGGGTGGACGTGCTCGTCAACGACGCCGGCGTGGCAGCGGTCGGGCTGCTCCACGAGCTGAGCGCCGAGGACGTCGAGCGCGTCTACGCCACGAACGTCATCGCCTACGCCGACCTCACCCGGCTCGTGCTGCCGTCGATGCTGGCGCGCCGGTCCGGCGCCGTCGTCATGCTGAGCTCGGCGGCGGCCTGGATCTCCGGGCCGCCGTCGACGGTCTACTCCTCCAGCAAGTTCGCCGTCGACGGGCTCGTCGAGGGTCTGCGCCGCGAGACGTCCGGCACGGGGGTGCTGGTGCACTCGATCAACCCCGGGCCGGTCGCCACCGACTTCATGCTGCGCTCGGCCGAGGTGTCGCCCCAGCCCGGCGACCCGGCGGTGCCGCCGGCGCCGGGCATCGCGCCGGGGACCGTCGCGGACGCCGTCGTCGAGACCGCCGCGGCCGGGCACCCGACCACCAGGTCGGTCCCGCGCGTCGCGGGGCTCACCCGCCTGGCGCAGGTGCCGCCGGTCGGCTTCGTGCTCGACGTCGTCGTGGGGCGCCTCGCCGGGCCGATCGTCGCCCGCTCCCGCCGGGCGGTGGACGAGCGGGTCCGCGCCCTGCGCGGCTCCTGACCGGTCAGCCCTTGTCGGCGCCGGAGGTCAGGCCCTCGGTGAGCGCCCGCTCGGCCAGGCTGTAGAGCGCGATGATCGGCACGGTGAGGATGACCGACCCGGCCATGAGCACGGTCTTGGGCACCTCGATGCCGTTCGACAGCTGGGCGAGGCCGAGCGAGACCGTCCACTTGCCCGGCTGCGCCGACAGGAACAGCAGCGCGAACAGGAACTCGTTCCAGGCGATCATGAACACGTAGAGGCCGGTCGACATGATCGACGGCATCGCGAGCGGCAGCGTGATGCGCAGCATCGTCTGGACGCGCCCGGCCCCGTCGATCGCCGCGGCCTCCTCGACCGTCTTGGGGATCGTCTGGAAGTAGCCGCGCAGCATGTAGATCGACACCGGCACGGTCTGCACGACGTAGACGAGCATCAGGCCGACGAGCGAGGACTGCAGCCCCACCTTGGCGAAGGCGATGAACAGCGGGACGGCCAGCACGATCGTCGGGAACAGGTAGACGGCCAGGAACAGCGTGGAGATCTTGTCGCGGCCGATGAAGTCGAGCCGGGCGATGGCGTAGGCGCCGGGGATCGAGATGAGGACCGTGAGCACCACCGTCGCCGCGGCGACGAGCGCCGAGTTGCGCAGGAACACGGTGAAGCCCTGCCCGCCGTCCTCGACCGAGGCGAGGACCGTCCGGTAGGTCTCGGTGGTGAGCTGCGCGCCGCTCACCCAGATGCGCCCGGGGTCGAGCAGCAGCGCCTCGATCGGCACGAAGCTGAGCACGACCATGTAGTAGAAGGGGAACAGGCAGGCGAGCAGCAGCACCGCGATGAGCAGCCAGCGCAGGACGCCGACCGTCCGCTCCTGCGTGCGCGCGCTCACGCCTCCTCCTCCCGCTTGAGGAAGCGCAGGTAGACGAGCAGCGAGACGGCCAGGAACGCCGCGAGCACGACGGCCTGCGCGGCCGCCCCGCCGACGTCGAAGCGGCCGGTGAGCGTGTCGTAGACGCGCACCGCGGCGACCTCGGTACCGGCGCCGCCGCCGGTGAGCAGGAAGACGTCGTCGAACTTGTTGAACGTCATGATGAGCCGCAGCACCGACAGCAGCGCGACGACCGGCAGCAGCTGCGGCAGCACGATGTACCGGAACCGCTGCAGCAGCGAGGCGCCGTCGACGCGGGCCGCCTCCTCCATCTCCGCCGGCAGCGCGACCAGCCGGGCGGTGATGAACATGAACGCGAACGGGAAGTAGCGCCAGACCTCGAAGGCGATGACCGTGGCGAGCGCGTACGGCGCGCGGCCGAGGAAGTCGATCGGCCGGTCCCAGCCGAGCAGCTCCTGGCCCCAGACGTTCACGATGCCGTACTGCGGGTTCAGCATGATGCGCCAGGCGAAGGTGACCGCGACGACCGGCGCGACGTACGGCAGCAGCATGCAGGCGCGCACGGCGGCGCGGCCGCGGAACGGCGAGCGCAGGGCCAGCGCGGCCAGCAGGCCGACCAGGATCGAGCCCGCCGTCGACAGCACCGAGTAGACGACGGTGTTGAGCATCGAGCGCCAGAAGCCGGGCCCGGTGAACACCCGCCGGAAGTTCTCGAGCGTGCCGTCCTGGAACGGCCCGGCGTCGCGGATGTCGAGCAGCGTCAGCCGCTGGAACGACAGCACCACGTTCCACAGGACGGGCACCACGATGACGGCGAGCACGATGACGACCGTGGGCAGGACCATGAGCAGCCCGTCGCGGTTGTCGTTGCGGACCGCGCGCGACCGGGTGGGCGGGTCGGGGGTCTGCTGCTCGGGCGGGGCGACGAGGGTGCTCACGGGCCGGACCTCTCCTGCTCGTCGGGCGGGACCGTCATGCCAGGCGCCGTCATGTCAGGACCGTCATGCCAGGCGCCGTCATGTCAGGGACCGCTGGATCTCGCGGACGGCGCCGGCGGCGTCCTGCGCCGACGACGCGGCCGACTGGCCGATCGCGAGGCTCGACAGGACCTTGGGGATGGCGAGCTCGGCGACGGTCGGGCCGAGCAGGTCCCCCTGGCCCTGCGGGATGGCCCAGCGCTCCAGCGTCCCGGTGGCGTCGGCGACCTGGGTGAGCGTCTGCTCGCCGTAGATCTCGCGCAGCGGGCGCTTGGTGTCGACGCCCGCCGGCAGCGTCGGCCAGGCGCGGACGAAGCGCTCGGGGTCGGTCGCGTCGCCGCGGCGCACGGGGAACTTGCCCTCGGGGGCGATGGCGAGGGCCGCCTCGTACGCCTCGTCCATCATGTAGGTCACGT
>CAXTFU010000027.1:11946-24453 GCA_964243385.1 uncultured bacterium | reverse complement strand
CTTCACGACGGTCGAGGAGATGTCGCTGGCCGTGGTGAAGCGCAGCGGCGTGCACGAGCCGTTCAGCCGGGCCAAGGTCGTCAACGGCGTCCGCAAGGCCTGCCAGGGACGGCCTGTGGACGAGGACGCGCTGGCCCTGTTGGCACAGCGCGTCGAGGACACCCTGCGCGCGGCCGGCAGCCCCGAGGTCCCGGCTGACGAGGTCGGCCTCGCGATCCTCGAGCCGCTCAAGGAGCTCGACGTCGTGGCCTACCTGCGCTTCGCCAGCGTCTACCGCGCCTTCGAGTCGCTCGCCGACTTCGAGGCCGAGATCACCGCGCTGCGTGCCGGCGCCAGCTCCGAGGTCGACCACGGCCCGCCCGACCGCATGGTGCCGGCCAGCTAGCCCTGCTTCACCTGCACGAACCCTCGCAGAGCCGAATGCCGCGGACGCCGCGGTTGTTGACGACAGAGACGACTGGAGACTGAGCATGACGGAGACGGTCAGCGACGCCACGCCCCGGCAGGCGCGCAACGAGCAGCGCCGGCGCCTGCGCATCGAGCGCGTCTACACGACCCCGGGGGTGCACCCGTACGCCGAGGTCACCTGGGAGCGCCGCGACGTCGTCATGACCAACTGGCGCGACGGGACGGTGAACTTCGAGCAGCACGGCGTCGAGTTCCCCGACTTCTGGTCGGTCAACGCTGCCAACATCGTCACGACGAAGTACTTCCGCGGCGCCGTCGGCACGCCGCAGCGCGAGTCGTCGCTGCGCGAGCTGCTCGACCGCGTGGTGCAGAAGTACGCGACCGCCGGCCGCGAGCACGGCTACTTCGCCAGCGAGGACGACGCCGTGCTGTTCGAGCACGAGCTGACCTGGATGCTGCTGCACCAGGTGTTCTCGTTCAACAGCCCCGTCTGGTTCAACGTCGGGACGACCGCCCCGCAGCAGGTCAGCGCCTGCTTCATCCTGGCCGTCGACGACACGATGGACAGCATCCTCAACTGGTACAAGGAGGAGGGGAAGATCTTCCAGGGCGGCTCCGGCGCCGGCCTGAACCTCTCCCGCATCCGCTCCTCCAAGGAGCTGCTGAGCTCCGGCGGCACCGCCTCCGGCCCGGTCTCGTTCATGCGCGGCGCCGACGCGTCCGCCGGCACCATCAAGAGCGGTGGCGCCACCCGCCGCGCCGCCAAGATGGTCGTGCTCGACGTCGACCACCCCGACATCGAGGAGTTCATCGAGACCAAGGCGCGCGAGGAGGACAAGATCCGCGCGCTGCGCGACGCCGGCTTCGACATGGACCTCGGCGGCAAGGACATCGTCAGCGTCCAGTACCAGAACGCGAACAACTCCGTCCGCGCCAGCGACGAGTTCATGCGCGCGGTCGAGGAGGGCAAGCCCTTCGGCCTGCGCGGCCGCCTCGACGGCCAGGTCATCGAGACCGTCGACGCCCGCGAGCTGTGGAAGAAGCTGGCGACCGCAGCCTGGGAGTGCGCCGACCCGGGCGTGCAGTACGACGACACGATCAACGACTGGCACACCACCCCGGAGTCGGGCCGCATCACCGCCTCGAACCCGTGCAGCGAGTACATGTCGCTCGACAACTCCTCCTGCAACCTCGCCTCGCTGAACCTCATGAAGTTCCTGCGCGAGGACGGCACGTTCGAGGCCCGCAAGTTCGCCAAGGCCGTCGAGGTGATCATCACCGCGATGGACATCTCCATCTGCTTCGCCGACTTCCCGACCGAGCCGATCGGTGAGACGACCCGCGCCTACCGCCAGCTCGGCATCGGCTAC
Organism: uncultured bacterium; assembly: GCA_964243385.1. Lineage (GTDB taxonomy): Bacteria > Actinomycetota > Actinomycetes > Mycobacteriales > SCTD01 > SCTD01. Next base: position 22,675 of record CAXTFU010000027.1, on the reverse strand, counting down.
GCCAACCTCGGCGCGCTGCTCATGGCGACCGGCCACGCCTACGACTCCGAGGGTGGCCGCGCGCTCGCCGGCGCCATCACCTCCCTGATGACCGGCACCGCGTACAAGCGATCTGCCGAGCTGGCCGGGATGGTCGGCCCGTACGACGGCTACGCCCGCAACGCCGACGGCCACAAGCGCGTCATGCGCAAGCACGCCGCGGCGAACGACAGCGTCCGCGCGGTCGGGGCGGACGACGCCCGCGTCCTGCACGAGGCGACCAAGGCCTGGCAGGAGTGCCTCGCGGTCGGCGAGCGCAACGGCTGGCGCAACGCGCAGGCCTCGGTCATCGCCCCGACCGGCACGATCGGTCTGATGATGGACTGCGACACCACGGGCCTGGAGCCCGACCTCGCGCTGGTGAAGTTCAAGAAGCTCGTCGGCGGCGGCTCGATGCAGATCGTCAACCAGACGGTGCCGCGTGCGCTGCGCTCCCTCGGCTACCAGGAGGAGCAGGTCGAGGCGATCGTCGAGCACATCGCCCAGCACGGCAACGTCGTCGATGCCCCCGGCCTCAAGACCGAGCACTACGAGGTGTTCGACTGCGCGATGGGCGAGCGGACGATCAGCCCGATGGGCCACGTCAAGATGATGGCCGCCATCCAGCCGTTCGTGTCCGGGGCGCTGTCCAAGACGGTGAACCTCCCGGCCGAGGCGACCGTCGAGGACGTCGCCGACGTCTACTTCCAGGGTTGGAAGCTCGGCCTGAAGGCGCTCGCGATCTACCGCAACAACAGCAAGGTCGGCCAGCCGCTGTCGAGCAAGAAGGACAGCGAGAAGGGCGCCAGCGACGATGTCGTCGTGGCCACCCGACCGACCCGCAAGCGCCTGCCGAAGAAGCGCCGCTCGCAGACGGTGTCGTTCGCCGTCGCCGGTGCTGAGGGCTACATGACAGCCGGCGAGTACGACGACGGCACGCTCGGCGAGGTCTTCATCAAGATGAGCAAGCAGGGCTCGACCCTCGCCGGCGTCATGGACGCCTTCTCGGTGTCGATCTCGATCGGCCTGCAGTACGGCGTCCCGCTCGAGGCGTTCGTGTCGAAGTACATCAACATGCGCTTCGACCCGGCCGGCATGACCGACGACGCCGACATCCGCATCGCCCAGTCGGTGATGGACTACCTGTTCCGCCGCCTGGCGCTGGACTACCTGCCGGTGGAGGCGCGCTCGGAGCTGGGCGTCTTCTCGGCGGAGGAGCGGGCGGCTTCGGTTGCCGGTGGCTCGTACGGGTCGACGGACTCGTCGGACGTGGACGTCGAGGCGCTGGCCCAGTCGGTGCCGGTCGCGTCTGCGCCGGCTCCGCGGGCTGCTGCTCCGGCCGCTCCTGCGGCGACCGTCGGGTCGTCGACGGAGCTGCTCGAGGCGATGCAGGGGATCGGCGCTGACGCTCCGCTGTGCATGACGTGCGGGACGAAGATGCGCCCGGCGGGCAGCTGCTACGTGTGCGAGGGATGTGGGAGCACCAGCGGCTGCAGCTGATCGGGACATACGGAGAGGGGCGTCGGCTGGGGCCGACGCCCCTCGCCTGTTCGTGGGCGTCGTGAGTCGGTCATGACTGACGTCGTTGCGGTCGGCGTCGACGAGACCCCACCCTTGCATCCGCAACACCAAGCGCATCGCTCAGCTGTTCAGCAGCCTGTCCGGCGAGCAGCTCAAGCCCCGAGGCCTGGAAGGGCCGGCGGTCCGGCTCGTCGAGTGCGCCGCGCCCGAGGTCGTCGAGCGGGCGGACGAGGCCGTCGAGGCGCTGCTCGAGGAGGGCTGGGAGCCGGGGCAAGTCGTGCTGCTCACCACCCAGCACCGCCACCCCGACCAGCGCAATGCCGTCGACGTCGGCGGCTGGGCGGCCTACTGGGACGCGTTCTTCGCGGCGGAGGACGTCTTCTACGGCCACGTGCTCGGCTTCAAGGGACTCGAGCGCTCGGTCGCGGTCCTGGCGCTCAACGGCTTCCGCGACCTCGAGCGGGCCCGCGAGATGCTCTACGTCGGGCTGTCGCGAGCGCGGTCGCTGCTCGTCGTCGTGGGCGAGCGGTCGCTGCTCGAGCAGGTCGGCGGGGCCGGTGTCCGACAGCGGCTAAAGCAGGCGGAGCGGTGGTCGCCCGGGGGCTGAGTCGTGGCACGGTGCCATCGCCGTGGCCGTCGCCCGAAGCGCTTCGGCCGCGATCCTGCCGGCCCGACGCGGCCCCGTCGATCTCCGCGAGGGCCACGGTGGGCAGCGTCCCGGGGTGCGCGGACGTGCACCGGGCACGACGCTGGTGCCGTGCCCGGTCTCCTGCTGCTGCTCGTGCTGGTGCTGACCGCCGGCACCGGCTGCACCGCCGACGAGCCGAGGGTCGCGCTGCCGCCGGACCACGCGCAGGCGGAGGTCGAGTCCGTCGCCGACCGCAGGTGCGTCGAGCTCGGGCAGGACCGCGAGCTGCCGCCGGCGACGTTCACCGGCTCGTCCTCGATCACCCTCGCGGAGGTCCGTGGCGCGCCAGGCGCCGAGGCACGGCTCGCCGGCGGACCGTTCGACGGCATGCCGGACGCGCACCCCGTCGCCGCCTGCTTCTTCGACGACGGCCGCACCATGGTCTCGCTGCTCGTCGACGCCGACGGCCGGGTCGCCGTGAACCCGGCCGGTCCGCAAGGCTGAGGCGCTCAGCCGCCGCTGGCCTGCCGCTCGTTCGCCTCGCGCACGAGGCGGATGACGTCGAGCTGGTTCGCGTCCCGCCACGCCGCCAGGGCCTGCCGCTGCTGCTCGGCCGTGTCGGAGTCCGTCCCCACGCGCGCCTGGTACCAGTCGAGCGCGTCCGCGGCGTACCAGACGTTGGCCTGTGGGCGGGCGGCGCGGATGGCGCTGATCGCCTCGACCGGGTCCCAGCCCTGCGCCAGCAGGACGGCGAAGCCGAGCGACGGGCCCCGGTTGATGCCCATGTGGCAGTGGGTCAGGACGACTGCGTCCGGGTCCTGCTCGTAGGCCGCCTCGACCCAGGACACCGCCTCCTCGAACCACTCGTGCGGCACCTGCTGGCCGGCGTCGTCCATGCCATGGTGCAGGTACTGCACGTGCGAGGCGTGCTCGGCCACGACCTGCTCGTCTGACCACTCCAGGCGGGTGTCGACGACGTGCGTGATGCCGAGCTCGGCGATCTCGGCGAGCTGGAGCTGGGACAGGCCCTCGTCCTCGGAGCTGAGGTCGCCGCCGACGGCGAGCTTCGGGGTCACGAAGTGCAGGTTGGCCAGCTCGGCCAGCGGGAGCGCGGAGTCCATGGGATGAGTCCTTCCGCGATCGCCCCAGTCCATGCCGGACCGTCAGGCCGCGAGCGGCGCACCCTTGAAGACCTCCGTGCTGTGCCAGGCGACGTGCCGCGACGCGGGGAGCGGCGTCCCGGGGCGCGGTCGCAGTGGCTGTCCGTGCAGGTCGTACACCGCTCGACCAGCCGCCGTCCGGGCGCTGAACTGCGAGCTGACCGTCAGCTGCGCCTGGCCGTCCAGCCCGAGGACGCCACGGTCGAACAGCTTGTGGTGCAGGGCGCAAAGCGCCAGCCCGTTGTCCAGGTCGTCCGGTCCTTCGAAGGCCCACCACCGGACATGGGCGGCCTCGAGCCCGACCTGAGCGCCGCCGAGCTGACCGTCGTAGCCGCAGAAGGCGCACTGGCGGTCCCACGCCTCGACGACGGCGCTGCGCCACTCCGCGCTCCGACGCCGGCCGTCCAGCACGACGACGCGGGCGGTGCCGCCGCCGAGGACCAGCTCCGGGTCGAGGCCGGCGGCCACCAGCACGTCCGTGACGAGGGACTCCGGGAAGTGGCTGGTCACCAGCACCCGCGCGGTGGCCAACGCGGTCTCCGGGTGCAGCAGCAGCTCCGCCTCGACGTCCGGGGTGAACGAGCCGGTGGGCTGGGAGGAGCGCAGCGGACCCACGTTGTCCATGGGCACGTCGGTGGACAGCTGCCACACCCCGTCGGCACGCAGCCGCGTGAACGGGTAGGCGGCGCTCTGCGCCCGGCCCGTGCTCGACGGGCGTCCGAACTCGGCCAGGAGGTCCGCGAGCCGCTGCTCTGCCTCCGACCACGGCAGCGCGCTGCTGCCCGTCGACAGCAGCCGGCCCAGCGCGACCAGCGCGAGCAGTGGCTTGTGCGGCGAGCGCCTGCCGTCCTGCTGGTGCAGGCGGAGGTCGAGCAGGCGCTGCAGGGCGACGTCCGCCACGGTGTCCTCCTGTCGGCGTCGCGAGCAGTGCCGCCGCAGGCTAGCCCGGACACGGGCGGCGGGGCTGGACTCCTACGGCCAGGGGTACAGCCGCCGCCGTGACCCGCACCTCCGGCCGCCGTTCGGCCTTCCGCACCCAGAGCATCGACACCGTCCTCGCGCAGTCCGAGGGGGAGGGTGAGGACAGCACCACGCACCTGCGCCGGCGGCTCGGCCCGGCCGACCTCATGGGCTTCGGGATCGTCATCGGCACCGGCATCTTCACGCTCACCGGGATCGTGGCCAAGGAGAACTCCGGTCCTGCGGTCACCCTGTCGTTCTTGTTCGCCGGCGTCGTCGCGGCGCTGGCCGCCCTCTGCTACGCCGAGCTGGCCTCGTCCGTCCCGACGGCCGGCAGCGCCTACACCTACGCCTACGCGACCCTCGGCGAGCTCGCGGCGTGGATCATCGGCTGGGACCTCGTGCTCGAGTTCGCGCTCGGTGCCGCGGTCGTGGCCCGCGGGTGGTCGTCGTAACTGGCGAACCTGTTCGACCTGCCGCCGTCGCTGTTCACCGAGGACGCGCCCGTGAACGTCGGCGCGATCGCCATCGTCCTGGTGCTCGGGACCGTCGCGGCGATCGCGTGCGCGAGTCGGCCCGGGTCACCAACCTGCTGGTGGTCGTCAAGGTCGTGGTCTGCCTGTTCGTCATCGCGGCCGGGCTGTTCTTCGTGAAGGCCGCGAACCTCACCCCGTACGTCCCGCAGGCCCAGCCGGCGGACAGCGAGAGCGGGCTCGCGCAGCCGCTGCTGCAGCGGTGTTCGGCCTGTCGCCCACGGTCTTCGGCATCGCCGGCGTGCTGTCGGCGGCTGCGGTCGTCTTCTTCGCCTACGCCGGGTTCGAGGCCGTCGCGAACCTCGGCGAGGAGACCCGCCGGCCGTCGCGCGACCTGCCGCTGGGACTGTTCGGCACGCTCGTCGTCTGCACGCTGCTGTACGCCGGCGTCTCGTTCGTGCTGACCGAGATGGTCGACTACCGTGAGCTCGACGAAGGAGCGCCGATCGCTGCGGCGTTCGACACCGTCGGGCTGCCGTGGGCGTCGTCGCTCATCTCGATCGCGGCCGTCGCCGGCCTGACGTCGGTCATCCTCGTCGACATTGTGGCGATGACGCGGATCACCTTCGCCATGGGGCGCGACGGGCTCCTGCCCAGGCCGGTCTCCCGGCTGTCCCCGCGCTTCGGCACGCCGCTCGGCACCACCGCCGGGATTACCCTGCTCGTCGCGGCGCTCGCCGGCCTCGTCCCGCTCGGCGTGCTGGCGGACCTCGTCAGCATCGGCACGCTGTTCGCCTTCGTCGTGGTGTCCATCGCGGTCCCGGTCCTGCGCCGCACCCGCCCGGAGCTGCGCCGCGCGTTCCGCGTGCCGCTGTCGCCGTGGCTGCCCGGTCTGTCGGCGCTGGCGTGCCTCTACCTCATGAGCAGCCTCAGCATCGAGACCTGGTTGCGCTTCCTCGTGTGGCTGGCGATCGGGATGGTGTTGTACGTCGGGTACGGCCGCCGCAACGCGCGGCTGGCCTGCGCGGACGCCTGACACGCCGCAGGCCCCTCCCGGACGACGCCGGGAGGGGCCTGCGATCGCGCCGAGGGCTACTTGACGTCGAAGCGGTCCAGCATCATGACCTTGTCCCAGGCGTCGACGAAGTCGCGGACGAACTTCTCCGACGCGTCGTCCGACGAGTAGACCTCGCAGATGCCGCGCAGGATCGAGTTCGACCCGAAGACGAGGTCGACGGCGGTGGCGGTGCGGACGACCTGGCCGGAGGCGTCGACGCCCTCGTACAGGTTCTCGGTGTCCGGCGAGCTCCGCCACGAGATGCCGAGGTCGAGCAGATTGCGGAAGAAGTCGGTCGTCAGCACGCCCGGACGGTCGGTGAAGACGCCGTGCTTGGTGTCACCGGTGTTCGCACCGAGCGCGCGCAGACCGCCGACGAGGACGGTGAGCTCCTTGGCGGTCAGCTCGAGCATGTACGCGCGGTCCACGAGCAGCGTCTCCGGCGACAGCTTCGAGCCGGGCTCGAGGTAGTTGCGGAACCCGTCGGCGCGCGGCTCGAGGTAGGCGAACGTCTCGACGTCCGTCTGCTCCTGCGAGGCGTCGGTGCGGCCCGGCGTGAACGGCACGGTCACCTCGACGCCGGCGTCGCGCGCGGCCTGCTCGACCGCGGCGCACCCGCCGAGGACGATGACGTCGGCCAGCGAGACGCGGCGTCCGCCGCCCTCGAAGTCGGCCTTGACGCGCTCGAGCACCGGCAGGACGGCAGCGAGCTCGGCCGGGTCGTTGGCCGCCCAGTCCTTCTGCGGCGACAGGCGCAGGCGGGCGCCGTTCGCGCCACCGCGCATGTCGGTGCCGCGGTAGGACGCAGCTGCGGCCCAGGCGGTGCGGATGAGCTGCGGCGCGGTCAGGCCGGCGTTGAGCAGGGCGCTCTTCAGCTCGGCGACGTCCGCCTCGCCGACCAGCTCGTGGTCGACCGCCGGGACCGGGTCCTGCCACAGCTGCGCCTCGGGAACCCACGGCCCGACGTAGCGGGACACCGGGCCCATGTCGCGGTGCAGCAGCTTGAACCAGGCGCGCGCGTACTGGTCCGCGAACAGCTCGGGGTCCTCGTGGTACCGCTTCGAGATCTCCTTGTAGACCGGGTCCGCGATGAGCGCGAGGTCGGTCGTCGCCATCATCGGCCGGTGCGTGACGCCGGGCTCGTGCGCGTCCGGCACGGTGGCCGACGCGGGGTCGGTCGGCCGCCACGTCTTCGCGCCGGCGGGGCTCTCGGTGAGCTCCCACTCGTACTGGAAGAGCGTGTCGAAGTAGCTGTTGTCCCACGTCGTGGGCGTGGGGGTCCACGCGCCCTCGAGCCCGCTGGTGATCGTGTCCTTGCCCTTGCCCGAGCCGAACTCGCTGATCCAGCCCAGGCCGCGCGAATGCACCGGGCAGCCCTCGGGCTCCGGTCCGACGAGCGACGGGTCACCGGCGCCGTGCGTCTTGCCGAAGGTGTGGCCACCGGCGATGAGCGCGACGGTCTCCATGTCGTTCATCGCCATCCGGCCGAAGGTCACGCGGATGTCGTGCGCGGACGCGAGAGGGTCCGGGCGGCCCTGCGGCCCCTCGGGGTTGACGTAGATGAGGCCCATCGTGACGTTGGCGAGCGCACCCTCGAGCTCGAGCGGGGTGTCGCCGCTGTAGCGCTCGTCGCCGAGCCAGGTATCCTCCGGCCCCCAGAACATCTCCTCGGGCTGCCAGGTGTCCTCGCGGCCGAAGCCGAAGCCGAAGGTCTGCAGGCCCATGTCGTCGTGCGCGACGTTGCCGGCGAACACCAGCAGGTCGGCCCAGGAGATGCTGCGGCCGTACTTCTGCTTGATCGGCAGCAGCAGGCGGCGCGCCTTGTCGAGGTTCGCGTTGTCCGGCCAGCTGTTGAGCGGGGCGAAGCGCTGGGCGCCCTGGCCGCCGCCACCGCGGCCGTCTGCCTGGCGGTAGGTGCCGGCCGCATGCCACGACATGCGGATGAACAGCGGGCCGTAGTGGCCGTAGTCGGCCGGCCACCAGTCCTGCGAGGTGTGCATGACCTTGATGACATCGGCCTTGAGCGCCTCGACGTCCAGCGCCGCGACGGCCGCCTTGTAGTCGAAGTCCGGGCCCAGCGGATCGGAGTCGCGTGCCGGCTTGTTGAGCACCTGCAGGTCGACCTGGTTCGGCCACCAGTCGCGGTTGGTCCGCGGCCGCATGTCCGTGTGCGCCTTGGGCGCTGGGATCGCCGGGTTCTCGCTCTCGCTGGTGCTCGCGGTGTCGGGGTTCGTCACGTCGTGCCTCTCTGCTGGCGTGCGGCTGGACCGGGGACGTCTCTTCAGGTGGCGCGTGGTGCTGTGGCGAGGCAAGCGGGGCAGCGGCCCCAGTACACGACCTCGGCCTCGTCGATCGCGAAGCCCGCGTCGTCCGAGGCGGTCAGGCACGGGGCCTCGCCGACGGCGCAGTCGACGTCGGCGATGGCCCCGCAGGACCGGCAGACGACGTGGTGGTGGTTGTCGCCGACCCGGGCCTCGTACCGCGCCACCGAGCCGGGCGGCTGGATGCGGCGGACGAGGCCGAGGTCGGTCAGGGCACGCAGGACGTCGTACACGGCCTGGTGCGACACCGCGCCGAGGTCGGCCCGCGCCAGCGCGATGATCGCGTCGGTGTCGGCGTGCGGGTGCTCGTGCACCGCGGCGAGGACGGCGATGCGGGGCTTGGTGACGCGCAGAGCGGTGCCGCGCAGGAGACGTTCGGCTTCCGCCGCGGGTGACACCTGCGAAGTGTTGCGGATGATCTGGAATTGATCAAGTCGGGACCGGCAGGGACGGGTGCCACCGGAGCCTTCGCGACGGGCCAGCAAGCGGCGGGCCAGCGTGGACCACCGGCGGCGTCAGCGGTCGTTCACCCGGGCGCCCGCGCCGAGCGATCGTGACGTTCGGCGGTGGGCGGTCCGAGCACGTCCCGGGCGACGGGGTGGCACAGACGGACGCCCGCGCCGAGTGACCGTGACGCCCGGTGGCGGGCGGTCCGAGCACGTCCCGGCGCGCCGGGGTGGCTCAGACGGACGCCCACGTCGGCGCGTGCTGTGCCATCTCCCTCGCCCTGGCGTCCTGTGCCGGCACCGTGAGGACCGGTGCAGGTCGACCTCAGGCGCGTCCGGCACTGCGAGGCGGTCAGGCGGTCGAGCGCAGGACGACGTCCACGGTCTCGTTGGGGCGGTCCCACATCGGGAAGTGCCCGCACTGGTCGAACCAGTGCAGGGTGGCCTGCGGGAAGGCGGCCTGCGCCCGGGCGGCCTGGCGCGGCAGCGTCACCCGGTCGCGGCGGCCCCAGCCGAGGACGACCCTGCCCGGCGTGACCCCGCCCAGCTGAGGGCCGCTGCGGACCAGGGCCCGCAGCGTCGCGTCGAGCGCCGGGGTGTCGGCGATGCTGCGCAGGTCGGAGAGCGCCACCTGCGCCGGCAGCGCCCAGGGGCGCGGCGTGAACTGCGGCAGCAACGCCGTCCGGCCGGCCGCGCTGGCAGTCAGCGCCGGCAGTACGGGTCGCAGTGCGCCGACCAGTGCGAAGGAGGCCCGGACCGACGTCGCGAAGACCGCCTTCTCCACGGCGGTCCAGAAGCCGCCCGGGTCGAGGGCGACGATGTGCCGGCCAACGCCCTGGCGTGCGAGCTCGAGGACCATGCGCGCACCCATCGAGCTGCCGACGAGGTCCGCGCCGGTGAGGTCCTGCTGCTCGAGGAACCCGCGAAGCTCGTCGACGAGGCGGTCGAGGGTGACCAACCCGTCGAGCGACGGGGTGGCGCCATGGCCCGGCAGGTCGACGGTGACGACCTCGTGGGCGGCGGCGAGCCCGGCCAGCACCGGGTCCCACGACGACTGCCGGGCGCCGAGGCCGTGGACGAGCACGAGCGGGGAACCGCTCCCGGACCGGGATGACACGAGGGTGCTCATGGTGCGGACCGTAGTCGGCAGGCAGGCAGGCGGCCGGCCCTTCGGACGCCCGTGCGAGGGTCGGGACGTGCTCACCACTGCGGACGGTCGCGTCCTCGACCACGTCGTGTCCGGCGACGACGGCCCGCTCGTCATCCGGCTGCACGGCACGCCGCAGGGCCACCCGCTCGAGCCGGAGCTGCTGGCCGCCGCGGACGAGGTCGGCGTGCGGCTGGCCGCGTACGCGCGACCGGGCTACGCCGGGTCGACCCGCCGGCCGGGCCGCACGGTGGCCGACGGCGTCGCCGACGTGCTGGCGGTGGCGGACGCCCTGGGTGCTGACCGCTTCGCCGTCGTGGGCGCCAGCGGTGGCGGTCCGCACGCGCTCGCCTGCGGCGCGCTCGCCGCCGACCGGTGCGTCGCCGTGGCCACGGTCGCGGGGGTCGGTCCGTGGGAGATGGACGGGCTCGAGTTCCTCGCCGACATGGGCGAGGGCAACGAGGTCGAGTTCGGCGCGGCGGTCGAGGGGGAGGAGCCGCTGCGCGCGTTGCTCGGCCCGTGGCGCGAGCAGATGCTCGCCGGCGGGGCGCAGGGGACCTACGACACGCTCGTGACGGTGCTCAGCCCGCCCGACCGCGAGGTCTTCAGCGCCGCCTACGCCGGGGAGTTCGCGCGCGGGACGGCGCTCGCCCTGCGCGACGGTGTCGACGGGTGGGTCGACGACGACCTCGCCTTCATCCGGCCGTGGGGCTTCGCGCTCGACGACGTGCGCGCACCCGTGCACCTGTGGCAGGGCGGGGAGGACCTCATGGTCCCGCCGGCGCACGGCCGCTGGCTCGCCGAGCACCTGCCCTCGGCCGTGGTCACCGAGAGCGGGTCCACCGCTGGGGCTGCGGTGGAGGTCGCCGATCCCAGCTCCCGGTTCGACGCCGCGATCTGCGCGCCGATCGCCGGGGAGATGAACCACCTGGCGGCGGCCGCGACCCAGATCGCCGACAACCGCGACGCGGTCACGCGCTTCGTCCTGGTCTGCAGAC
>CAXTFU010000027.1:0-11936 GCA_964243385.1 uncultured bacterium | reverse complement strand
CCTCATGGTCCCGCCCGCGCACGGTCGGTGGCTCGCCGAGCGGCTGCCGACCTGCACACCGCACCTGCTGCCGGACGACGGCCACCTGACGCTGCTGCTGCGTCGTCCCGCCGAGATCCTGGCCGAGCTGGCGGCCGCGCTGCGCTGACCGGGTGTTCCCGCGCCGTGCCCGACTCGTCGCGTGCTGGCCGAGTCGTCCAGTTGCACGACGCTCGCTGGCCTGCCCGCCTGGGCCACCAGTGGGTGGGCTCTGCCAGCGTCGCCGGCGGGTCGGCGGCGTCCCCGGCTCGTTGAGCCCCAGCCGATCCGGTCGCGTTGTTCGGCGGCGTCCCCGGCTGGCGAGCGCCCGCCAGGGTCGGTCGGCGTCGCTCGTCGGCGGGTGTGACTGACTCGGTCAACCTCGGCGAGGGCTGGTCAACGTCGGTGGACGCTCGGCGGTGTCCCGGACACGGTCGGACTTGGTGGGGGCTGGTTGGCGATGCTCGACGATCGGCGGTGTCCCGGGACTCGGTCAGCCTCGGTGAAGGATGGTCGGCGACGGCCGGCGCGCCGGACTCGGTCACCGCGCTGGCGGATCGGTCAGAGCCTCAGGTCGACTTCGGGTCGTGGCTGCGGCGCTGGCAGCCACCGCGAGCGGCGGCGCAGGGCCGACGCGACTCCACCGCTGGCGTCTGCGGTGCGTTCGCGACGCCGCCGGTCCGGTCCGGCGGTGCGCAGCAGCAGGTCGCGTGCTTCCTGCACCCCCGTGAGCCAGGTGCCGTCGACACCGCCGATGTCGGGGCGGACGTCGCGCACCGCTCGGCGGTACGCCGCGCGCACCTCCCGGGCGGACGCCCCCGGGCGGCAGCCGAGCAGGGTGATCGCCTCGTCCCGGCTCATCGGCATACCCCGACGCTACGGCTGGGACGGGCCTTGCGCGTCGGCCGAGCGGCGCAGCCTGGCTGGTCCGTCCGGAGCAGTGGCGAGCGGCCCTGATCTGCTGCGGGTCGGTCCGGCGTCGTCGGAGTGCGCGGGACGCGTCCGGCGCCCCGGCTCCGAAGGGCTTGCCAGGATCGACCGTGTTCGCTCTCGGGTCGGTTCCCACGTGGTCGGCGTGGGTGGGTCGGGTGCAGGCCCCGCGTCCGGAGTGCCTGCCACGATCCAGTCGTCGCTGCCTGCGGGTAGGTCCGACTCCGTCGGCGTCGGTGGGCGCGTCCGGTGTCTCGGGCGCGGCGGGTGCCCACGACCGACCGACCGACCGACCGACCGCCGACCGCCGACCGCCGACCGCCGACCGCCAACCGTCCGCCGACCGCCGACCGCCGACCGCCGACCGCCGACCGCCGACCGCCAACCGCCAACCGACCGCGGACCGCGGACCGCAGGCCGCCGACCGCTGCCGCGACGCCGACCGCTACCGCGACGCCGACCGCCGACCGCTACCGCGACGGCGACCGCAGACCGCAGACCGCAGACCGCAGACCGCAGGCCGCAGACCGCAGACCGCAGGCCGCAGGCCGCAGACCGCAGGCCGCAGGCCGCCGACCGCTGCCGCCGACCGCTGCCGCGACGCCGGCGCCGACCGCCGCGCCGACCGCCGACCGACACGCCGACGACTGAAGCTCCCCGAGGACTGGCCGACCTGCCTCGACGCAGCACGACCGTCGCGCCTGGCGGACGGTGCACCGGCGACGACGCCCCGGCTCGCGCTGCGGCACAGTGGGCGGCATGGACCTCCGCCTCACCGGCCGCCGCGCGCTCGTCACGGGCGGGACGCGCGGGCTCGGCCGCGCCATCGTCGACCGCCTCGTCGAGGAGGGCTGCGCCGTCGCGCTCTGCGCGCGCAGCGCCGACGTCGTCGACCAGACCGTCCGCGCGCTGCAGGGCGGCGGCGCGCAGGCCTTCGGCCGGGCGGTCGACGTCACCGACGAGGCCGCGCTCGCCGCCTTCGTCGACGAGGCTGCGCGGGAGCTCGGCGGGCTGGACCTGCTCGTCGCGAACGCCGGGGGAGCGGCCGGCGGGCCGGGGATCGCGGACAGCAGCGCGGACGACTGGCGCAGCACCTTCGACCTCAACGTCGTGCACGCCGCGGTCGCCGTCCGCGCAGCACTCCCGCACCTGACCGCGTCGGACGCCGCGTCCGTCGTCGTCATCTCGAGCGTGAGCGGCAGCAAGCCGCAGCCCAAGCCGCAGTACGCCGCGGCCAAGGCCGCCGAGATCGCGCTGGCTGCCTCGCTCGCGCGCGAGCTCGGACCGCAGGGCGTCCGGGTCAACACGCTGTCGCCCGGGTCGATCCTGTTCGAGGGCGGCAGCTGGGCGCACCGCCGGGACACGCAGCCCGAGCAGTTCGCGGCGTTCGAGGCGGCCGAGTTCCCGTTCGGCCGGCTCGGGACGCCGCAGGAGGTCGCGGACGTCGCCGCCTTCCTGCTGAGCCCGCGGGCGTCCTGGATCAGCGGCACCGACGTCGTCGTCGACGGCGCGCAGAACGCGCCCGGCATGGGCGGCTACTGACCAGGCTCGTCCGGGTCGGGTCAGCCGGATCGGCGGGTCAGTCCGCGTCGGGGCTTCCGCGCCGGGGCGTCCGCCGATACGGTGCCCGGCATGCTCGACCACCTCGGGATCCAGGTCGCCGACGTCGAGGCGTCCACCGCCTTCTACCTGCGCGTGTTCGCCGCGATCGGCATGACCGAGGCCATGCGCTTCCCGGCCGGTCCGTCGGCCGTCGTTGGGCTCGCCGGCCCGGACGGCATCCCCGACTTTTGGCTCAGCCCGGCGCCCGGCGGCGAGACCCGCGAGGCGCACATCGCCTTCGTGGCACCCGACCGCGCCGCGGTCGACGCAGTGCACGCGGCGGCGGTCGAGGCCGGCGCCGAGGTGCTGCACGCGCCGCGCGAGTGGCCCGAGTACCACCCCGGCTACTACGGGACGTTCCTGCGCGACCTCGACGGCCACAACGTCGAGGCCGTCGACCACGGGTGGCCTCAGCCGTAGTCGTCGTCCGACTCCTCGTCCTCGGACAGGACCAGCACCTGGACGTCCTCCGGACGGACGCGGAAGACGTCGCGCAGCAGCGTCACGACGAGCTCGGGCGCGAGGCGCGTGCCGGTGATCTCGGCGAGCAGCTCGTACGGGAGCGTCCCCGGCGACGAGACGTCCTTGTGCCACCCGGTGCGGCGGAGGTCCTCCTCGAGGAGCTGCAGCGGCACGGTCCACGTCCAGATCACGGCCGTGTCGGTCGTCTCGGGGCGGAGACCCGCGCGATGGACAGCCCGGCGGTGGCGTGCCGACCACTGGCCCGGTGTCTCGACGGTATGCACCGTCCCGCCGAGCTCCAGGAGCAGGCCCAGGCGCAGGTCGGGCACCCAGGCGCCCGACGGGGCTGCAGCTCGGCGTGCAGGTCGTCCCAGGAGGTGAAGCCGGTCAGGGATCTGCAGAGTGCGAGGGTCATGCACGAGTCGTACCGACGGGCACCGACAGGCCGGGGCGGGTGTCCACAGGCGGTCGGCCAGACTGCCCGGCGATGACCACCTCCTCACCCTGGCGCGGGATCGTCTTCGCCAGCACCGCCTCGTTCCTGTTCGCCCTGAACGGCAGCGTCAGCAAGACCGTCCTCGAGTCGGGCCTGTCGTCGCTGCGCCTCGTCGAGCTCCGCAGCCTCGGCGCGGCGCTCTGCCTGATGACCGCCGTCGCGCTCACCCGACCGCACAGCCTGCGGGTCGGGCGGCGCGAGCTCGGCTTCCTCGTGGTCGCGGGCGTCGTCGGGATCGGCCTGGTGCAGTGGCTCTACTTCGTCGCGATCGGCCGGCTCCCGGTCGGGATCGCGCTGCTGCTCGAGTACCTCGCGCCGGTGCTCGTCGTCGTGTGGGTGCGTGCCGTCCGCGCCGAGCCGGTGCGCCGGCGCCTGTGGGCCGCGCTCGCGCTGAGCGTCACCGGGCTCGTCGTCGTCGGGCAGGCGTGGCAGGGCCTGAGCCTCGACGGGCTCGGCGTGCTGGCCGGGCTCGGCGCGGCGGTGTCGCTGGCGGCGTACTACCTGACCAGCGAGCGCGGCCTCGGCACGCGCGACCCGCTGAGCCTGGCCGCCTGGACGTTCACCGCCGCGGCCGTGTTCTGGACGGTCCTGCAGCCGTGGTGGACCTTCCCGTGGGCCGACCTCACCCGAGCCGTCGGCCTGCCCGGACCGCTGCCGGACGCGCACGTCCCTGCCTGGCTGCTCGTGATCTGGGTCGTCGTGCTCGGGACGGTCGTGCCGTACGGGCTGATCCTGCTGGCGCTGCGGTCGCTCGGTTCGGCCCGCACCGGGCTGCTCGGGATGGCCGAGCCCGTCCTCGCTGCCGCGGTCGCCTGGGTCGTGCTCGGCGAGGCGCTGTCGGTCGTGCAGCTGCTCGGCGGCGCGGTGGTGCTCGCCGGCATCGTGCTGGCCGAGACGGCGCGGACCACGACGCCCGACGTGGTGCCGGTGCCCGAGGGCGCGCTGCCGTAGGCCGTCGGGTCAGGCGAGCAGCTGCCCGACGGCGCGCTCGAGCAGGTCGGTCCCGACCGTCAGCGCCGCGACCGCGCCGCCGGCGGTGCCGGCGAGCGACCACGCACCGCGGACGAGACGGGCCTCCCGGACCTCGCGGTGCAGCGCGCGGAAGCCGGACTGCACGACGGCTGCCGGCGACAGCTCGACCGGGACGTCCTGCCAGGTGCCGGGGAGCTCCGCTGCCTGGACGAGGCGGTGCACCTGCTCGTCGCTGAGCACTCCAGGACGCCGGCGCAGCTCCCGCACCAGCCGGTCGGCGGTCACGACGACGACCCGGTCGGGTGCGGCCTTCACGGTGAGCGACTCGGCGGCGACGACCGCGATCACGGGGGTGACCGTGACCGCGACCGGGACGCCGAGCGCCGCGGACAGCCGGCGCGCGGCCCGGTCGGCCTCGTGCTCGGCGTTGCGCACGTGCAGCTGGGGGCGTCCTGCGACCCGGAACGTCCGGCCGGCCACCCAGACGCGCTGGCCGGCATGGTGCTTGGTGTTCACGGTGAACACCCCGGCCGGGCCGACGACGACGTGATCGACGTCCGCGCCGCGGTCGCCGACCGGCACGGCGTGCAGGACGTACCAGCCGGCGGGCAGCCGGTCGAGCAGCGCGCCGACCTCGAGCTCGCCGAGCGCGCCGAGGTACCAGGAGCGGGTGTCCGCCGTCAGCGGCGACCGGCCCAGCAGGCGGGCCAGCCGGGAGTGCGGCGTCGTGTCGGCCTGCCGGCGCAGCAGCTCGGTCATCACGGCCTGCGCCGGGACGCGCGAGCGCAACGACGCCTCGCGCACCTGGTCCATGCCCCAGGGAGTCGGACGCCGCGGCGCATCGCTGAAGGCCGGCTCGGCAGGATCCTCCGCGCACGAGGACGACGGCCGGGCCGGGTCGGGCCCACCAGGCGAGGAGCGTTGCGACCATCGTCGGCCGGGACGACCGGCCGCTCAGCCCTCGCGGTCCGCGAGGACGACGGCGTCCGCCGTCGGCCGGGACGACCGGCCGGTCAGCTCTCCTGGTCCGCGAGGACGACGGCGCCCGCCGTCGGCCGGGACGACCGGCCGGTCAGGGCTCGCGGCCCGCGAGGACGGCGGTGTCGACGGCGCCCGCCGACCGCTGGACGTCCACCGCCAGCGCCGCGACGGCCCGCGCCGTGTCCTCCTCGACGAGCTCGCCGTTGAGCGCCGCACCGGCCATGAGCCCGGCAGCGGCGCTCGAGATGACCTGCGCCATCGGGTCGGTGACGTTGCCGGCCACGCGCACGCCGGGGACCGCGGTCGCCCCCATGGGGTCGGCCTCGATGCGGCTGCCGAGCACCAGCTCGCCGCGCTGCAGCGGGACCGGTGTCAGGCCGAGGTCAGCCAGGACGCCCGTGCGAGCGGTGAACCGCGGCGTGACCACCAGCACCGAGCGCGCGACCACCTGCCCGCCGGCGAGCCGCACGCCGGTGAGCCGGTCGTCCTGCACCTCGAGGCCGGTGACCTCGCCGGTCACGACCGAGATGCCGCGGGCGGTCAGCTGCTCCCACTGCTCGTCGGTCGGCTCGCCGCCGGTGTGCAGGAACAGGGTCACGTCGCTGCTCCACTGCCGCCACAGCAGCGCCACGTGCACGCCCATGACGCTGGTCGCCAGCACGCCGATCGGCGAGTCGCGCACCTCGAAGCCGTGGCAGTACGGGCAGTGCGCGACGCCGCGACCCCACCGCTCGGCCAGCCCCGGCACCGGCGGCAGCTCGTCCACCAGGCCGGTCGTCACGAGCAGGCGTCGGGCCCGCACCTCGCGCCCGTCCGCGAGCTCGACGGCGAAGCCGACCTCGCGCCCGTCGAGCTCCCGGGCCGTGCGCACCGTCGCGGTGACGACCCGTCCGCCGTAGCCCTCGACCTCGGCGCGGCCGAGCGCGAGCAGCTCGCCGGGCGGCGTCCCCTCGCGTCCCAGGTAGTTGTGCACCGCGCCGGCCGGGGCGTTGCGCGGTGCGCCGGCATCCAGCACCAGCACGCTCCGCCGGGCGCGGGACAGTGCCAGCGCGCCGCTCAGCCCCGCGGCCCCTCCGCCGACCACCACGACGTCGTACGACTCCGCCAGCTCGTCCATCTCGTCCTCCGCGTGCCCTCGGCCGGTCCGTCCGGCTCCGGGTGCACCGTGCGCCGGAGGGGGACGGCTTGACAAGTGGTGTTGCGGGAACGGCAAACTGTGCCGTGGCCGATCCCGAGGACGCGCAGGACGACGACCCGCTCGACGCCGTGCTCGCCGCGGTCGGCCCCCGGCTGCGGGCGCTGCGCCACTCGCGCGAGGCGACCCTCGCGCAGCTGTCCGAGACGACCGGCATCTCGGTGAGCACGCTGTCACGCCTCGAGTCCGGCCAGCGGCGGCCGACCCTCGACCTGCTGCTCCTGCTGGCCCGCGCGCACGACGTGCCGCTCGACGAGCTCGTCGGGGCGCCGGAGACCGGCGACCCGCGTGTGCACGCCCGGCCCGTCACCCGGCACGGGATGACGTGGATCCCGCTCACGAGGCGTCCCGGCGGCCTGCAGGCGTACAAGATCGTCCTGCCGCCGGCCAGGGCCGGGGCGCCTGCGGCCGAGCCGGACCAGCAGGTGCACGAGGGCTACGACTGGCTCTACGTGCTGTCCGGGCAGGTGCGCCTGCTGCTCGGGGAGCACGACCTCGTCCTGACCGCCGGGGAGGTCGCCGAGTTCGACACGCGCACACCGCACTGGTTCGGCAACCCGGGCCGCACGCCGACCGAGGTGCTCGGCCTGTTCGGCCCGCAGGGGGAGCGGCTGCACGTCCGGGCCCGGCCGGTGCCCAAGGGGTAGCCGTCAGGTCGTGACGGGCGCGATCGCGGGGTAGCCGCCGGTCTGGTACTTGGCGAGCTCCGGGTCGTGGTTCATGAGCACGGCGTCGGCGTGCGTGCGGATCCGCTCGAGCGAGTCGAGGGCCTGCTCGGCCGAGGTCAGCCCGCCCGGCGGCGTCGGCCGGCTGAAGTTCTCCATCAGGCAGGCCGCGTCGCCGGCGACGGCGAGCACGCCCTGCTCGGTGTGCACGAGCACCGACTGGTGCCCGCGCGAGTGCCCGGGGGTCTGCAGCAGCCGCACGCCGGGACGCACGTCGTAGTGGTCAGCGGCCACCAACACGTAGTTCTGGTAGGTGAGCGCGTCGTCGGTCCACGGGAAGTCGTAGAGCCAGCGCTGGGTGGCGATCGGCGCCCGGGCGTACTCCCACTCCGCGGCCGAGACGTAGAACTGCGCGTCGGGCAGCAGCAGGTTGTTCTCGGCGTGGTCGTAGTGCAGGTGCGAGTTGATGACGACGTCGACGTCCGACAGCGCCCAGCCGATCTCGGCGAGCGCCGCCGGCAGCGTCTCGTCGGTCTCCTGCCAGCACCGGTTGTACGGCTGCCAGCGGGCCGGGTCGCCGATGCCGGTGTCGACGAGCATCCGCACGCCGTCGCCCTCGACGGCAGCGCCCCACACGGGCACGTCCATCGGCACGCCGGGGTCGACGCCGTACGTCATCCCGGACTTGTCGACCGTGATCGTCCCCAGCCGGAGCGCCGTGACGGTGTAGACGGGCAGGGGCACTGGCACGGAGGCCTCCGGATCTGTGAAACCGATTTCCGGACCGTAGCGCGGACGGCGACCCGGTGGCCACTAGTCTGCGCTGCGGCGCAGTGCTGACGCCACCGAGCGGGGGGTGCCGCGTGGCCACGATCTACGACGTCGCGCGGCTGGCCTCGGTGTCGGCCGCGACCGTCTCCCGGGTGCTGAACGACGTCGACGTCAACCCGGACATGGCCCGCCGGGTGCGCGAGTCGGTCGAGATGCTCGGCTACAAGCCCAACGGCGTCGCGCGCAACCTGCGCCGCAAGCGCGCCGCGGTGTGGGCGCTCATCATCTCCGACATCGAGAACCCGCACTTCACCGCGCTGGTGCGCGGTTTCGAGGACGTCGCACGTGCCAGCGGCCACTCCGTCGTGCTGTGCAACTCCGACGAGATGCTCGACAAGGAGCGGGACTACGTCGAGGTGGCGCTCGCCGAGCGGATGGCCGGCGTCGTCATCTCGCCCTCGTCCGACCGCGACAGCGTCCTGGCGCCGCTGGTCGACGGCGGCGTCCCGGTGGTGACGATCGACCGGCGGCTGCGCTCGTCGCCGGTCAGCTCGGTGGTCGTGACCAACCGCAAGGGCGCGCTGGAGGCGACCGGGCACCTGGTGCAGGCCGGCTACGAGCGGGTGGCCTGCGTGACCGGGCCGCAGCGCACGACGACGGCCACCCAGCGGCTCGCCGGCTACCGGGCCGCGCTCGCCGCGGCGGGCCGTGCGTCCGAACCGCGGCTGGTGCGCACGGCCGACTACAAGGAGGCCGGCGGCTACGACGCCGTGCGGTCGCTGCTGGCGCTGCGCGAGCGCCCGGACGCGCTGTTCGTCGCCAACAGCCTCATGACGATGGGCGCCCTGCGCGCGCTCGCCGACGCCGGCGTCGAGGTCGGGGCCGAGATGGGGGTCGTCGCCTTCGACGACCTGCCCTGGGCGAGCCTCGTCCGGCCGGCGCTCACCACCGTCGCGCAGCCGACGTACGACCTGGGCCGGGCGGCCGCCGACATGCTGCTCGAGCGCTCGGCCGACCCGGCCGCACCCGTCCGGACGGTCAGCCTGCCCACCCGGCTGATCGTCCGGGACAGCTCCCGCCGCCCGGTCGAGTGACACCCCGTTGACACGCCCGTGTACCGCGCCTACCGTCCAGCAATCGATTTCTGATCACGGGGATCGTCCGTCCGGGGCAGGTGCCCCACAGCGAAGGTCGTGTCGCATGAAGCGCAGCGCACCAGCGGTCGCACTCGTCTCCCTCGCCCTGCTCGCCGCCGCGTGCGGCGGCTCGTCCGACGACGCCGGCAGCGGCGGCTCCGGCGGCTCGGGCAGTCAGACCATCGGCCTGGTGACCATCTCGGCCACCGACTCCAACAACGCCCGCGTCATCACCGGCGTGAAGCAGGCTGCGGAGGAGGAAGGTTGGACGGTCAAGGTGGTCGACGCCCAGGGCAACGCCGACCAGGCGAACTCCGCCATGCGCACCTTCGCCACGCAGAAGGTCGGCATGATCTTCGACCTCGTCTTCCCGACCTCGAGCCTCGGCGCGGGGCTCGCCGCGGCGCGCGCCGCCGACATCCCGGTCGCCACCTGGGGCGGCGGCACGGGCGACGGCGTCGTCATGACGACCGGCGACGGGGCGCCGTTCGCGAAGCCGTCGGTCGAGGCGCTCGTGGAGGCGCTCGGCGGGGAGGGCTCGGTCCTCGCGCTGACCTACCGCACCGGGCAGGTGTGCCGCGACCGCGAGGGCATCTTCGACGAGGCCGTCGAGGGCGAGCCCGGCATCGACGTCACGAAGAACGAGGTCAACATCCCGGGCTTCCTGCAGGACGGCGCGAAGTACGCCAACGCCTGGCTCGCCAAGCACCCGGCGGGCTCGGGCAAGCTCGCGGTCTGGGGCTGCTGGGAGGACCCGACGCTCGGCGCCATCTCCGCGCTCAAGCAGCAGCGGCGCACCGACGTCCTGACCTACGGCATCAACGGCAGCCCGCAGGCGGTCAAGGCCGTGCGCGACGGCGACCTCACCGCGACCGTCTGGGAGGACGCCGAGGCCGAGGGCGCGCAGATGGTCACCACGACGCTCGAGGCGATCGAGGCCGGCGACGGCTGGGAGCCCGAGACGGTCGACGTCCCAGGCGTGCTGGTGACGGCCGAGACCGTCGAGGACTTCCTCGGCGAGCACCCCAGTGCCCTCAGCTGAGCCGCCGCTCGTCCGCGTGCGGGGGCTCAGCAAGGCCTTCGCCGGGGCGCGCGCGCTCGAGGGCGTCGAGCTCGACCTGCGCCCCGGGGAGGTGCACGGGCTCGTCGGTGCGAACGGCGCTGGCAAGTCGACGCTCATCAAGTGCCTGGCGGGCCTCGTCGAGGCGGACGCCGGGACCGTCGAGGTCGACGGCGTGCCGGTCGAGATCGCCTCGCCACGGCAGGCTTCCGCCCTCGGGCTCGCCTTCATCCACCAGGAGCTCAACCTGGTGCCGCACTTCGACGCCGTCGACAACATGCTGCTCGGACGGCCCAAGGCGACCCGGCTCGGGCTCATCGACCGGCGGCGCACGCGCCAGCCGGCGATCGACGTGGCCGAGCGGCTGGGCGTGACGTTCCCGCTCGACCGGCGGGTCGACGAGCTGAGCGTCGTGCAGCGCTGGCTGGTCTCCATCGGCCGCGCGCTCGTCGCCGACGCCCGCATGATCGCCATGGACGAGCCGACCGCGTCGCTGTCCGGCGAGGAGAGCGAGCGGCTGTTCTCGGTCGTGCAGGACCTCGCCGCGTCCGGCGTCGCGGTCCTGTACGTCTCGCACCGGCTCGACGAGGTGCTCGGCCTGTGCGACACGGTGAGCGTGTTCCGCGACGGGCGGCTCACCCGCCGGGTGACCCGCGGCGAGCTCACCAAGTCCGGCCTCATCCGCGAGATCATCGGACGCGACCTCGCGCCGCCGGTCGTGCACGACGACGCCGCCGCCCCGACCGGCCGCGGCACTCCGGTGCTCGAGGCGCGCGGCCTGCAGCGCCTGCCGATGGTCGCCGACGCCACCTTCGACCTGCGCAGGGGCGAGGTGCTCGGCCTCGGCGGCCTCGTCGGCTCGGGACGGTCCGAGCTGGCCCGCCTGCTCTGCGGCGTCGACCGGCCCGAGGCGGGGGGGCTGCTGCTCGACGGCCGGGCCGTCCGCTTCTCGGGCGTGGCCGACGCGGTGTCGCAGGGCGTCGTCCTCGTGCCGGAGGAGCGCCGCTCGCAGGGCCTCGTCCTGCACCGCTCCGTCGAGTTCAACATCAACGTCGCCGACCAGCGGCCGCTGCGCCGCGTCCCGTGGCTGCCGTTCGTCAGCCGGCGCAAGGCGCTCGCCCGGGCGCGGGGGCTGGCCGACCGGCTGAGCATCAAGGCCGCCGGGCTCGACCTGCCGGTCGGGTCGCTGTCCGGCGGCAACCAGCAGAAGGTCCTCATCGCCCGCTGGCTCACCCAGGACCGGCGCGTCCTCGTCCTCGACGAGCTCTCGCGCGGCGTCGACGTCGGGACGCGCGCCGACATCCACGCCATCGTCCGCGACCTCGCCAGGGCGGGGACGGGCGTGCTCGCCATCTCCTCCGACGTCGAGGAGCTCGTCGCCCTGTGCGACCGCATCGTGGTGCTCGCCGAGGGGCGCGTCGTCGGCGCGCTCGAAGGACCCGAGATGACCGAGGAAGCCGTGATCGCCCTCAGCTACGCGCACCGTCGACCGGAGGTCCTGGCATGAGCAGCGACGTCGTCCAGGAGCCCGGGCTCGTCCTGCGCATCCGCGGGCCCTTCGGCCGGTAGGCGTCAGCCGCAGCCCCACTAGCGTCGCGCCGACGTCCGGACGAGGGAGCGCGCGGGCACGAGCTGGGGCCGGTGCTGC
>CAXTFU010000026.1:5436-24455 GCA_964243385.1 uncultured bacterium | reverse complement strand
CGATCGCTCCCCGCACGAAGCCCTCCTCGCGCAGGCCGGCCAGCACGACCTCGGCCTGGCCGGCGAGCGCCTGCCGGGCGAGCCGGCCGATCGGCTCGGGCGAGCCGTCCGGGAGGCGGTTCACGGCGCCGAAGTCGATGACGCCGAGCCGGCCGTCCGGCAGCAGGCGGAAGTTGCCCGGGTGCGGGTCGGCGTGCAGCAGTCCGGCCAGCACGGGACCGGACAGCAGGAAGCGCGCCAGCAGCAACGAGGCGCGGTCGCGCTCCTCCGGCGTACCGTCGGCGATGGTGCGGGAGAGCGGGACGCCCTCCATCCACTCGGTGACGAGCACGCGCTCGGTGCCCGTCACGACGTCGGGGATGCGGATCTCCTGGTCGCCGTCGTACGCGGCGGCGAAGGTCTCCTGCGCCTCGGCCTCGAGCCGGTAGTCGAGCTCCTCGGTCACCCGCTCCTCGAGCTCGGTGAGCAGCGGCTTGATGTCCAGCCCGGGGATGAACACCGAGAACAGCCGGGCGAGGCGCCCGAGCTGCTTGAGGTCCGACAGCAGCGCAGGTCCCGCCCCCGGGTACTGGATCTTCACGGCGACCTCGCGGCCGTCGGCCCAGACCGCCTTGTGCACCTGGCCGATGCTCGCCGCGGCGGCCGGGCGGTCGTCGAAGTCGCGGAACAGCTCCCGCCAGCGCGGACCGAGCTCCAGCGCGAGGACGGCGTGCACCGTGGCCGCGGGCAGGGGTGGCGCGGCCTCCTGCAGCTTGGTGAGGGCGGCCCGGTACGGCGCCGCGAGGTCCTCCGGCAGGGCCGCCTCGAAGACCGACAGCGCCTGCCCCAGCTTCATCGCGCCGCCCTTGAGCTGCCCGAGCACCTGGAACAGCTGCTCGGCGGTGCGCGCCTGCAGCTCGGCGGTGACGAGCTCCGCCGGGCGGCCGCCCATGCGCTTGCCGAGGCCGAGCGTGGCGCGCCCCGCGACGCCCAGGGGCAGGCCGGCGAGCTTGACCGACCGGGTCACCGCGCGCCGAGGGATGTCGCTCACCTGCACAGTGTCGCTGTCGCAACGCTCGGACGCCCTCCGGGGGCGCCCTGCGGCGTGGCGGACCGCGCGTGCGGCCGGTCGGCACGTCGACGCGGCGGCCGTGGAGGTCGCTCCGCGTCGACCCGCAGCGTCGGTGTCCCCCGTCGACCGGCGGCAGGCGGACGCCCGCGCCGCCCATGTGCTCCGTCGCGCCAGTCGCCCCGGCCGATTCCGTCGCTCCCGCTCCCGCTCCTGCTCCCGCTCCCGCGGCTGCTGCTGCCCCGCCCTCACGACGCACCCGGCCCGCAGTCGCAGGCCTCGTGCAGCGGCCAGCTGCGCCGCCGCCAGCGCCAGTCGGGCAGGGCCAGCTCGAGGGTGCCGCCGAGGGTCGCCGGGTCGCTCGTGCCGTCGACCATGGCGAGCACCTGGCCGGCGGCCTGCGCGGCGACGGCGAGGGCGAGCGGCCCGTCGCAGGCGTCCTGACCCCGGCCGGTCGAGGCCAGCTGCGCCGCCAGGGCGGGCCACCTGGGGTCGAGGTCGCTGCGGGTCAGGTCGAGGCAGCGCAGGCAGGGACTGCGTCCGGGCAGCACCAGCGGTCCGACGACGCCGGTGGTGTCGCGCACCTCGGCGAGCAGGTGCGGCGTGCCGTCCCGCACCAGCCGCCCGGCGTCCTCGATGTCCTCCGCCCTCGTCGGGGCCAGCACGACGAGGTCCGGACGGTCGACCGGTGCGGTCGGCATGGACGGCACCGCGCGGGCGAGCCGCTCGCGGGTGGCATCGCCGCGCGGCCGGCCGACGTCGGTGAGCTCGAGGCCGCCGACCCCCGTGTCCTGGGGGCGGGTGAGCCCCGGGTCGAGCACGTCGACCGCGCCGAGCCCGGCCGTGGCCAGTGCGAGCGCCAGCACGGCGCCGACCCGGCCGGCGCCCACGACCAGCACGCGGGTCGTCTGGCGCAGCTCGAGCGCCGGCAGGCCCCCGTCGCCCCGCACGAGTGCCAGGGAGTGGACGTCGGCCCCGAGCCGCTCGCGCTCGTCGCGGCTGAGGGCGGCCAGCGCCCCGCGGGTGCGTCCAGCGTCGTCGAGCAGACCGCTGCGCTCGAGCAGCTCGAGCAGGGCTCCGGCGCGTGGCGCGGTGCAGCCGGCCGACGAGGCCGCCACGAGCACCTGCTCCCGGTCGCGGGTGCCGTCGAGCAGCGCCAGGGCGGCCCGGAGCGGAGGGTCCAGCCCGGTGAGCACGGTGCAGCGGCCGGACGTCCGGCCGAGCTGCAGGGTCTCGGGCGAGCGCCACAGCTGCCGGGCGGCGGGGGTGAGCACGGGCCGCACGGGGTCCTCCTGGTGGTCGGGCGGGCAGGTCGTCAGGCTGCCCCGCCGATCCGACGACCGGCGCGGTCGTCCACAGCGGCAGTGCCTGTCCACAGCGCTGGCAGGCTCCGGCACGCTCAGCGGCGGTCGGTCATCGGAATGTCGGAGGCCGCTCGTACGGTGCGCTTCCAGGAGCCGGACGACGTCCGGCGGAGGAGGGGCCATGGACGCGCAGTCCGGGGTGGTGCTGCTGCACGGCAGCGAGCTGGGGTCGTGGATCTGGCAGCGGGTCGTGCCGCTGCTCGAGGCACCGGCGGTCGCCGTCGACCTCCCCGGCCGCGGCGCACCGCCGCCCGAACGGCGGCGCGTCACCCTCGAGGCCGCGGTCCAGCACGTGGTCCGTGCTGCGCAGGAGCTGGAGCGCGACGACGACCGGCCCGACGACACCCGGCCCGACGACACCCGGCCCGACGACACCCGGCCCGACGACGCCCGGCCCGACGGACCTCGGCGCGACGGCGGCGGGACCGGCCGGCAGGAGGGCCGTGGCCTGGTCCTCGTCGCCCACTCGGCCAGCGGCGTGCTGGTCCCGCCCGTCGTCGCGGCCCTGGGAGGCCGGGTGCGTGCGGTGGTGCTGCTGGCGACGGCCGTGCCGGAGCCGGGCAAGTCGTTCGTCGAACAGCAGCCGCTCGTGCTGCGGCTGTTCCTGCGGGCGCTGTACCGCGTGCGACCGGAGGGCGTCCTGTCGCCACGAGGTCCTGTCGAGCGCAGCCTGTGCGCCGGGCTGGACGCCGAGTCCACGGCCCTCGTCCTGCGTCACCGGGTGCCCGAGCCACCCGGCATCCTGCTCGGTCGACCGGCGACCGCGGCGCTGCCGACGGTGCACCTGGTCGCCGGGCGGGGCGACGGCGTCCTGCCGCTCGCCGCGCAGACGCGCGGCATGGCCCGGCTGGCGCCCGGTCAGGCTGTGCTCCACGAGGTCGACGGCGGGCACCTCGCGATGCTCGGCGCCCCGGCGCAGGTCGCGGCGCTGCTGGACCGCATCGCACGCCAGGCCGGTGCATCACCACCGCCGGTCCCGCCCTGAGGCTCGGGCCGGCGGAGCGTCAGCCGGCCCTCCGGCCTTCGCGGGCGTCAGCCGGACGCTGGAGTCACCCGCTCTGCCCGGCCGGTCATGCGTCGCCCTGGCCATCCGGACAATGGCGAACCGCAGGCTGACGACGAACGCGGGACTGGCCCGCGGCTCTGGCGAGGTCGGCCCGGCGCCCGACAACCTCGAGACGGCGAACGCGGGACACGGCGGACTCGGGACACGGCGGACGCCGTGGGACGACGAACGGCGCGTCCCCCGTGGGGACGCGCCGTCCGGAGTGCTGACGAGGCCGTCAGGCCTTGCCGAGGATCCGGTTCATCTTGGTGCCGCAGACCGGGCACAGGCCCTGGGCCATGCGACGGCCAGACTCGCTGACCTTCACCTCGCCGTCGAAGTCGCGCTTCTCCTTGCACTTCACGCAGTATCCGTTGTAGCTCTCGGCCACGCGGTCCTCCACTCGGGTCGACGGGGCCGTGCCCCAGCAGGTCCGCGGCCTGATTGGCGCGCGGGCGTTTCGCGGCTCAGCGTAGACCCGCGGTGAGCGTGCGCACCCCAAGCGCGCGCTCGGCGTCCTCCGGGCGTGGCGCCGCAGGACGCGCCGGTCGCCGCAGCCCACGGACGGCGGACGCCGCAGCCTTGACATCCACGCCCTTGACATCCAGTCCGCTCGAGGTCCCAAGGTGTGCCCATGGACATGGAAGTGACCGCATGGATGTCGATGTACAACGCCATGCACGCCCAGCAGGACCAGCGGCCGTTCTCGCGCGTGGTCCTGCGCCGCATCCTGCAGTTCGCCCGGCCACACCGGACGCGGCTGCTCCGGTTCCTCGTCCTCACCGTCGTCACCGCCGCCCTGGCCGTCGCGACGCCGGTGCTCGCAGGCCGGGTCGTCGACGCGATCGTGTCCGGCGACGACCCGTCGGTCGTCTACCGGCTGACCGCCCTCATCGCGGTCATCGCCCTGCTCGAGGCGGGCCTCGGACTGCTGACGCGCTGGCTGTCCGCGACGATCGGCGAGGGGCTGATCCTCGACCTGCGCACGGCGGTCTTCGACCACGTCCAGCGGATGCCCGTCGCGTTCTTCACCCGCACGCGCACCGGAGCGCTGGTCAGCCGGCTCAACAACGACGTCATCGGCGCGCAGCGGGCGTTCAGCGACACCCTGTCCGGTGTCCTGGGCAACCTCGTGACGCTGCTGCTCACGCTCGGCGTCATGCTCGGCATCAGCTGGCGCATCACCCTGCTGGCGCTCGTGCTGCTGCCGGTGTTCGTCGTGCCGGCCCGCCGGATGGGCACGCGCCTGGCCCGGCTCGAGCGCGAGGCGGCCAACCACAACTCCACGATGGCCACGCAGATGACCGAGCGCTTCTCCGCGCCGGGCGCCACGCTCATCAAGCTGTTCGGCCGTCCGGACCGCGAGTCGGCCGAGTTCGCCGAGCGGGCCGGCAGGGTGCGCGACATC
This sequence comes from uncultured bacterium, assembly GCA_964243385.1. Taxonomy (GTDB): domain Bacteria; phylum Actinomycetota; class Actinomycetes; order Mycobacteriales; family SCTD01; genus SCTD01. The sequence goes on along the minus strand of CAXTFU010000026.1, from coordinate 19,590 downwards.
GGCGTGCGGACCGCGATGGTGCAGTCGGTGTTCGTCACGGCGCTGACGCTGGTGTCGGCGCTCGCACTGGCCCTCGTCTACGGCCTCGGCGGCGCCTACGCCCTGCGCGGCAGCCTGGACGCCGGGGCGGTCGTCGCGCTCGCGCTGCTGCTGACGCGGCTGTACGCACCGCTCACCGCCCTGGCGAGCGCCCGGGTCGAGTTCATGAGCGCGCTGGTGAGCTTCGAGCGCGTCTTCGAGGTGCTCGACCTCGTGCCGCTCGTGCAGGACCCGCCGGACCCGGTCGAGGTCCCGCCCGGGCCGGTGTCCGTCGAGCTCGACGACGTGCACTTCGCCTACCCGTCCGCGGACCGCGTCTCGCTCGCCTCGCTCGAGGAGGTGGCGCAGCTCGACGACCGCGGGGGCGTCGAGGTGCTGCACGGCGTGTCGTTCCGGGCCGAGCCCGGCCAGCTCGTGGCCCTGGTCGGCTCGTCCGGGGCCGGCAAGTCGACGATCGCCGCGCTGCTGCCCCGCCTCTACGACGTCGACGCGGGCTCCGTGCGGCTCGGTGGCGTCGACGTGCGGCGGCTGTCCGCGCGCGCGATCCGCGAGACGGTCGGGATGGTGACCCAGGACGGCCACTTGTTCCACGAGTCGGTGCGGGCGAACCTGCTGCTGGCCCGGCCGGAGGTGTCCGAGGACGAGCTCTGGGACGTGCTGCGCCGCGCCCGCCTCGCCGACCTCGTCGCGTCGCTCCCCGACGGGCTCGACACCGTGGTGGGGGAGCGTGGCTACCGCCTGTCCGGCGGCGAGCGGCAGCGGCTGACCATCGCGCGGGTCCTGCTGGCGCGTCCGCGCGTCGTGGTGCTCGACGAGGCGACCGCGCACCTCGACTCGACGTCCGAGGCGGCCGTGCAGGAGGCGCTGTCCGAGGCGCTGGACGGGCGCACCGCACTGGTCATCGCCCACCGGCTGTCGACCGTGCGCGGCGCCGACCTCATCCTGGTGCTCGAGGACGGCCGCGTGGTCGAGCGCGGCACCCACGCCGAGCTGCTCGCCGCCGGCGGCCGCTACGAGCAGCTCTACCGCACCCAGTTCGCCGACCCCGACCCCGCGGCCGCGGCGCCGGCGGTCCCGCAGCAGGTCGCCGGCGGACGCCCGTAGCCTCGCCGCCAGCCCCGACCGGACGACCGAGGAGACCGCTGTGCCTGGACCCCTGCGCATGGAGCGGCACGCCGACGGCGTCGTCCTGCTGACGCTGGACCTGGCGGACAAGCGCAACGCCATGACGACCGAGCTGACCGCAGCCTGGGGCGAGACGGTCGCGTCCCTGAAGGGGGACCGCTCGGTGCGCTGCGTGGTCGTCACCGGCGAGGGCCGTGCGTTCTGCGCCGGCGGTGACGTCAGCTGGCTGGCGTCCGAGCCGGACGCGAGGCCCGCCGACGTGCGCGACCGGATGCTGCCCTTCTACACGACCTGGCTGTCCCTGCGTGCGCTCGACGTCCCGTCGATCGCCGCGGTCAACGGCGCGGCCGTCGGCGCGGGCGGCGCGCTCGCGCTGTCCTGCGACATCCGCTACGCCGGGCGGTCCGCCCGCTTCACGGTGCCCTTCGCGCAGCTCGGGATGGCAGCGGGGATGGCGACGACCTTCCTGCTGCCCGAGGTCGTCGGGCTGGCTGCGGCCCGCGAGCTGCTGCTGACCGGACGCGTCGTCGACGCCGACGAGATGCTCCGCCTCGGGCTCACGAGCGCCGTGTACGACGACGACGTGCTCCTCGAGCGGACGCTCGAGCACGCGGCGCAGGTGGCGTCGGGCGCCCCGGTGCCGCAGCGGTTCCACAAGATCGCGCTGGCCGACGGCGGCCACGCCACCTTCGAGGACGCGCTGCGCTGGGAGGCGCTCGCCCAGCCGGTCACCCTCGTCACCGCCGACCTGCAGGAGGGGCTCGCCGCCCGCGCGCAGCAGCGGGCACCCGTCTTCCGCGGCGAGTAGCGACGGCGGACCGCTGCAGCGCTCGTCCTCCGCAGCGGAACCCACGGCCGTCCCCTCGCAGGGCCGATCGACCGGGCCGGGCACCGCGCAACAGCTGCGCCACGGCGGGACCTTCGGCTTGTGCCCAAATGGCCGCCGCGCACGGCCTGACCGACCTCCGACGTCACGGAGCCCCCCGCCACCCGGGCCCGTTCGCCTTCCCCTTGCGAACGGATCCGGAGCGCCGAGGGGCTCCGTTGCCGACGACGCTACGAGGCTTCTGCGGCCTGCGTCAACGCCGTCTCCCACAGCCTGTGGACAGTCCTGTGGACGGGGTGGGGAACCGCCCGTGTGTCGCTGTGGACGCCTGCCGACGGCCGTGTGCGCCGCGACGACGAGGCTGTCGTGACCGCCCTGTGACCTGCGCGGACGGCCCGAGCACGCTGTGGACAAGAACTGCTCCGCGTCCACGTGGCTCACCGTGGTCGCGGCGGGAGCTGCGACGTCGAGGACCGCGGCACCGAGGACCCAGGGGCAGTCCGTGGCCGTCGTGCCTGCCACGTGGCGAGAGCGCCGCCGGCGGTGCTGTGGGCGGCGGGACGCAGGCGGTCCGGGCAGGTCTGCGACCGGCCGCGGACACCGCGGCGCGGCGCCTGCCCGGGCGGTGCTCCGAGGACGAGCCTCCGTGCACCGGAGCCCACGGCCGCCGGCCGGTGCCCTGAGGACGAGCCTCCGTGCACCGGAGCCCACGGCCGCCGACCGGTGCCCGGAGGACGAGCCTCCGTGCACCGCACCCCACGGCCGCCGACCGGTGCGCCGAGGACGAGCCTCCGTGCACCGGAGCCCACGGCCGCCGGCCGGTGCCCGGAGGACGAGCCTCCGTGCACCGAGGACCCGACGCCCGGGACCGATGACCTCAGGCACGATCGGGAGGACGCCCAGCCGGAGAGGCCCCCCTCGACCACGCCGCGTGCCGGAGACAGCCCCGCCAGCCGCTACGCCTCCGACGGACCGCCGGAGGCGTCGTCGTCGAGCGTGCCGTCGAGGTCCTTGTCGAGGTCGCGCAGGCCGGCGTCCCAGTCGGTCTCAGCGGCGGCGCCGGCCGCGGTCCGGGCGACGAAGCCGGCCGGGTCGTCCAGGTCCTCGGCGGACGGCAGCAGGTCGGGGTGCGCCCACAGGGCGTCGCGACCGGCGATGCCGCCGGTCTCGGCGACGGCCGCCCACAGGGCCGCGGCCTCGCGCAGGCGCCGCGGACGCAGCTGCAGCCCGACGAGCGTCGCGAAGGTCTGCTCGGCCGGTCCGCCGGAGGCCCGGCGGCGGCGGACGGTCTCGCGCAGCGCGGCGGCCGAGGGCAGGGTCGCGGCGCACGCCGCGTCGACGACGGCGTCGACCCAGCCCTCGACGAGCGCGAGCGCCGTCTCCAGGCGGGCCAGCGCGGCCTGCTGCGCGGGTGTCGGCTCGATCTCGAACAGGCCCTCGCCCATGGCCCGCTGCATCGACTCGGGGTCGGACGGGTCGATCGAGCCGACGGCGCGCTCGATGGCGCCCGGGTCGACCTCGATGCCGCGGGCGTAGGCGTCCACGGCGTCGAACAGGTGCGCCTGCAGCCACGGGACCGACGCGAACAGGCGCTGGTGCGCCAGCTCGCGCAGCGCGACGTAGAGCCGCACCTCGTCGGCCGGCACCTCGAGGCCGGCGCTGAACGCGGCGAGGTTGGCGGGCACCAGCGCGGGCTTGCCCGGGGTGCTGAGCGGCAGGCCGATCTCGGTCGACGACAGCACCTCCTGCGCGAGGGCGCCGAGCGCCTGGCCGACCTGCGCCCCGAACACGAAGCCGCCGACCTGGTCCATGACCCCGCGCAGCGGTCCGAGGCCGCCCGCCCCGCCGAGCCCGCCGAGCAGCCCGGCGACCTCCGGAGGCAGCCCCTCCGGCACCCCGCCGGAGCCGAGCCCCTGCTCCAGCGCCGTCCCCATGGCGCCGACGACGCGGCCGGCGACCGGGTCGACGAGCGCCCGCCACGCAGGCGTCGTCGAGGCGACCCACCCGGTGCGCGTCCAGGCCTGCGGCGGCGCACCGGTGCCGGGCAGCGTGGTCACCGGGTCGAGCCAGAGGTCGGCCAGCCGGCAGGCCTCCACGACCTCGCGCTCCTGCTGCGCCGTGACGGGCACGTCGTCGGCGCGGGTCGCACCGGTCGCCACCTCGTCGGCCAGGTCCCAGTTGACCGGCCCGCCGGTCCAGCTCATGAGCTTCTGCATCTGCGCGAAGACGCTGCCCATGTCGCCGCCGAAGGGGCCGCCGGCGCCGCCGAACATGGCGGACAGGCCGAACGGGTCGTCCCCGTCGCCGGGCTCGTCGGGGCGGTCCGAGGGGCCGAAGCCGAAGGGCGGCCGGGTCACGTGCGCACGCTCGTCATGCGTCCACACGCTACGCCGGGGGAGGTCGTCCGGGCCTGCGGCCGGGACGCTCCGGGTGCGCCCTCGGCGAACGACGGCGAACTCCCGCGGCGCACCCCCGCAGCGGGCCGTCGTACGGTCAGCCCATGAGCCAGGACCCGCCCGCGAGCCCGTCCAGCGCTGTGCGGCTGCTGGCGCTGCGGGACACGCCGCTCGACGTCGCAGAGGTGCTCGCCGCGGTCGAGGACCCGGCCGCCGGCGGCGTCGTCTCGTTCACCGGCCTGGTCCGCGACCACGACGGCGGGCGCGAGGTCCGCGAGCTCGAGTACGTCGCGCACCCGGACGCCGCGCAGGCCCTGCGGGCGGTGGCCGAGGCGGTCGCCGCCGACCTGCCGGTGCACGCACTGGCCGCGGTGCACCGCACGGGCCTGCTCGCGATCGGCGACGTCGCCGTCGTCGTCGCCGCGTCGGCAGCGCACCGCGGGCAGGCCTTCGAGGCCGCGCGGCGCCTCATCGACGACCTCAAGGCGTCGGTGCCGGTCTGGAAGCGGCAGGTCTTCGCCGACGGCGAGCAGGAGTGGGTCGGCACGCCCTGACGGCGGTCCCCGCGAGGCTGCGGACGGCGCCCTACGATCGGCGCGTGCTCCCCGACTGGCTCCTCTGGCTGCTCCCGGTGCCGGTGGCGACGGGAGCGGCCATCGGCTGGGCGACCTGGTCGTCCCGCACCCGCGGCCCGCAGGACCCCGCCGACTCGGTGGAGGAGTACGCCCGGTTCCGGGCGGCGCTCGGCAGCTCGGTCCGTCCGCCCGGGGAGCCGCCCGCCCCCGGCGGCGACGGGCGCCCGACGCCCGCGCCCTGACACACCGTCCCGACCGGCCCGCCCCTGACACCGCACGCCCGACACCCACCCCCGACCGGCCCCCGCCGCAGACGCCGCGCCCCGACGGGTCCGCCGACCTACGCTGGACCGGTGTCCCGGCGCGCTCTGACCCTGCTGCTCGCGAGCCTGCTCGCCGTGCTGCTCACCGCCGGCGCCGTGCAGGCGCGCGTCCCGTACGTCGTCCTGGGTCCCGGTCCGACCTACAACACGCTCGGCGAGGTCGACGGCACCCCGGTGCTGGAGGTCGAGGGCCGGCGCACGTACGACACGACCGGCCACCTCGACCTCACCACCGTCGGCGTGCAGCCGAGCCTCACCCTCGCCCAGGCCCTGCGCGGCTGGTTCGACCGCGACCTCGCCGTCGTCCCGCGCGAGGTCGTCTACCCGCCCGGCAAGAGCCAGGACGAGGTCGACGAGGAGAACGCCGAGGCCATGACGACCTCGCAGGACAGCGCCACCACGGCGGCCGCCCGTCAGCTGGGGTTCCGGACCGCGGAGGTCGTCCTGACCGAGGTGCCGGAGGGCACGCCGTCGCGCGGGCAGCTCGAGGCGGGTGACGTCGTCACGAGCGTCGACGGCCGGGGCATCCGCGACGCCGCCGACCTGCGCCGCCTCATCGGCGAGCACGAGGTGGGCGACGTCGTGACGGTCGGCTACGTGCGCGACGGCGAGCGCGGGACGGCGCGCATCCGCACCGGCAGGAGCACCTCTGCCGACGGCGGGCCGGCCCGTCCGGTGATCGGCGTCGTCACGCAGGAGGAGCCGATCGACGCGCCGTTCGACGTGACGATCCACCTCGCGGAGGTCGGCGGGCCCAGCGCCGGCCTGATGTTCACGCTCGGCATCCTGGACAAGCTGGACGAGCCGTCCCTGACCGGCGGCAAGTACATCGCCGGGACGGGCGAGATCAGCCGGGCCGGCGAGGTCGGGCCGATCGGCGGCATCACCCAGAAGCTCATCGCCGCACGGGCCAAGGGCGCGGTGGCGTTCCTCGTGCCGGAGGGCAACTGCGCCGAGGCGCTGGGCCGGGCGCCGGCCGACCTGCCGCTCGTGCGGGTCGGGTCGCTCGACGACGCGCTCGCCGGGCTCGAGGCCCTGCGCGAGGGGACGACCCCCGAGCTCTGCTCGGCCGCCTGACCCTCAGCCCTCGTCGAGGGTCGCCAGCAGCGCCGCCGACAGCGCGGGCGCGAGGTCGGGGCCGGTGACCCGCTCGTCCTGCTCCGGCGTGGCACCGCGCAGGCGCAGCACGCAGGCCTGACCGCCGCCACGGGCGACCCCGACGACCATGCGGACGTCGCGCCGCTCGGGGTGCTCGGCCGCCGCGGCGGCCGGGTCGTCGATGTCGGCGAGCGCGGCCTCGGCCGCCGGCGGCAGGACGAGCACCTCGTGCGCCAGGACGACGCCGAGCACCTCCTCGCCGAACACCAGGCGGGCCAGCTGCTCGTCGAGCGGCCCGTCCCCGAGCGCCTCCTGCGCGATCGGGGTGAGCGAGGACGGGTCGCCGGCCACCAGGCCCATCGTCGCGGCCAGTTGGGGCTCGGCGCGCAGCAGCTGCTCGGTCGGCACGAGGGCGAACAGCTGCGGTGGCTGGTCCCAGCCGGCCTCTGCGACGTGGCCCTCGACCTCGCCGACCACGGCCTGCAGGGGAGCGGTCAGGGGGTCGCCGGAGGACGTCATGCGCCCATCTTCGCGGCTCGTCGTGCGAAGGAGGAACCGCGGGGGCTGTGCAAGGGTTGAGCAAGACAACGTCGAACAGAGAAGAGGTGGCTGTGGCCGTCCGCACTCCAGGGGCGGGACTGCCCGCCCGCCCCCGGCTCCTGGGGCCCGTCCTGGTGGTGCTCGCCCTCGTGCTGCTGCTCGGGGGGGTCGTCGTCTCCCTGGTCACCGACCTGCTGTGGTTCCGCAGCGTCGAGTACACCCGCGTCTACACGACCATCCTCACCACGCGGCTCATGCTGTTCGTGGGCTTCGGGCTACTCATGGCCGTGCTCATCGGCGCCAACGTCGTCATCGCCTACCGCGTGCGCCCGCCGTTCCGGCCGATGTCGCTCGAGCAGCAGAACCTCGAGCGCTACCGCGTGGCGGTCGAGCCGTTCCTGCGCAGCATCCTGCTGCTCGGCAGCGGCGTGTTCGGCCTGTTCGCGGGGCTGTCGGCCGCGTCGCGCTGGGAGACCTGGCTGCTGTGGCGCAACGGCACGCAGTTCGGCGTCGAGGACGCCCAGTTCGGGCGCGACGTCTCCTACTTCGCGTTCACCTACCCGTTCCAGCGCTTCGTGCTGGGCTTCCTGCTGACCGCCGTCGTCCTGTCGCTCATCGCCGCCGCGGTCGTGCACTACCTGTTCGGCGGGGTGCGGCTGCAGACGGTCGGCGAGAAGGTCAGCCCGGCGGCCCGCGCGCACCTGTCGGTGCTCATCGGCCTCATCGTGCTGCTGAAGGCCTTCGCCTACTACCTCGACCGGTACGGGCTCGCCTTCTCCAGCCGCGGGTTCGTGCAGGGCCCGGGCTACACCGACGTCAACGCGGTGCTGCCCGCGAAGAACATCCTCATCGGCATCGCGATCATCTGCGCGCTGCTGTTCTTCGCGAACATCGTCGTCCGCAACATCGTGCTGCCGGCCGGCGCCCTCGCGCTGCTCGTCGTCAGCTCGGTCGTCATCGGCGGCGTGTACCCGGCCTACACCCAGCAGTTCCGGGTCAAGCCGAACGAGGTGCAGCGCGAGGAGCCGTTCATCGACCGCAACATCGAGGCCACGCGGGCCGCGTACGGCATCGACGACACCGTCGTCGAGCCCTACAGCGCCTCGCAGAACGCCTCGACCGACGCGCTCGAGCAGCAGGCGTCACGGGTCAGCAGCGCCCGCCTGCTCGACCCGAACGTGCTCGCCCCGACCTTCGAGCAGCTGCAGCGCCTGACGTTCTACTTCGGCGTGAACAACCGGCTCGACGTCGACCGCTACGAGATCGACGGTCAGCTCGAGGACACCGTGGTGGCCGCTCGTGAGGTCGACATCGGCGAGCTGAGCAGCGCCCAGCGCAGCTGGATCAACGAGCGGCTCGCCTACACGCACGGCAACGGCCTCATCGCCGCGCCGGCCGACGTCGTCGACGAGGAGGGCCGTCCGCGGTTCCTCGACCCGAACGACGAGGACAGCCCCATCGCGCTCGAGCAGTCCCGCATCTACTTCGGCGAGCTCTCGCCGAGCTACTCCATCGCCAACACCGACCAGCCCGAGATCGACGGTCCGGTGGGCCTGACGGCGGCGGAGGGCACGGCGACCGAGGCCGACGCCGACGAGCAGGCGACCTTCAACTACGACGGCGAGGGCGGCGTGCGCCTGGGCAACCTCGGGACCAAGGCGCTGTACGCGCTGAAGTACCGCGAGCCCAACCTGCTGCTGTCGGACGCCATCAAGGACGACAGCCGGCTCATGTACATCCGCGAGCCGCGCGAGCGCGTGAGGAAGGTCGCGCCGTTCCTCGAGCTCGACAGCGACCCGTACCCGGCGGCGGTCGACGGCCGCATCGTCTGGATCGTCGACGGCTACACGACGAGCAGCGGCTACCCGTACAGCCAGAGCGTCGACTTCGGCGAGGCGACGCGCGACAGCCAGGGCGCGGGCGTGGGCCTGCGCCAGCAGGTGAACTACATCCGCAACTCGGTCAAGGCGACCGTCGACGCCTACGACGGCACCGTGACGCTCTACGAGTTCGGCGACCCCGACCCGGTGCTGCAGTCGTGGAACAAGGCGTTCGGCGGAGACCTCGTGCAGCCCGAGAGCGAGATCAGCGAGGAGCTGCGGGCGCACCTGCGCTACCCGGAGGACCTGTTCAAGGTGCAGCGCGAGCTGCTCACCAGCTACCACGTGACCGACGCGGCCGACTTCTTCAGCCGCGAGGACTACTGGGATGTCCCGGCCGACCCGGCCGACGCCGTCAACCGGGCGAACACCTCGAACAGCAACGACACCGACCAGCAGGCCGGCCAGCCGGTGGTCGACGTCGACGTCGCGGCAGCCGACGGGCCGGCGCAGCCGCCGTTCTACTCGCTGCTGCAGTTCCCCGGCCAGGACGCCCGGCGGTTCAGCCTGTCGACCTCGCTCACCGGGCTGAACCGGCCGAACCTCGCGGCCTTCGCCTCGGTGTCCTCCGACCCGGAGGACTACGGGCAGATCCGGGTGCTGCAGCTGCCCCGCAGCGACCCGCCCAACGGTCCGGGACAGGTGGCGAACCAGTTCGTTTCCGAGCCGGTGGTGGCCGACGCGCTGTTCCCGTTCCGGCAGAACCGCGCCGACGTCACCTTCGGCAACCTGCTGACGCTGCCCGCGGCGAACGGGCTGCTCTACGTGCAGCCGGTCTTCGTGCGGGCCTCGGGCGGGGAGAGCTTCCCGACGCTGCGGCGGGTGCTCGTCAGCTACGGCAACGAGGTGGCTGCCAACACCACGCTGGCGCGCTCGCTCGCCGACCTGTTCGGGACGCAGGCGCCCGCGTCGGAGCGTCCCGCGACCGAGCCGGGCGAGACCCCCGACCCGACGGCCTCCCCGGACCCGTCGCCGCCGACGGTCGGGGGTGGGGACGACCTCGCCTCGCTCATCACGGAGGCCGCCGAGGCGTACGAGGCCGGGCAGGAGGCCCTGCGCGCGAACGACTTCGCGGCGTACGGCCGGGCCCAGGACCGGCTGGGGGCGGCGATCGAGGCTCTGCGCGAGGCCGAGGGCGCCACGCCCAGCCCGTCACCGACCAGCTGACCCGATCCCGACCGCTCGACGGCCGGTCCCGCTGCGGCGGGACCGGCCGTCGGCGTTCCGGCACCGGGTGTCCGGGTCAGGACGCCAGGTGGCCCCGCCGCTGCATCCTGCGCAGCTGCGCGTCGAGGTAGGGCCGCGCCCGGCGCTGGCCGCCGCGCTGCTCGATGGCGGCTGAGAGCGTCGTGAGGGCGGCGGCCAGGCGCTCGCCGTCGGGCGACCACCCGCGGCGCCGGCACTCCTCGAGCCAGTCGACCGGCCCGAGGTGGCCGCGCGCCGAGTTGCACCGCCGGCAGGCCGCCACCTCGTTCTCCGCCCACGACGGCCCGCCCTTGACGCGCGGCACCACGTGCTCGGTCGTCGCGGGCACGAGGGCGCCCAGCTGGCGGCCGCACCAGATGCACGTGGTCCCGTCGCGGTCGAGCGCGGCCTGCAATCGGGCGGCCCGTCCCGGCTGGGACGGGCCCCGGGGGGCGGACGGGTGCGACGGTGGGTCGGCGGCTGCGCGGGGCATCGCCGTCCATGCTCACCGCCATCGCGGAGCCGGGCAACCCGAGGCGTTTGCACCGACCCCGGCGGGTCATCTAGTGTGAGCACCACAGCAACGCGGGGTGGAGCAGCTCGGTAGCTCGCTGGGCTCATAACCCAGAGGTCGCAGGTTCAAATCCTGCCCCCGCTACAAGAGAAGTGCAGGTCAGAGGCCCTTCCCCGGACTCGGGGGAGGGCCTCTGGTCGTCCGCGGGGGTCCCGGGCGCGGGGACGCGTCCACGCAGGGGGCAGGCGCAGCGCCGACGCCGGCTCGGGGCACCTCGTCGCCGACCTGCAGGGCGTCTACGGCACCGGTGCGCCAGGCACGGCCGTCACCGGACGGACCGCCGAGGCGCCGGTCTGAGCTCGGCGCGACCTCACCCGCCGAGCAGCAGGTCCCGGACGGCGGCCGGCTGCGACAGGAACGGGTGGTGGCCGGCGGCCAGCTCGACGACCGTGCCGGCCCGCCGGGCGAAGGCGCGCTGCCGGTCGGCGGGCGTGCCGCGGTCCTCGGCGCAGACGAGGTAGGTCGTCGGCACGTCCTGCCAGGCCGCCGCCCCGACCGGCGAGCCGGTCACCTGCAGGCTCTGCCGGGCGAGGTGGCCCGCCGCCGAGGCCCGCACGTCGGCGTCGCAGTCCTGCAGGAACGTGTCGTCGAACAGGTCGAGCCGCACCCCGAACGTCCCGGCCTCGGGGTCGACGTCCAGGAACGGCGCGGGGCTGGCTCCGGCGAAGTCGGACAGGCTCTGGCCGACCTCGGGCAGGTAGCTCGACACGAGCAGCAGGCGCTGCACCTGCGGGACGCCCGCGGCGGCCTCGGCGACGACGATGCCGCCGTAGCTGTGGGCGACCACGACGGTCGGCTCGTCACCGTCCTGCAGCGCCGAGCGCACGGCGGCGACGTCCTCGGCGAGCCCGGCTCCGCCTGAGCCGGCCGGCACGCCGGTCTCGCCGCAGCTGGGCAGCGCCGGCGCGAGGCTCGGGACGCCCCGCTCCGTCAGCAGCTCCGCGGTGCGGTGCCACCACCACGACCCGTCCTGCACGCACGCCCCGTGCACGAACACGACCCTCATGCCTGCTCCTCCGTCGTTTCGAGCTCCTGCGACCGACGGTAGACGTACCGATCGTTACGCGAAACGATGACGTGGTGGGACGACGACCGCAGCCGCAGCTCAGGGACCGGCTCCTGGACGCGTGCACCGATCACGCGCTCGCGCACGGCCTGCCCGACCGGCTCGAGCCGCTGGTCGCCGCCACCGGCACGTCGGCGCGGATGCTGCTGTACCACTTCGGCACCCGCGACGACCTGCTGCGCGCCGTCCTCGGCTCCGCGCGCCGGCGTCAGCTCGACGCCTTCTCCGACCTGCTGCGCGCCCGGCCCGACGAGGACTACTCGGTCACCCTCTCGCGGGCCTGGTCCGCGATCACCGGTGCGGCCGGCCAGCCCTACCTGCGGCTGTTCGGCGCGCTGCCCGGGAGCCCGGTCGACGCGCTGTGGCCGGGGTTCCGGCGCAGCGCGACGACCGACTGGCTCGGGCCGCTCGAGGACGGGCTGTCCACCCTCGGGCGGCCCGAGCTCGCGACGCTGGTGCTCGCGGTCCTTCGCGGCCTGCTCATGGACCTCGACGCCACCGGCGACGTCGTGCGCACCGACCGGGCGATGGAGCAGTTCCTCGAGGCCCTGGGGCGGCCGGTCAGACCGGCGTGAGCTCGCGCGCCGGGGCGACCGGCGCCTCGGGTGCCGCCTCGCTCAGCCCGATCCGGTCGTGCAGGCGGCGCAGCGGCGCCGGCGACCACCAGTTCCACGACCCCAGCAGCCCCATCAGCGCCGGCACGAGCAGGGCGCGGACGACGAAGGCGTCGAGCAGCACCCCGGCGGCCGTCGCGACGCCGATCTGCTGGATGAACGAGATGGACGAGGTGATGAAGGCGCCGATCGCGACGGCGAGCAGGATCGCCGCGGCGGTGACGACGGCGCCGGTGCGCTCGAGGCCGAGGGCCACCGCCTCGCGCTCGGAGCGGACGCCGTCGCGCGCCTCCTTGATGCGGCCGAGCAGGAAGACGCCGTAGTCGGTCGACAGGGCGAACACGAGCGCGGCGGCGACGAGGAAGTCGGTCGGCTCGACGCCGCCGTTGCTGGTGTAGCCGAGGGCGTCCTGGAAGCGGCCGTCCTGGAACACCAGCGTCAGCACGCCGAGGGCGGAGGCGACGGTGAGGACGTTCATGACGATCGCCTTGAGCGGCAGCACGACCGAACCGGTCATGAGCCACAGCACGAGGAACGTCAGCAGGGCCAGCAGGCCGAGCGCCAGCGGCAGGCGCGAGCTGATGGCGGCCTGCTGGTCGACGAACTCCGCGGCGGCGCCGCCCACCAGGACCGGCAGGCCGTCGGCGGAGCGCACGTCCTGCACGACCGCGCGGGCGGCGTCGCCCTCGGGAGCGCCCTCGACGAGGACGTCGACCCGCCAGGTGCGCTCGTCCAGCGACCGCGGCGGCTGCACGGCGGTGACGCCGGTGAGGTCCTCGAGCCCGCGGGCGTAGGAGGCGACCTCCTGCGCGCGGTCCTGTCCGGCCGTCAGCACGACGGTGACCGGGGAGGTGTCGTCGGACGGGAAGTCGCGGTCGAGCGCGTCGGCCACGGTGCGCGCGCTCTGGCCGATCGGGATGACGGTCGAGTCGACGGGGGTGAACTGCGCGCGCAGCCCGGGCAGGGCGATGCCGAGCATGAGCAGCCCGGTGACGACCGCGACCGTGCCGGGGCGGCGCATGACGGCGTGCGACAGGCGGTACCAGCGGCCGTCCTGCACGGCGCGCGGCGAGCGGCGCGGGCGGACGAGCAGGCGCGGCCCCCACAGGGCGAACAGCGCCGGGGCGATGACCAGCGACGCGGTGCCCGCGACGACGGCGACCACGGCGCCGGCGATGCCCATCGACTGCAGGAAGCCCAGCGGGAAGACGGTCAGCGTGGCGAGGGCGACCGCGACGGTGGCGGCGGAGTAGACGACGGTGCGCCCGGCGGTGGCCATCGTCCGCGAGAGGGCCAGGGGCAGCGGGTGCGTCCCCAGCTCCTCGCGGAAGCGGGTGACGAGGAACAGCGAGTAGTCGATGGCGAGGCCGAGTCCCAGCCCGATCACGAGGTTCAGCGCGAAGACCGACAGGCCGTGGACCTGGTCGATCCCGCGCAGGACCAGGAAGGTCCCGAGCACGGTGCTGACGCCGACGACGAGCGGCAGCACGGTCGCGCGGCCTCGGAAGAACAGCAACGACAGCAGGAGCAGGACCGGGAAGGCGAACAGCTCTGCGCGGCCGAGGTCCTCGCCGACCGTGCCGCCGAGCTGCGTCTGGGCGATGAGCGAGCCGCCCACCTCGACGTCCGCTGTGTCGTCGTAGCGGTCGAGCACGGCGTCGGCGACCGCGTCGTCGTCGGCGTCCGCCCGCAGGGTCGCCGCGAGGAAGGTGGAGCGCCCGTCGGCAGCGACCAGGCCGGGGGCGTCGGCGGCGGTCACCACCTGCGCGACGCCCGGCTCGTCGGCGAGCTCGCGGGCCAGCTCGGCGACCCGCTCGGTGGCCGCGGCGCCCTCGGCGCCGGCCGGCGTGTCGACGAGCAGGACGACGGCGGGACCTGCCTGCAGCCCGGTCGCGGCCTCGATGCGCTCCTGG
>CAXTFU010000026.1:0-5426 GCA_964243385.1 uncultured bacterium | reverse complement strand
GCCCGCGTCGGTCGGGGCGAAGCCGCCGCTGTCGTCGAGGGCGCCGGCGACCGGGCCGCCGAGCACGCCGGCGACGGCGACGGCGACCGCCGTCGCGGCCAGCGCGCGCTTCGGGCGGCGGGCGATCCGAGCGGTGAGCGAGGTGTGCACGGGGGCCTCCTGGGCCGGACGTCTGGCAGTGCTCGTCGCGCTTGGCACTGTCAGGCAAGTAGGATGACGTGAAGGTGACACCGATGCTTGACACTGTCAAGGGAGTCCGCATGGCCACGCACGGATCGCTGCGCGACCGGCGCCGCGCCGACACGGTCGCGGAGATCAAGGCCGCCGCCCTCGGGCTGCTCGCCGACGGCGGTCCGGAGGCGCTGTCGCTGCGCGCCGTGGCCCGCGAGGTGGGCGTCAGCGTCCAGGCGCTCTACCACTACTTCGACAGCCGGGACGCACTGCTCACCGACCTGGTGACCGACGCCTTCACGGCGCTCGGCGACGCCGTGCGCGAGGGCGGCGCCGCCGGCAGCACCCGGGCTGAGCGCCTGCACGGTGCCGCCTTCGCCTACCGGCGCTGGGCGCTCGAGCACCGGCCTGCGTTCCTGCTCGCGCTCGGCGCGCCCGTGCCGGGCTACGCCGCGCCCGAGGGCGGGCCGACGACCCAGGCCGCCAGCCGGATGGGCGAGGCGTTCCAGGAGGTCGTCTTCGACGGCTGGACCCCGCAGGAGCTGCTCGCCGTCCCGTGCCGCGGGGAGCGGGCGAGCGCGCCGGCGCAGGAGGGTCCGAAGGGCCTGCCGCCGGGCGCGCAGCAGCTGTTCGTCATCGGCTGGGCCACGCTGCACGGCTTCGTGATGCTCGAGGCGCACGGGCACCTGGTCTGGACCGGCGACGACGGGGACGCGACCTTCCTGGCGCTCATCGGGAGCTACGCCGACTCCCTCGAGCGGGCCCGGACCCGCACCGGGTAGTCCTCGCGGCCAGGGCGGGCCCGCCCGGCGACGCGTGCGCCGCCCGGGCACGGGTACGCGGCGGCCCGTGCCGTTCCCCGACGCAGTGCAGGCAGGGCTCTGGGGCGCGCTGGCCGGGGCGGCCCTGCTCGTCGGCGCGGCGACCGCCTGGTTCGTGCGCGTCCCGCCGCGCGTCGTCACCGGGGTGATGGCCTTCGGCTCGGGCGTGCTCCTCAGCACGGTCGCCTTCGAGCTCGTCGAGCAGGCCGACGACACCGGCGGGTTCGCCGCCACCGCCGCGGGCTTCGCCGTGGGAGCGGTCGTCTACAGCGCCGCGAACGCCGCGCTGTCCGGCCAGGGCGCGCACCACCGCAAGCGCTCCGGGGGCCAGCAGTCGAGCGAGTCGGACCAGGGGGGCAGCGGCGCGGCGATCGCCGTCGGGGCGCTGCTGGACGGCGTGCCGGAGTCGGCGGTCATCGGCGTGAGCCTGCTCGGCGGCGCAGGGGTGGGCCTGGCCACGGTCGCCGCCATCTTCATCTCGAACCTGCCCGAGGGGCTGTCCAGCGCGGTCGGGATGAAGGGGGCCGGGCGCAGCGCGGCGTACGTCTTCGGCGTCTGGGGCGGGATCGCGCTCGCGAGCGGCGTCGCCGCCGTGGCCGGCTACCTCGGCGGCTCGGCACTCGGCGACACCGGCATCGCGGCGATGACGGCGCTGGCCGCCGGCGCGATCCTCGCCATGCTCATCGACACGATGATCCCCGAGGCCGTCGAGGGCAGCCGCGACGAGGCCGGGCTGCTGGCCGGCGCCGGCTTCCTGACCGCCTTCGCGCTCGGCCAGCTCGGCGGCTGACCGGGCCGGTCCTGCCCGGGGGCCGGCCCCGCCGCGTCGGCGAGGTGCGCGGGCGAGCGCCCGAGCGGCGTCCTACGCTCGGCCCATGTCCCGCCGCCCGGCTGCAGCGCTGCTCGTGGTCCTCCTGGCCGTGTCCGGCTGCGGCGGCGAGGGGGAGGCGGCAGCGCCCGTCCCCGGCTCCAGTGCCAGCCCGAGCCCGAGCCCGTCGCCCACCCCGGAGGCGGAGCCGACGTTCCGCGACATCGTGCAGGGCATGTACGGACAGGCCAAGATGGCCATCGAGGCCGCGCCCGACCCGACCGACCCGGCGACCACCGCGCAGGCGCTCGGCGCCTTCGTCTCGGCGGTCGGCGTGCTGAAGGTCGAGCCGGAGCGGGAGTTCGACCTGCAGGCGATCGTGGAGTCGGCGCAGGTCGCGGCGCGCGCCTACGAGGTCGCCGCCTCGGCCACCGGCGTGGCCCGGGCCGCGCTCGTCCTCGAGGCCGCGCGGGCCAAGGAGGAGCTCGAGGCGCTCGTGGCGGCCCTGCCCCCGGACTGACCGGACGCCCCGGGCCGGTGGTGCGGACGACCGCCGGCCCCGGGTTGTGAGCGCTCACGAACGGTGCCTGGCGGCCTCCGCCGCTCGGGCGCTGCCGGCTGCCCCACGGCGTGCAGCGGGCGGACGCCGAGACGCAATCGTTGCGCAACCCACTTGACGACCGAAGACGTGGTGACGACTATCACGTCACGTGTTAGCGCTCACATCGGCGGACCGCCGGTGCGGAGCGCTCGACCCGGGACCGCGCACGCCCTCGAGCCAGACCTCCGACGCTGCCCGTGCAGCCGGACCTCCAAGGAGCCCTCGTGTTCAACAAGCTCTCATCCACCGTCCTGGCGCTCGGTCTCGCCGCCAGCCTCGCGGCGTGCGGCGGTGGCGACTCCACCGAGTCCGTCGGCTCCTCCGGCGGCGGCGGCGGTGGCGGGGACGGCCTGGTGATGGGCTTCGCCCAAGTCGGCGCCGAGAGCGGGTGGCGCACCGCCAACACCAAGTCCATCCAGTCCGCCGCCGAGGAGGCCGGCGTCGAGCTGAAGTTCTCCGACGCGCAGCAGAAGCAGGAGAACCAGATCAAGGCCATGCGCACCTACATCGCGCAGAAGGTCGACGTCATCGCGTTCTCGCCCGTCGTCGAGAGCGGCTGGGACGCCGTCCTGCAGGAGGCCAAGCGCGCCAAGATCCCGGTGATCCTCACCGACCGCGCGGTCGACTCCAAGGACACCTCGCTCTACGAGACGTTCCTCGGCTCCGACTTCGTGCTCGAGGGCGAGAAGGCCGGCCAGTGGGTCGCCGAGGAGTTCAAGGACGCCAGCGGGCCGGTGAACATCGTCGAGCTGCAGGGCACGACGGGCTCGGCGCCCGCGAACGACCGCAAGGCCGGCTTCGCTCAGGCCATCGAGGCCGACCCCGACCTGGAGATCGTCGAGTCGCAGACCGGCGAGTTCACCCGGGCCAAGGGCAAGGAGGTCATGGAGGCCTTCCTGAAGTCGCAGCCGAAGATCGACGTCCTCTACGCCCACAACGACGACATGGGCCTGGGTGCGATCGAGGCCATCAAGGCCGCGGGCAAGGTGCCCGGCAAGGACATCAAGATCGTGACCATCGACGCGGTCAAGGACGGCATGACGGCGCTCGCGAACGGCGAGATCAACTTCATCGTCGAGTGCAACCCGCTGCTGGGCGAGCAGCTCATGGACCTCGCGCAGAAGGTCGTCGACGGCGAGGACATCCCGCAGCGCGTCCAGACCGAGGAGACGACCTTCACCCAGGCGCAGGCCAAGGAGGTGCTGGCCGACCGCCAGTACTAGCGGCGGCCAGCCCCACCGGCGGACCAGCGCGACCGGCTGACCGCTCCCGACTCGGCGAGGACGATCCCCTCATGCAGCTCCCGCACGCGCAGCGGCCGGACCCCGAGCCCGTCCTGACGATGCAGGGCATCGGCAAGGAGTTCCCCGGGGTGGTCGCCCTCGCCGACGTCGACCTCCGGCTGTTCGCCGGCGAGGTGCACGCCCTCATGGGGGAGAACGGCGCCGGCAAGTCGACGCTCATCAAGGTGCTGACCGGCGTCCACGACGTCCAGCGCGGCGAGATCCGCCTCGGCGGCCGGCCGGTCCGCTTCTCCAGCCCGCTGGAGGCGCAGCAGGCCGGCATCAGCACCGTGTACCAGGAGGTCAACCTGTGCACGAACCTGTCCGTCGCGGAGAACGTCTTCATCGGACGTGAACCGCGGCGGCTGGGCCGGATCTCGTGGGGCGAGATGCGCCGGCGCGCGGCGCTGGCCCTCGCGCGGGTCGACGTCGACGTCGACGTGTCCGCCCCGCTGGGCTCCTTCTCACTGGCGGTGCAGCAGATGGTGTCCATCGCCCGGGCGGTCGACATCGACGCCCGGGTGCTCATCCTCGACGAGCCGACGTCGAGCCTGGACGCCCACGAGGTCGAGCAGCTGTTCCGGGTGATCCGGCAGCTGCAGGCCGAGGGGCTCGCGATCGTGTTCGTGTCGCACTTCCTGGACCAGGTCTACGCGATCTCCGACCGCATGACCATCCTGCGCAACGGCCGGCTGGTCAGCGAGCACCTGACCCGCGAGCTGCCCCAGGTCGAGCTGATCTCGCGCATGATCGGCAAGGAGCTCGAGACCCTCGAGGCGCTCGACGACAAGGCCCCCGGCGCCGTGGCGGCCGGCGAGCCGCTGCTGCGGGCCGAGGGGCTCGGGCGCACCGGCGGCATCGCGCCGTTCGACCTCTCGATCCGCGCCGGCGAGGTCGTCGGCCTCGCCGGGCTGCTCGGCTCGGGCCGCACCGAGCTCGCCCGGCTGCTGTTCGGCGCCGACGCCTCCGACGCCGGGACGCTGCGCATCGACGGCGAGCCCGTGTCGCTGACCGCGCCGCGCGTCGCGACCGGGCACGGCATCGGCTTCTGCTCGGAGAACCGGCGGACCGAGGGCCTCGTCCCGGACCTCACCGTCCGCGAGAACATCGTGCTCGCGCTGCAGGCGAGCCGCGGGTGGCTGCGGCCGATCGCCCGCAAGCAGCAGGACGAGCTGGCGCAGCGGTACGTGGCCGCCCTCGACATCCGGCCGGCGAGCCCGGAGCACTTGGTCAAGAACCTCAGCGGCGGCAACCAGCAGAAGGTGCTGCTCGCCCGCTGGCTCATCACGCAACCGCGGCTGCTCATCCTGGACGAGCCCACCCGCGGCATCGACATCGGCGCCAAGGCCGAGATCCAGCGGCTGGTCGTCACGCTGGCGGAGGAGGGCATGTCCGTGGTCTACGTCTCGGCCGAGCTCGAGGAGGTGCTGCGGCTCAGCCACAAGGTCGTGGTCCTGCGCGACCGCGCGGTGGTCGACGAGCTCGCCAACGGTCCCGACGTGACCGTCGACCGGGTCGTCGACGTCATCGCGAGCGGAGCGCGGGGATGACCGGGCTGCACCGCCTGCTGCGGCACCGCCTGCTGTGGCCGGTGGTCATCCTGGTCGCCCTGCTCGTCAGCAACCTGCTCTTCTCGGCGTCCTTCTTCTCGCTCACGATGCAGGACGGCCACCTCTACGGCAGCCTCATCGACATCCTGCGGTCGGGCGCGCCGCTCATCATCGTCGGCATCGGCATGACGC